>CAYZJD010000034.1:0-20207 GCA_964478455.1 uncultured Solibacteraceae bacterium | reverse complement strand
CGCGGCCGCGCCCAAAATCGCCGCCGCCATCGGCGAATCCGTCCCACTGGTGGAGTGCGGCAGCATCGACCGTGCGGTCGAGGCCGCTTACCGCCGGGCCGCCGCCGGCGACACGGTGCTGCTGGCGCCCGCCTGCGCCAGCTTTGACCAGTTCGAGAACTTCGAGCATCGCGGCCGCGTGTTCAAGGAACTCGTGGCTCGCCTGGAGGGGGATTGATGGCCGGCACGGATATGGGGACCGCCTACGCTGTCCCAAGCGTCGTTTGCGCGCGGACAGCGCTGGCTGTCCCCCTTAGCGGAAAGGACAAGCCATGGCCCAGCGAGTGAAAACCGATTGGATTCTCTTCGGCGCCGTCGCTTTCCTGGTTGCCTTCGGCCTACTCATGCTGCTGAGCGCCTCCTCCGTCGCCGCCTATCAGCGCTTCGGCTCGAGCACTCACTACTTCTTCCGCCAGTTGATCTGGGCGCTCGCTGGCGTGCCCGCGATGATGTTCCTCAAGCGCAGAGACTACCGCTTCCTCAACAGCCCGGCCTGGGTCTTCGGTCTGATGAGCTTCGTGCTGCTGCTGGTCCTGGCCGCCTACCTTGCCGACCCCTACGCCCAGCGCCGTATCTTTATCGGCTCGGTCAGCATCCAGCCCTCGGAGTTCGCCAAGCCAGTGCTGATCCTCTTCCTGGCCTACTTCGTCACGCGCCGCGCGCCGGCCATCAATAACCGGTACACGCTCATCCCCGCCGGAATGCTCGTCGGGCTTCTTGTCGGAGCGGTGATGGCGTCGGATCTCGGCACCGCGCTGGTGCTCGTGGTCACGGCGGCGGTCATCTTCTTCGTCGCGGGCCTCGAGCGGCGGTTCATCTGGGCGGCCGCGCTGATCGTGGTGCTTAGCGTGACGGCCGCCATCATCGCGAAGCCCTACCGGATCGTGCGCATCTTCGGGCTGTTCGACCCCGAGTACAAAATCCTCCAGCGCTTCGACCGCGACGGCAGGCTGATGGCGTACATCAAGCGTTCCGCCTCCAGCGGGGATCCCGATTACCACCTCCGCCAGTCCCTGATCGCGGTCGGATCCGGCGGCCCGTTCGGCCTCGGTCTCATGCAGAGCAGGCAGAAGCTGCTCTACCTGCCCGAGGCGCATACCGATTTCATCTACGCGGTTGTCAGCGAGGAACTCGGCCTCGCCGGCTCGCTCGCCGTCGTCGCGGCGTTCCTCGTTCTCCTCTGGCGCGGCCTCCGGCTCTATTTCCTGGCGCCGGACGACTTCGGCCGGTACCTGGCGCTCGGCGTCACCGCGATGATCGTCTCGCAGGCCTTCATCAACATCGGCGTCGTGCTGGGCCTGTTGCCCACTAAGGGCATCCCCCTGCCCATGATCAGTTACGGCGGCAGCTCTCTCGTGAGCACGCTGGCTTCCCTCGGGATCCTGCAAAGCATCGGTGAGCATTCCGGATGAACGGCGGCCTGGAATTCGCAATGGCGGGTGGAGGCACCGGCGGTCACGTGATTCCGGCGCTGGCCGTCGCCCGCGAGTTGCGCCGTCGCGGCCACCGCCCTTTCTTCATCGGCACGAGGCGGGGTCTCGAAGCACGCCTGGTTTCCCAGGAAGGCTTTCCTATCGAGTGGATCGAGATCGGCGGCCTCAAGGGCGTCGGCGCCGCCCGGACGCTGCGCACGCTGTGGCAGCTCCCGGTGTGCGTCGCCCGCTCGCTCGCCATTCTGCGGCGCCGCAAGGCCGCCGCCATGTTCAGCATGGGCGGCTATGTCGCCGGGCCACCGATGCTCGCTGCATGGCTCCTGCGAACCCCCATGGTGCTCATGGAACCGAATGCCATGCCGGGCATGACCAGCCGCTGGATGGCGCGCTTCGTTAGCCGCGCGCTCGTCAGCTTCCCCGAAGCGGCCGCCTGCTTCCCGAAGGGCCGGGTCGAGGTCGCCGGGCTGCCCGTTCGCGAGGAGTTTTTCTCCGTCCCGCCGAAAGCGAGGGAAGAGAAGCTGACCGTCGTCATCACCGGCGGCAGCCGAGGTTCCCGCCGGCTGAACCTTGCCGCCCGCGAATGCTGGCCGCTGTTCCGGCAGGCTTGTTTCCCTTTGCGGCTCATCCACCAGACCGGACCCGAGATGCACGCCGAGATGGCGCAGGCGTTTGCCGCTTCGGGCCTCGAAGGCGAGATCGTTCCGTTCCTCGACGATATGCCGTCGGCCTTCGCCCGCGCCGACCTGCTGGTGTGCCGCGCCGGCGCCGGCGCGGTGGCGGAGCTGGCCGCTGCCGGCCGTCCCGCCATTCTCGTGCCGTTCCCGTTCGCCGCCGATCAGCATCAGTTGAAAAACGCCGAGGCGATGGCGCGCGCCGGAGCCGCCGCCATCGTGCCCGACGAAGAGTGGAACGGCCGGCGGATGTTCGACGAGATCACCTCGCTCGCCCGAAAAGAAGGAGGGCTCGAAACGATGGCACAGGCGGCCCGGGCCATGGCTCGCCCTGGCGCCGCCCGCCGCGCCGCCGCCCTCCTCGAAAAGGGGTCAGCCTGATGTGCGCCATTTTTCCTGCCGCTGTCCAGGCCGGCGTCGAATTTGCGTTGACAGACGGCGCGATAGCCGAAACAATACGATAAGGAAATGTTCTTTAAGGCCCAGCACCTCCACTTCACCGGCATCGGCGGCATCGGCATGAGCGGCATCGCCGAAGTCCTGCTGGAGCTGGGTTACACGATCACGGGCTCCGATCTCAGACCCACTCCCATCACCGACCGCCTCGCCCGCCGCGGCGCCCGGATTTTCGAGGGCCACGCCGCTGCCAACGTCGAAGGCGCCAGGGCGCTCGTCGTCAGTTCCGCCATCGATGCCGAGAACCCGGAAGTGCTGGAGGCCCGCCGCCTCGGCATCCCCGTCATCCCGCGCGGCGAGATGCTGGCCGAGCTGATGCGGCTCAAGTTCGGCATCGCGGTCGCCGGCAGCCACGGCAAGACCACCACCACCTCCATGATCGCCGCCGTCCTCACCCACGCCGGCCTGGATCCGACCGTGGTCGTCGGCGGTCGGGTCGGCCTGTGGGGCGGCGCCAACGCGCGCGTCGGTCAGAGCGACCACCTCGTCGTCGAATCCGACGAAAGCGACCGCTCGTTCCTGAAGCTCTCCCCCATCGTCGCCGTGATCACCAACATCGACCGGGAGCACCTCGATTGCTACGCCGGCATTGACGAGATCCGCGCCGCCTTCGTCGAGTTCGTCAACAAGGTCCCTTTCTATGGCGCGGCCATCCTCTGCCTCGACGACGAGAACGTGCAGCGCATCCTCCCCTCCGTCAACCGCCGCACGATCACTTACGGCGCCAGCGCCCAGGCCGACCTGATCGTCAGCGACGTGGACTGCGGCCTCGCTTCGAGCGCGTTCCGCCTGCGGTTCGGCGGCGGCGACCTCGGCGCGTTCCACCTCCCCGTGCCGGGAACACACAACGTCTTCAATGCGACCGCCGCCGTGGCCGTGGGCCTGGAGCTTGACGTGAAGGCGGACGTGATCCGAGAGGCGCTCGCGACCTTCAGCGGAGTGGACCGCCGCTTCGAGTTGCGCGGCGCCGCCCGCGGCATCACCGTCATTGACGATTACGGGCACCATCCAGCCGAGATCCGGGCGACCCTGGCCACCGCCCGCCTCGGTGACTGGCGTCGCGTCCACATGATTTTCCAGCCGCACCGCTACACCCGCACGCTCCACCTGATGGACGACTTCGCCGCCTCTTTCCATCAGGCCGACACCGTGCTGGTTCTGGACATCTACGCCGCCTCGGAGAAGCCCATCGAGGGGGTCAACTCGGCGGCGCTGGTTGACCGCATCCGGTCGTTCGGTCACCGTTGCGCCGAGCACGCGGCGACGCTCGACCAGGCCGTGGACCGCGTCCTCGAAGTCGCCGGCCAAGGCGACCTCATCCTGACGCAGGGCGCCGGCAACGTCTGGCAGGCCGGAGACCGCATCCTCGAACGGCTAAAGGAAGCTAGCTGACATGGCGCGACGACGAAGCCTCGAAGCCGAAGAAACCAGGCGCGACTGGCGTACGCCGCTTCGCTACGTCTTCACTTCCTTCGTATTGCTCCTCCTTGTTCTGTTCGGCCTTTACGCGTACGGTCGCGTGGATGAGTTTCTGGCCGCCGAGCCTCGCTTCCGCCTGGCCTTGCCTGCCGTCGCCGGCCAGCAGAGCCCGAACCTTCGCATTGAGGGCGTCGTCCATGCGCCGCGCGCTCGGATCGTGGAAACCTTCGCCACTGACCTCGGCAGAAGTGTCTACCTGGTTCCGCTGGCCGAACGGCGGTGCCACCTTCTCTTGATTGACTGGCTCAGGGATGCGGTCGTCTCGCGGCAGTGGCCTGACCGGCTGGTGGTTCGCGTCTTCGAGCGAACCCCGGTCGCTTTCGTCCAGCTTCCCGTTACCTCGCCCGCCGCGTCACACCGCATCGCTCTCATCGACGCGGATGGCGTCATCCTCGAGCCGCCCGCCCGCGCCCGCTTCAGCCTGCCGGTGCTCACCGGAATACGGCCGGATCAGCCGCTCGCCGGACGGCGGCAGCGCGTGCGGCAGGCGTTGCGCCTGATCGAGGAGATCGGCCCGATGGCCAAAGACGTCTCCGAGATGGATGTCGCCGACCCCGAAAACCTGAAGCTCGTCCGACCGTTGGGCGGGCGTGTCATTGTTCTCTTCCTGGGCAACCGGAATTTCCTGTCTCGCCTCGAGAGCTTCCTGCTGCACTACGAAGAAATCCAGAAGCGCTCTCCGGAAGCCTCCACCTTCGACCTCCGTCTGGACGACCGCATCACCGCCGTCGAGGAGGGCGGCCGCCTTGGCTAAGCCCCAGTTCGCCGTCGGGCTGGATGCCGGCAGCAGCCGCACCCGCTGCCTCATCGGCTTGCTTGAGAACTCCCACGTCCGCCTGCTCGCCAGCGGGGAGGCGCTCTCGCAGGGCTGGGTCAGGGGGCGCCTCGGCGATCCGAGGACGCTCTCTGAGTCCGTTCGCGCCGCCGTCGGCGAGGCCGAGAAGGGCGCCGGCGTCTCGGTCGACTCCACCGTGGTCGGTATCGGCGGCATCACCGTGCAGGGCGTGAACAACCGCGGCGTCTACGAGATGGGCCCGTCGCGGGAAATCGACGCCGTGGACGTCCGCTACGCCGTCGAACTCGCCGCCCGCATCCACTTGCCGGCCGATCGCGTGCTGCTCCACGTCTTGCCCCAGGACTTCGCCGTGGACGGGCGCGTCGGCTATCGCAACCCTCGTGGCGCGGCCGGTTCCCGGCTCGAGGCGTTTGTCCATCTCATCATCGCTTCCGCCCAGGAGCACCACTGCCTCATCCACGCTGTGAACCAGGCGTCGCTGGAGGTCGAGGATACGATGTACGAGCCGCTGGCCGGCTCCTACGCGGCGCTGCTCGCTGAAGACCGGGAGCAGGGTACGGCGCTGGTGGATATCGGCGCGCAGTCCACCGATCTGGTCGTCTACTTCGGCGAAGCTCTCCTCCACGCGGCCAGCCTGCCGGTGAGCGGCGACCATTTCACCCGCGACGTCTGCCATGGCCTCTCGGTCGCCTTCGAAGACGCGCAACAGATCAAAGAGCAATGCGGGTGCGCCATCCTCGGCCTCACCTCGGATTCGAGCCTCATCGAAGTCCCTTCGCCCGAGGGCAGGCCGGTCAGAGAAGCCGCCCGGCGCGAGCTGAACTCCATTCTCGAAGCGAGGGCCGAAGAACTCTTCCTCCACGTCCGGCGCGAGATCGCCAGGTCCGGCATGGAGAACGAACTCATGGACGGCATCGTGCTCGCCGGCGCCGGCGCCAACCTGATGGGCATGTGCGACATGGCCGAGCGCGTGCTCAACTGCCAGGCGCGCAACGGGCTTCCGGTCGGCATCGAAGACTGGCCGGAAGAGCTTAACAATCCTGCTTGGACAACGGCCGCGGGACTTATGATGTACTCCGCGCGCCTGAAGCACCGCAAAGGGACTGACGACGGAGGGCCGGGCCTGCTGGGGCGGCTCTTCCGATGAAAGGGGAACCTCGATGACACTCGATCCGGAACGAGAGGGCTTGAAATTCGAAATCCAGGACGAAGCCCGCACGGGCACGAAGTTCAAGGTTGTCGGCGTTGGCGGCGGCGGCTCCAACGCCGTCGCCCGTATGATGCACGAGGGACTGGAGGGCGTCGAGTTCTTTGTCTTGAACACCGACCTTCAGGCGCTCGAGGCCTCGCCCGTCCACAACAAGCTCCAGATCGGCGCCAAGATCACCAAAGGCCTCGGCGCCGGCGCCGACCCGTCGATCGGCCGCCAGGCCGCCCTCGAAGACACCGAGCGCATCGTCGAGGTCCTCGAAGGCGCCGACATGGTCTTCGTCACTTCCTGCCTCGGCGGCGGCACCGGCACCGGCGCGGCGCCGGTGGTGGCCTCGCTTGCCAAGGAACTCGGCGCGCTTACCGTGGCCGTGGTCACCAAGCCCTTCACCTTCGAAGGCCCGCGCCGGATGCGCCAGGCCGAAAAGGGGCTCGAAGAACTCGCCGGTTCGGTCGACACTGTTGTCACGATCCCCAACGACCGCCTGCTCTCCCTGCTCCCGCGCGGCACCAGCTTCTTCGACGCCTTCAAGGCCGCCGACGACGTGCTGCGCCAGGCCGTCCAGGGCATCAGCGACATCATCGTCACCCCCGGCCTGATCAACCGCGATTTCTCCGACATCAAGGCCACCATGCTCGGCATGGGCTTCGCCATGATGGGCACGGCCATCGCCCGCGGCGATAATCCCGCCGTCGAGGCGGCCCGTCAGGCCATCACCTGTCCGCTGCTCGAAGAAGGAGGCGTCGCCGGCGCGCGCGGCATCCTCATCAACATTACCGGCTCGAGCAGGCTCGGCCTGCACGAGGTCAATGAGGCCTGCACGCTGATCCGGGAAGCCGCCCAGTGCGAAGAGGCGCAGATCAACTTCGGCGTCGTCCTGAACGAATCGATGGCCGATGCCGTGAAGGTGACGGTGATCGCCACCGGCTTCCGCCGCGAGGCGCCCGAGGCCAACCGAGTGGCGCCCGCTTGGTTCGCGCCCGCGCCCGAACCCGAACCGCAGCCTGAACCGGCGACGCTCGGCGAGCCGCCCCTCCAGGCCGACGACGTGGACACGCCGGCCTACCTCAGGAGGAACAGGCTGGTGTTCTGAGCCGCGCCGTTATTCCGGCGGCAGCGGACACTCCTCCGGGCCGTCACAGTGTGGCGGGCCTCCGGCTGTGCAGCCGCTGTTGTAAGTATCGAGCGCGAACACCAGGCCGCTGATCGTTATTCCTGGCGCTAGGTAACCCGTCCCCAACGGCGGAACCACCAGGCTTCCGATCAGTGCGTCAGCGGCGGCCATCGCCGCGGCGACCGAGGAGGGAACGCATGCGCCGTTGGCTGCGTTGAGCTTCGCCGCGCTCAACTGGTGCGCCAACTGTATCAACGCGTTGCCCGCCGGGGGTGTGTCCCAGATGGCCAGAAGCTGAGCTTGGGTGTACGCGCTGCTGCCCAGCAGGAGGCTGCTGACAGGCCAGCCTTCCTCGTGGTTCTTCCAGAAGCCTTGTGTGTACGTGCAGCCGCTGCAAGCGCAGGGCAGCGTACAAATGGAAAGCGGGACGTCCAGGCCGCCGCCCGGCCCGGCCGGGCAACTCCAGGCGCTTGTCTCCCACTTGCAGTACTGGCCAAAGCCGTAGGGGTTGTCCTCCCGGACGCCGACACGGTAGTAGTTCGAGCCGCTGCTTGCGTTCCCGGCCTGGTGAACCAGCAAGGCGTACGCCGACCCGCCAGTCAAAGAGGGCGGCGTCCCGAACGTGATCGTCTTGGACTCGAAATTCAGGGTGGAGCCGTTCCCGCAAGCGGTGCTGACGCTTGCCGGCGTCAGGCTGGCGGAAGCCAGGGGGGTGGCGCCCGGCGCGGGGATTCCACTCGATGCGTCATGAATCTCGAACACGAGATTAGACGGGCTGCCGTCTTTGCAGACGTTCACGGTGATTTGGGAAAGCTGGAAGCACACACTTCCAGGGGCCAGGAAGGATTGAGCCGCCCACTTCGTTTCGTGGATCTTTTCGCCCTTATTGTCCACGGGTCCGGCCACGATGGTTTCTGATGTGCAAGACACCTGGGCCGCAAGCGGCATCGTGGCAAACGCCGCGAGCAGACAAAGGGCCAGGCGAAGAAGAACGTTCGAATGAATCATAGTGATCTCACAAGGACTCTTTGAGTCCTTGCTGACCAGGGTAAGACCGGGGCTACACCACGCCTATAGGCGCTTTGGTCGGATTAGCGGGCAGTACTCTCCAGTACGGAAGTCACCAGTGCTAACGGTTAACATGCCTCGCGAGCGTCCAAACGGATTCTCATGCGTCTACGTGACGCGCGAAGTAGAGGTCCAGCGCCGTCTTGTTGCGCAGCGAAAGCTCCCGCGAGAGGGCGCGCATTTCCTCGGCCGGCAGCGGCTCGAACGCGCGCGCGATCTGCACGTTTTCGTCTATCTGCCCGAGCTTCGGCATGCCCACCACCGCCGTCGCCACCGGCAGCGTCAGCGCGTAGCGGATCAGCTTCTCGGCCGGCGCCTGCCCCACCAGCCCCTCCTGCGCGAAGAGCTTCATCGCGATTACGCCCAGGTTCTTGCGCTTGGCCACCGGCAGCGCCACCGTCTCGAAGCTCTGATGCAGATCCTCGTTCATCACCATCCCGCGCTCTCCGTTCGTCATGCCGGCAAGCGCCGCGTTCAGCGCCATCTGCACGCAATCGAAGTCGTGGCGCTCGATCGCCGTCTTCAGCACCGAAGGGAAGGAATGGCAGGTGACGCCGATGAAGCGCGTGACCTTCTGGTCGCGCAGCTTGTAGAGCAGGTTCAGCACGCCATCCTTGGCTTCGATGGCGGCCAGGTCATCCTCGTCCGTCAGGCTGTGGATGTGCAGCAGGTCGAGCTGGTCCACTTGCAGCCGCTTGAGGCCGCCCTCGACGATTCTCATTGCTGCCTCTGCCTTCCGCTCGCCCACCTTGGTGGCGAGGAAGACGCCCTTGCGGCGCCCCTTCAGCGCCTTGCCGACGCGCTCCTCGCTCAGGCCCTGACCGTAGTTGTAGGCCGTGTCCAGGTAGTTGATCCCGAGGTCCAGCGCGCGGGTCACTGCTTCGAGCGCTTTGTCCTCCTCCTTGTACATCAGGAAGCGGCTCCCGCAGCCGAACGTGAGGATGGTGACGCGCTCGCCGGTCCGTCCCAGCACGCGCTTCGGCCACGCGTCCGCGCCCAGCGCGGCGCCCGCCGCCATCGTTCCCAGAAACTCCCGTCTCGTGACGCTCATATTCCCTCCCTCCCGGCCGATTATATGAAAACCGGTGACAGGCTACGCAATCCCCGATTTCAGCATCCCGTGGAATCGGGGATTGCGTAGCCTGTCACCGGTTTTGGCGGCGCACACGGCGCGCAAACCACAAGATGCCCGCGTGCCGCCACGACCGCGGCATCAAGCCGCGCAGCAGCACGATCAGCCGGTAGCGCGCGCCGGGAATCACGATCAGCCTGCCTTCATCGAGGCCGCGCAGCGAGGCGTCCACCACGTCCTCGGCCGTCATCCACCAGCTTGCCGGGATCGCCTTCCGGTCCATCCCGGCTACGTCGTGGAATTCCGAGTACGTGAAGCCGGGACACAGCGCCTGCACCTTCACCGCCGAGCCGCGGCTCTTCAGCTCCAGGTGCAGGCCCTCGGTGAAGCTGTTCATCCAGGCCTTGGTGGCCGTGTAGCTGGTGCTGTTCGGACTGCCCCAGAAGGCCGCTACCGACGAAACGTTAATGATGCCGCCGCTGTTGCGGGCCACCATGCCCTTCAGCGCCGCGTGCGTCAGCCGCACCGTGGCGAGCACATGGAGGCGATGCATCCTGTCCTGGCTTGCCAGGTCCGTGTCGAAGAACAGGCCGCGGGCGCCGAAGCCGGCGTTGTTCACAAGCAGATCGAGGCGGTCGAACCCGCCGATGTGCTCCGCCACGCGTTCGAGATCCGCCTCATCGGCGAGATCCGCGACAAGCACCCCGGCGCGCGCGCCGTTGTCTTCGATCTCTCGCGCAAGCTCCTCCAGCCGCTCCTTGCGCCGCGCCACCAGCACGAGGTCGTAGCCGCGCGCGGCCAAGCGCCGCGCGAAGGTGGCCCCGATGCCGCTCGATGCGCCGGTCACCAGCGCCAGAGGGCGTTCAGTCGTCATTCGGATTCCTGCTCCTCGAACAGCGCGAGCTGATCGGCGGCCTCGGCGGGTGGCTCCTGCTGAGCCGCGGTCTCCTCCAGGAAATGCCGCACCTCCCACTGATCCACCGGCGGGCGGACCGCGGTGGCCTCCCCGGCCGGCATCAACAGAACCATCTCCGCGAGGTCCACTGCGTCTTCGCTAAGCAGTTCGCCGGAGTGCGTGGCCGCGATCACCTGGCGACCCGAGCGTTTCTGCAACTGGCGCAGCATGTCGGGGATCCTGCGAACCACGCCGGCGTGGAGCGACAACTCGGGCTCCTCGATCAGCAGTGGCCCCGGGCCTTCCAGCACGCCCCACAGCACCGCCATCAGACGCAGCGTGCCGTCGGAGAACTCCTCCTCGGTTTGCCATGCGCCGCGGGCCCGCCAGTGCTCGAACCGCGCGCGAAGATGGACGCGGCCGCGGGCCTCGCGTCGCATCTCGAGTTGCTCGAGCTTTGGAACGGCCGTCTGAAGAGCCTCCAGGATCAATCGCAGCCGCGCCTTCCTGGTCTGCTCCGGCGCCGAAGCTGCTCGCTCCAGGAAATCGCGGTCGTGGGGATCGTCCCGCCCTCCTCCCGCGGCGCCCGGCTCGCGAATGAGCTGCGGCAGCGGGTGGAGGTAACGGACCGAGCGCAGAAAACCGGTCAGCTCCCGAAGTTGCCGGTTCGCGCCGCCCAGCTCGAGCGCCGACAATTGCAGCCGCTCGGCGTCCGCTTCGTCTTCCGCGTCCGGCCGCGAGGCGAGTTCCTCTCCGCGATGGACGATCCGCTCCCGCTTGATGAGGGGCCGCGGCGTGTCCTCCTGGTTGAAGTGAAGCTCGTACTCCCACTCGGCCGGGTCGGCGTCGCTACCGATGAGGGCCACGAGGCTCAGGTCGGAGAACTGCCGCGCCGCCAGGCACCGCATCCGTCGCACGCCGCCCCGCCTCGCCACCGCCGCCTGGAAGCCGCACCCAGGCGAGGCAAGCTGGTGCAGAAACCGAAACGCGTCGAGCAGGTTCGAGGTGCCCGCGGCGTTCGGCCCGGCCAGAAACACGCGCCGCGATAACGCGAGTTTCACCCGCAGAAAGTTGCGCCAGTTACGCAGGTGGAGCCGCGTGAACCGCAACGCTTTGCTGGTGGGACGCCGCATCTGGGCTTGGCCGACGGCCACGGGAGTTCCCAGTTTACACCGCCACTGGAGGGAAACAGGGAGCAAGCGGATTTGTCCGCCGGGTTCCGCTGCTTTCCCGCGCCGCGCTCGCGGCGGCGCCCGGTACAATGCGGATGGAGGCGTCCATGCGGTTCGAGAAGTTCTCCTTCGGCTCGATCCGGATTGACGGCGTGACCTACGAACACGATGTCCTGATCGACCGTGGGCACGTCCTCAAGCGCACAAAGAAGATCTCGAAGCAATTCCGCGACGAGTTCGGACACACGCCATTGTCCGCGGAGGAAACAATCCCCTGGAAGTGCAAGCAGCTCGTGGTGGGGACCGGGGCCCACGGTGCGTTGCCGGTGATGGAACAGGTCAAACAGGAGGCGGCGCGCCGCCACGTCACGCTGCTTCTTCTTCCCACGCCCCAGGCGATCGAGCTGCTGAACCGGAACCCCGAGGAAACCAACGCCATCCTCCACCTGACCTGCTGACGTTCAGGCCGCCGGCGGGGCTCCTTCGAGTTCTGCTTGCCGGATGCGGACGAGATCGGACGCGTTCCTCTAATCTTCCGCACCAACCGGGCGAGCCCGCGACGCGACTTCGACGATGCGGTCAAGTAGCGTACGCACTTCTTCGTCGATCATGTCCGCTTCGACGAAACGAGCCAGCACGTGATAATCGGTCTTCGGCATCAGGTTTGGCAGGCCTAACTTCTTGAAGAACGCCCTGAACAGAGGGTCGAGAAACTCGTCCGACGCCTTCACATCATCCGACCACGGCGATCTTCCCAAGGTCTCTAGCGCGCGCTCCACCTCCGTGATGACCTCAGCCATCACCGTCGCCCACGAGACGGCGAACAGCGGGCCGCCTCCGTAAACGCTGCCCGCGCTCTCGGCCCACTTCAAGAGCGCGCCTCTGTGGCAAAGGTAATTCTCGATTTCCCTCTTTCGCCAGGAATACTCGGTGAGTTCCTGCCTCTCCGGGAGCGCTTGCTCCAGGCGATCGTAGACGGCCACGCCAGCCAGTCCGGGGCAGGCCTCGCGCAATCCGTAAAACCGGTCGCGGGCCTTCTGCGGCTGGTTCTGGACATACTCCACAAACGGACGCTCCAGGAGTGCTTTGGCTGGATGATCCAGCGTCGTGGCGAGAGCTTGCAGAATCGCCAGGTCGGTCGACCCCTCCAGGAACAGTACCCAGCCGGTCTGCTCGGCCTGGTAGTACTTGTCGTAACCGATATCCTTGAGGGACTTCAGCAACTGGCTTCCTCGGTCGTCGATGCGGTGGGGTTTGCCGAGGAAGGCCACAACGACATCCCGGTCAGCGGCCTCGTTGAGGATCACCTCCGAATGGCTGGCGGCGATGAGCTGGCTTCCCTGTTCCCTTGCGGCTTCCGTCAGTAATTGGTAGGTCTGTCGCTGGCGCAGGATCTCCAGATGCGCGTCCGGTTCGTCGAGCAGCAGCACGGCCCCCGGATTCAAGGCCAGGTGCGCGAGCAGCAGAAGGGTCTGATGAAGCCCTCGTCCCGCTGAAGACAGGTCCAGCCTGGCGCCCGCTGCATCGAGGTAAGTCATCGCGATCTCGCCACGCTCCGCGATGTACCTTGGGTCCTCCAGCACGACGCCGAAAAGAGACCGGACTCTCGTGCGCACCGCCTCCCAGACAGTCTTCCCCCCACTTCTGTCCAAAAGCTGGTAACACAAGTTTCTGAGGACTTCAGCCGTGCGGCCCTCGCCGAGATGAACGTTCACGGCTCCGGGATCCAACCGGTACTCGTTTGCCGCCAGCCCCGACATCGGCGGCAGGAAGGCAACCTTGATCTTCGACGCCTCCTCGGGAACGGGCATTCTCTCGACGCCGGCGCCCTCGGACAACCGCAGCGGGCGGCAGTAGAAGGATTCCTCGTTGGCGTAATCGAACTCCAGCCCGCACGTCCACGCCTTTCCTTCGCTGACGCCTTCCACGATGATGTCCATGCGGATGTTTTGCGTTTGAGGCTTGCCGTCGACGCGCCGGACGTCGCGAACGTGAAGGCCGTGCCAAAGCAGGTTCGCATCCGGAACGGGTACCGCGATCAAGTCGCGCCGGTTGATGGTCACTCCCGGCCGCTTTTCCGGAGTCTCCTTCCCTTTCCGTTTCTCAATCCACCTCTTGACGCCGATGTCCCAAAGTGCCAGGGCCTGAAGCGCCGTGCTCTTCCCCGAGTTGTTCGGGCCGATGAAGACGACGGGATTCCCCAGTTCGATCTCAACTTTCCGAAAGCACTTGAAGTTTCTGACGACGAGCTTGGTTAGCACGGGAGTACCCAGTTTGACACCAGGACGAGCGCTTGGCAAGGAAGCAGACTCCGCGTGCGCACGCGAGAGGGGATGTGACTTTCAGGTCTGCAGGCCGGCTCTTTTCACTTGATGGAGATCCGCACGGGCTGGCTGGTGCGCGGCACCAGTTTCGGCATCCACTCCCAGGCGTCCTGGACTGGCGGCAGGCTGACGTGCATCTCGGCGTCGCCCGCCGGTAAGTTCTGTGGAATGCGGACATTCAACTGGTACAGGCCGGCAAAGCCCGGGGCGAGTCCGGAGAACAGGACCTCGGCCGGAAACCCACTGATAGTGACTGTTGGTTGCTCCACCGTCACCGGGAGTGGGCTCGAAGGCGCCGGCTGACCGGTTGGCGGCGCTGGTTCTACCTTCCCCAGCCCCGTTGCGTACACGATCACCACCTCCCCTGGCGCCGCGGGGTTGGAGGGCGTCACCAGACTATAGTTCGAGGCGTGCTGAATGGCTCCGTAAGCGCCATCCACCTGGAAGACCCCTGGGGGCGAAAGGTCGAACCGGGTGGTCACCATGGCCCAGTTTCCGTTCTGCTTCACGACGACGTCCGCCGAAAAGAAGTCGGCAGTTTCGTTCAGCACCTGGAAATTGACCTGCTGCTGTCCGTTCACGTCCGCAACGGCCAGCAACGGGGCCGGAAAACCGCTGACGAACACGGATACTCCGGCCAGCTCGTACGGAAGTGGAAAACTCGTGGCCCTGACAACACCGCTGATTCCTTGAAGCTTCGAGCAAAATACCGTCGCCAGGCCTCCGGGAGGCGGCAGCCCGCTGACGAAACTGGCGGCATTCGTGATCGACTCCCGGGTGAAGGCAATCGGTGTGACGCCGCGGCGCAGGCGAACAACGAACGCGCTGCCCTTCGTCCAGGCCGAATCGTAGGCGGCCGCGCTCAAGTGACCCGAGCCGGCAACATACACGGTGTTCCCCGGCCCGACAGCGATGGCATTAGCCCGGTCGTCAACGTATCCATTGAGGTAAGTGGAAAACAGGAAGGAAGACCCACTTGAGTTGATCCCGGCCACAAAGGCATCCGTGCCCAGGCGGTAGCCGCTTACATTGGTTCCTGACGCGGTCCATGTGGACAGAAGGCCGCCGTAAAAGCTCGGCTGAAAGGCCCTTACAGCCGGCAGGCCGTCGCTGGTTTCTCCGGTCACAAAGGCGTTGCCCGACGAGTCCACAGCAACGGCATAACGCGACAGCTCGCTTCTGAAATATCCCGTACCTCCAAGGTAGGTCGAATAGACCGGCGCCGTTCCCGTGCAGTTGATCTTGATGAGGAATCCCGGTCCCCGTTTGTTCTGCGCCGCGTGAGCGGTCAGGGGCAGACGGCTGAAACCGGTTCTGCCCGTCACGTACGCATTACCTGACGAGTCTACGGCGATGCCAGTTGCGCCGCCGGATCCCCCCAGGTAGGTGGAGTACGCGAACCCGGTGGCGTCCGGCCTGAGGCGGACTACGAACCCATCAGCGTTCGGATGGCCGTCAATCACCGGAGGCTGAAGGGTAGGCCGCCAGGCGCCGGGCGTCACCGGCAAGTCGGGCGATGAGGTGGAGCCGGCGACAAACGCGCTGCCTCCGGCGTCGACGGCGATGGCCTCGGGAGTCGTCCACAGGCTGCCACCCAAATAAGTCGAGTAAATGATCGCTGTTCCGGAGGCGCTCAGCTTGGTCACGAAGCCCGCCCAGGGGTAATCCCCCGTCGCCGGATACTGATCTCCCGGCGCTTTTGGGCTGACGGGGAAGTCCGGGGACGGGGTCCTGCCGGTCACGTAGACGCAGCCGACGGGATCCACGGCAATCCCAGTGGCGAAATCCCATTCCTTGCCCCCGAAGTAGGAATGCCAGAGCAGATTCCCGCTGGGGTCGAACTTGGCGACAAACACGTCCAAGTCATCGTCGCTGAATCGGGCGCGCACAAGTCGCGGTGGCGAGGGATCGATCGGGCCTGCTGCTGCGCCGGTGATGTACACGTTACCGGCCGGGTCACTTGCGATCCCCCCCACGGCTCCATGATGGAGGATCTTTATGTAGCCGAATTCCCTCCCATCCGGCCTCAGCTTCGCCAGGTATGCCCAATTCGGGTTGGAGCCGAGCTGCGGGACTGGGCCTGCCTCGGGAAAGACCGGCGAATAGGTTAGGCCGGCGATATAGGCGTTTCCGGCGGCGTCAACCGCGACTCCCACGACGGTGTCTATTTGATCATGGCCCACGACCGGAGGCTGGCTAAACACTGGATTCCCCAGCCGGACAGCGTACAGGAGCGGACTCGCCGTGTTTTCAAAGGGGCCCAGAGTGAAGGACACGGGCTGCGCAGGGGCCGGACCGGGCCAGCAGCAACCCACCAGGAAACAGCACCACAAGTATCGAAGGTGCGCCGTGGGAGGCGGCATCTTTCCTCCTTTCGGCCCCGACGCTTGTTCCCCGTTACGGCTTGGGGGAAATATCAAGAACCACCTGGTGGATCGTCGCACCCGTCGGAATCCTAAAAGGCGGCCACGAGCCGTTCTCGCCGATGACATTTCCATCGCCATCAGACACTACGGCAATCCGGCTGAACGCCCAGAGCCGCAACGGCATATCGTGAGGAACGGTCATCTGCATGTCGCGGCCCTGCAAGTCGGTCGAAGTCGTGTTGAGCCGATGAAACACGCCGTCCTCCAACTGAACCCCGAGAATCAACCCGCCATCACTGATGGCTGTTTCGGCAGATAACAATCGCTGAGGGTCATTCACTCGCACCTTCAGCGTACCGCCTCTCTTCAGGATGACTACGCCGGCGTCACGGCGCTCTCCCGAATTCACATCCGGCAAGTCGATCCACCCCGTCGTCCAGAGGCACGGATCCAGGAAGCCGGGCACGCCCCGGACGCACAACTGATAATCGCCGGCCGGCAAACCGCCGACCTCGAAGCTGCCATCTTGCTGCGACCGGACGCTCCCGCTCACACGCACCTCGCCGGGCGCCTCCTCCAATCGCGCAATCCCTCCGCGATCTACAGAAACAAAGCGCACCACCCGCGTGTAGGCCACTTTCACATCAGCCATCGGGGTACCGTCTTCGGCCTGGAGCTTGCCCGCCAGAGTGGAATCTCCGAGCGACGTCTGCCCACGGAGAGGTAACATCGAAGACAAGAGCAGTACTGCTCCGCTCAACGCGATCTTTGTCATGGCTCAGTTCCTCTCGTTCCGCTGACAAGACAATTGCCTCTCACATCGACCGCCCACCCTACGGAGTCGGATCGAGTGTTGGTTGCAGCACCTCGGGCAGCGTGTAGCAAAATGCTGACGACGAAACCGCTTCCGGCGCATTGGTCCAAGGTCGAAACACTACACCGGCCGCGCCGCCCGCCAGCGTACGCCCGCTGAGCGCGCTGTCATTGAAACCTTGGACAGTGGCCGCGGGGACCACTCTGGGGACTCCCTGGTCGCAGTTCCAGGACGAGCCCGAACTCGGCCAAGGCTTGTAGAGCCCCGTTTCACCGAGCATGAAGAGCGCGCTACACAACTCCGGGCTGTTGTGGCGCCAGCCACTGGGACAGAAACTATCCAGAAAACTGTCGATGCCGGTAAACATGAGTTGTGCTTCTCCCGCCTGGGTGTTCTGACTTGGTGACCCCAGACAATGGCCCTGTGAATCAAGAACACACGGGCTGTTGTGGACGTCGGCGATCGTTGGCTGCGTATAGCTGATAGGCAGCCCGATCATGTCACTGATGTCCGGGTTGCTTGGGTTTTTCGCACAATACAACCGTGAGCACCTGGCGCCGGAGCCGCTCGTATCGCTGCCGACAGAGGGCAACCCAATCTTTCCTCCACCGAGGCCCCCTGTGAGGGCTGAGAGATGCAGTATTCGAGCCGAGTCGCCATACACAGAGCCGCAGTCGCAGCCCCCTTCAGCACTGTTGTTCCCAGTAACCGAGAATGTCACGCGTTTAGGGTCCTGTCCGTTCTGCGACATCCGCGTGCGTATGTTTCCGAAGACATCTTCGCCATTTCCGCTGTTCCGTTTGTTGTCAAAGATGAGGCGAGCCTGCACCGTGAAATCCGATAGATTGACTTCATTCGAGAGATCGAACTCTTCAACATTCAAATGGCAGTACGGGTATTGAGAACACAACGGGTTGGAGTTGGCCGCCTGAAGAAGGTTTGAGATGACCGTGTAGATGTTCTGCCAGCCGACAAAATTCGTGTTGTTGGGAGGGGCACAGTTGTACTCCAACTGATTGTTTTCCCTGATTGGTTCACGCTTGCCTGTGGCGGGATCCGTCACCTTGAGGGGATATGTGGCCGCCGGCCACCACTGCACGTTCACAGTTCTCTCCGGACAGCCGGTCCCGCTATACGTTAGTGGCACACCCGACATCCAGCCCACGACGCCGACCTCCCCGCCGAAGCCCTCAAAGGCCGGGGTGGGCGTGATGTTTCGTATGCCGCTGTCGTATATGTCCTTGAAGAACTCCCGCAACTTGGTGAGCCACGTGGTGTTGAACTGAACGCTGCCCCCGCAGTTCGTCAGCGCTGTGCTGTGGAATCCGCCGCACAAGGCGAACTGGAAGCGGACGCCGGTCACCTGGCGTTGAGAATAGTAGGTATTGAAGGCGTTCTGGTAGCACTGGCGCACCGTGATCCCGTTGTTGCACGATGGGATGAAGCGGTGGTCGACGTTGGATCCGCAGTCCGTATACCCGGGCTCACAATTAAGACTGTCGTAGCGATCCAGCGGCACGCCCCCAAGGTTAACCTCGAGGCGGGTCGGCGGATTCATAGGTTCGTTGGTCTGAGCCGTGGCGAGGGCGACGGTCAGGCAAGCCTGGAGGAGGAGTTGGGGGGGGCGACATCTTGACTCATGTTCGAATCTTAGCCTCGATTCTCGGATGTGTCAAGAGAAAAAGCAGCGTACAAACTCGTATTATCGACTGGAGTTTTCGTTTCTATGACTTGCAGTCTTCCGGAATTTATATCCTGAAGGTTCGCTCGTAACAAGTTCCGATGGCTGGCTGATCTCTGGATCGGGAGAGTCAGCGCCCGCTCACTCCCCGAGCAAGTGCAGGACCACATTCCTTCGGTGGGGCACGGATCGGTGCTCGAACAGGTAGATGCCCTGCCAGGCGCCGAAGGCGGCCCGCCCGCCGGTGACCGGAATCGAGAGCTGCGTCTGTGTGAGCGCGGCGCGGATGTGGGCCGGCATGTCGTCCGCGCCTTCGATGGTGTGCTGGTAGAGGCGGTTGTCCTCCGGCACGAGCCGGCTGAAGAACGTGTTGAGGTCGGCCACCACATCCGGGTCGGCGTTCTCCTGAATCATGAGCGAGGCCGAGGTGTGCTGGACGAACAGCGTCAGCAGGCCGGTCTGGACGGCGCAGGCCGCCAGCCACCGCTCGACCTCGCTCGTGAATTCGTAGAGTCCCTTGCCATGCGTGGCGATGGCCAGGCGGTGCGTAAATTGTTTCATTCGACCGTGACGCTTTTGGCCAGGTTGCGCGGCTGGTCCACGTCGCAGCCGCGGCGCACGGCGATGTGGTAGGCCAGGAGCTGGAGCGGCACCACCTCCAGCACCGGCAGCAGCAGCTCGTGTGAGACCGGTATCCGGATGATCTCGTCGGCGAGCCTTTCCACCTCGTCATCTCCTTCCGTCGCGACGGCGATGACCGTCCCCTCGCGCGCTTTCACTTCCTGGATGTTGGCCAGGATCTTTTCGTAAAGCACGCGGCTTTCCGCGCTCGAGGGATCGCGGGTGGCCAGCACGACCACCGGCAGATTTTCGTCGATCAGCGCGTTCGGCCCGTGCTTCATCTCGCCCGCCGGGTAGCCCTCGGCGTGGATGTAGGAGATCTCTTTGAGTTTCAGAGCGCCTTCGAGCGCGATGGGAAAATGAACGCCGCGGCCCAGAAACAGAAAGTCCGCCGCCCGGAAGAACTTTCTCGCCAGCTCCTCATACAGCGCGTCGTGCGCCAGCACTTTCTCGAGCTTGCCCGGAATGCGCAACAGCTCCTGGACCAGGCAGCGCGAGGTGTCCGTGTCGAGCGCCTCCCGGACCTGCCCGAGATACATGCCCAGAAGGAACAGCGCCGTGAGCTGAGAAGTGAACGTCTTGGTGGAGGCGACGCCGATCTCCGGTCCGGCGTGCGTGTATAGCGTGCCCTGGGCCTCCCGCGTGGCCATCGATCCGAGCACGTTCGAGATGGCGATCGTCTTGGAACCCTTGAGCTTCGCCTCGCGCTGCGCGGCCAGCGCGTCGGCCGTTTCGCCCGATTGCGAGACCACCACCGTCAGAACGTCGCCGCCGAGAATCGGGTCGCGGTAGCGAAACTCGCTGCCGTAGTCCACTTCCGTCGGCAGGCGCGCCAGCCTTTCCAGCATGAACTCGCCGGCGAGCGCCGCGTGCCAGCTCGTTCCGCAGGCGACGATCTTCACCCGGCGGATTTCCCGCAGCTCCCGCGGCAGAATCTCCATCTCGTCGAGGAAGACGCGGCCCGTTTCATGCTCGACCCGGCCGACCACCGTGTCG
>CAYZJD010000033.1:17495-20249 GCA_964478455.1 uncultured Solibacteraceae bacterium | reverse complement strand
TTCCTGGTCATCGATCTGGTGGTGGCCAGCGTCGTCCTTTCGATCGGCATGATCCAGTTGCCGCCGGTGATGATCTCGGCGCCGTTCAAGATCCTCCTGTTCGTCCTGGTGGACGGCTGGAACCTTGTCGTCGGCTCGCTGATGCGCAGTTTCTATACCTGAGTGGCGGGGGCGCCATGAGCCATGGACTCGTCACCGGATCCCAGACGCCGCCCGGTCGGGCGGCAAGAAAGCCGAGGTGGCTGATTGACTCCTGAATTCGTGATTGAAACGGTGCGCCAGGCGCTCTGGACCGCCTTCTGGGTCGGCGCGCCGCTGCTCGCCGCCGGATTCGTGGCCGGCATTGTCATCAGCCTGGTGCAGATTGTTACCGCGATCCAGGATTCGGCGTTTAACACGATTCCGCGCCTGGCCGCTTTCCTGGTAGCGCTCGTTCTGGCCGCGCCATGGATGCTTCAGAGAATGACCGCCTACACCGCCTCGATTCTGGGGGACCTTGGCCGGTATGCGCGCTGAGGTGATACTGCCGGTCGGCGCGCTCTACGGCTTCCTGTTGGTCCTGGCGCGCGTGGCCGGAGTGTTCGTCTTCGTCCCGCTGCCTGGTGTGCGCAACGGCCCGGAGATGGTGCGGGTAATGCTGGCCCTCGGCATCGCTCTGTCACTGGCGCCTCAGTGGCCGCGGCTTGCGGCGGCCCCGGGAGCGGGCCAGCTTGCCGGGTGGCTCATCCTCGAGGCCGCCCTGGGACTGGCCCTCGGTCTGGCGGTGCAGTTCTTCACTGAATCGTTCGTCATGGCGGCCCAGGTCGTGGGCCTCCAGGCAGGTTACTCATACGCCTCGATGATTGACCCGCAGACCCAGGCCGACTCGGGCGTGCTGCTCGTGTTCGCCCAGCTTGCTGCCGGGCTTCTGTTTTTCGCGCTGGGGCTGGATGGACAGGTGTTGCGCGCCATCGCCCAGAGTCTCGAAATGAATCCGCCCGGGGCTTGGACTCCCCCGGCGGCGGCCGGTGAGGCGGTCGTGCGGCTCGGTGCAGGAATGTTCGCAGCCGGCATGCGCCTGGCAATGCCCGCGGTCGCGTTGCTGGTGCTGGTGGATATCGCCCTGGCGCTGCTCGGACGCCTTCACGCTCAGTTGCAGCTTCTCACGATCTCGTTTCCGGTGAAGATGCTGGCGGCGCTGGCGGTGCTCGCGTGGACCTCCGTCCTTTTGCCGGAGGTGGCGCGGGGCTACTGGCGGCAAGCGCTCGCGATGGTGCGTGCGCTGCTCGGCCTGGCGGGCGGCTGAGACCGAGGGCCCTCGATGGCGGACAGGGACCAGCGTACCGAGCGAGCAACGCCGCGGCGCATCGACAAGGCGCGGCGCGAAGGGCAGTTTCCGGTCTCGCGCGAGTTCGTCGGCTCCGTGCAGTTTGCCGTCTTCGTGGCCATGCTGGGCGCATGGGGCGCGGCCTGGATGGCGCGCAATAACCGCCTCACCGCATGGTTGCTTCGCCGTGCGTTCACCGAGGACCTGAAAGCAGGCGATGTGCTGGCGCTGTTCCACGTGGTGCTGCGCGAAGCGCTGGGCCCGCTGGCGGCGGCCGGCGCGGCGCTGGTGCTGGCAGGCTTGGCTGTGCACCTGGCGACGACGAAGCTCGGCTTTAGCTTGAAGCGGCTGGCGCCGGATGCCCGCCGGTTCAGCCCGAGCGCCCGCCTGCGGGACCAGTTCCGGCAGAACGTGTCGGGCTTCCTGAAGGCGCTCGTGATGCTCCCGCTGTTTGTGGCCGCGGTGTGGGTGACGGCCGAGGATCAACTGGCGGCGTACGTGGCGCTCCCCCTGGCGGACGTCGCTGCCGGCGCCTCTACGGTCGCCCGGTCGATCCAGGGATTGCTGTGGAAGGCCACCGGTGGATTCCTGGTGCTGGGCGCGGTGGACCTTGTGCGCCAGCGGCGGCGTTACTTCCAGGATTTGAGAATGACCAAACACGAGGTCCGCGAGGAGGCCAAGGAACTCGAAGGAAACCCGCAGATGAAGGGGCGTGTGCGGCGGCTCCAGCGCGAACTGCTGCGCCGGCGGATGATCCGCCAGGTGCCGTCGGCGACGGCGGTCGTCGTCAACCCGGCCCATTACGCGGTCGCGCTTCGCTACCGGATGGAGTCGATGGGTGCGCCGGTTGTGGTGGCGAAGGGCAAGAACTACCTGGCGCGGCGCATCCGCGAACTGGCCGTCGAGAATCATATTCCCGTCGTCGAGAACGCGCCGCTGGCGCAGGCGCTTTACAAAGCGGTGGAAGTGGGCCAGGAAATACCGGCCCAGTTCTATCGCGCGGTGGCGGAAATCCTGGCGTACATCCACCGGCTGATGCGCGGCCGGCTTCCAGGCGCGTAGCGGGTTCGTGGAGGAAACGGTGCAGGCCAAGGCAATAGCGGCTGGTGCGGGGTGGAGGGCGGCCGGGCGGCTGCCGCTGGCGACGCTCGGCGAGCTGGGTGTGCCGCTGGCGGTGCTCGCAATCGTTCTCGCCCTGATCGTGCCGATGCCGGCGGCGCTTCTGGACGTCCTGATCGTGGCCGACATCCTGATGTCGGTCATCGTCATGATGACCGCTATCTACATCCAGCGCCCGGTGGACTTCAGCGTCTTTCCCACCACCCTGCTGCCGCTAACGCTGTTCCGGCTGGCGCTGAACATCTCCTCCAGCCGGCTCATCCTTCTCGACGGCAACACCGGCACCGCGGCTGCCGGGAGGGTCATCGAAGCCTTCGGCAGTTTCGTGG
>CAYZJD010000033.1:13313-17485 GCA_964478455.1 uncultured Solibacteraceae bacterium | reverse complement strand
CTGGTGCTGATCGCCATTCAGTACGTGGTGATCAATCACGGCGCCGTGCGCATCTCCGAGGTCACCGCGCGCTTCACGCTCGATGCGCTGCCGGGCAAGCAGATGTCGATCGACTCCGACCTTAACGCCGGGCTGATCGACGAAGCCGAGGCGCGCGAGCGGCGCAAACGCCTTGCCGCCGAAGCCGAGTTCTACGGCGCCATGGACGGCGCTTCGCGGTTCACGCAGCGCGACGCGGTGGCCAGCGTTCTGATCACCGGCATCAACATCCTCGCCGGCTTTCTCATCGGCGTGCTCCAGCACGGCATGGACCTGAGAAGAGCGCTCGAAACCTACACCGTCCTAACCATCGGCGACGGTCTGGTTACGGTGATTCCCGCGCTGATGATCTCCATTTCGGGCGGCCTCATCGTCACCCGCGCCAGCGGGGAAGCGAGGCTCGGAGTGGAGTTCCGCCGGCAGATCTTCGGTGCCGCCGAACCATTGCTCCTCGCCAGCGGGGTGCTCGTGGCGCTGGCCGCGTTCCCCGGATTGCCCTCCTTGCCCTTCCTGCTGCTGGGCGGAGGCGTCGGAACCGCCGCCTGGAGAATGCGCAAGCGGATCCGCGAGGCCGAAAAGCCGGCGGCGGTGAAAACGGCTCCGGCCAGGGAAAGTCTCGAGGCCCTACTCAAAGTCGAGCCGCTCTCTGTCGAGGTGGGCCTTGGGCTGGTGAAGCTGGTCGAAGGCGGACAAGACTCGCCGCTGCTCAGGCGCATCGCAAGCATGCGCAAACAACTGGCGACCGAGCTGGGTTTTATCTTGCCGCCGGTGCGGGTGACCGACAACCTCACGCTCGGCGCACGCGAGTACGCGATCCTGCTCAAGGGCGAGCGGATCGCCCGCTACGAATTGCCACAGGGATGCGAGCTGGCGATTCCGACCAGCGCGCCCGATCCGTCGCTCGAAGGACGGCCGACGCGCGAGCCTGCCTTTGGCTTGCCCGCATGGTGGATCGCCTCGGAACGTGCGGAGCGGGCGCGAGCCGCCGGTTACACCGTCGTGGACTCGGCCAGTGTGCTTGGAACACACCTGGCCGAAGTGATCCGCCGCCAGGCGCACGAGTTGTTTTCGCGGCAGGATGCCAAGAAGCTACTGGACCGGGTGGCGGTGGACAGCCCAAAACTGGTCGAGGACCTGATACCCAAGCTGCTGCCGCTCACCACCGTCCAGCGAGTCCTGCAAAACCTCCTGCGTGAACGCGTGTCGATCCGGGACGCCGTGTCGATCCTGGACGCGCTCGGCGAGGCGGCGGCGGTGACTAGAAATCCGGTGCTGCTGACGGAGTTTGTGCGTCAGGCGATCCGCCGCACAGTGGTGAAGTCTCACTTGAAGTCCGCCGGAGATCTACCTGTGTTCATTACAGATAACGCGATGGAAGAACTCATCGAATCGGCCGTGGAGCACGGCGAGCATTCGAGCCACCTGACCGCGCCGCCGCAGGTGGTCCGCGACGTGCTCAAGCGGCTCGAAGCGAAGCTGGGGGCATCGGCGGCGCCGGTTGCGGTCCTGACCAGCTCGGGAGCGCGATATTTCCTGCGCCAGATCGCGGAGACCGCACTGCCAAGCGTAGCGTTCCTGGCGCACAGCGAGGTGCCCCCAGGGGTGAAAGTCGTCTCCTTGGGGGTGGTTCAGTGACGGCGGAGCCCGGGTGACGAAAGAGAGGTTGAAAGACAAGCCATGCACTTGCGTTCATTTTTCGCGGCGACTGTGACCGGAGCGATCGAGCACGCTCGCCGGGAGATGGGGCCGGAGGCGGTGATCGTGCACTCCCGGCCGGCCCCGCCGGAGGCGCGCCATCTCGGCGAGCACGAGGTCGTAGTGGCCCTGCTGCCCGCAGACGGTGGCCGGTCCGAGCCAGCCACGCCACCTGATCCGGTGGCCAGGGAACTGGCGCAGCTCCGCCGCCAGATCGAGCAGCTTCGACGCATGATTTGGCGATCGAGTGCGGCGGGTTGGAACCGGCGAGTAAACGATGAGGGCTTCGACAGCTTGGCGGCCACCCTGGCCGAGGCGGAAATGGATCCGGACCTCTGCGGGCAGGTCCTGGAGAATGTCCAGGCTCGGCTGCCGGGGGGTTCGCCGGGTTCGCCTGATTGCGAGGAAGCGCCAGCCGCTTCTGGAGGTTTGTGGCCGACCGCGGCCGCAGAACTGGCGGACCGGCTGCCGGTGGACCCGTCGATCGGACGTCCCGGTTGGAAACCGCGAATTACCGGGCTCATCGGCCCGCCGGGAGCCGGTAAGACCACCACGCTCGTCAAGCTGGCCGTGCGGTACGGTCTCCAGTGCCGTCAGCCCGTCCAACTGCTCACGCTCGACACCTACCGGGTGGCGGCGGCAGAACAGTTGAGAACGTATGCCGGGATCCTCGGCGTCGGGTTCCAGGTTATCGAAACTCCGAGGGTGCTCGAACAAGCTCTCCAGGAGCACCGCCAGAAAGACCTGATTCTGATCGACACGCCGGGATTCGGCCCGGCCGAGCTGGAGGATGCCCGCGACCTGGCCGCCGCATTCCGCGCTCACCGTGAAATTGACGTGCATCTGGTGCTGGCGGCGACGGCCCGATCTGCCGATCTACTCAATGCGGTCGATCGGTTCGAGGGCTTTGGGCCGTCCAAGCTGCTGTTCACGCGGCTGGATGAGGCCGCCTCGATCGGCCAGCTTGCGACGGCGGTGTTCCGCTCCGGCAAGCCGGTGTCGTTTCTTGCTGCGGGCCAGCGGATCCCGGAAGACCTCGAACCGGCCGACAAGGAATGGATGATCGGCCGCCTGCTGGAGGGCCGTTGGAACGGCCTGCCGGCGGCAGCCTGAGCGGACTGGAGGGCTCCACCGCGAGCAATCCATGTACTCCTGTGCGACCAGCGAGCGCACAAGCGCGGATCGCGAGAGGCTGATCCTGGAGCATCTGCCACAGGTGCGCTTGATCGCCCGGCGGATTCACGACCGGCTGCCCGTCAGCGTCAGCCTCGAGGACCTGATCTCCACTGGAGTCTTGGGCTTGATCGCCGCCATTGACAACTACGATGCCGGTCAGAACGTCAAGCTGAAAACGTACGCGGAGTACAAGATCCGCGGGGCGATTCTGGACAGCCTCCGCAGCCTGGACTGGGCGCCGCGCGACAAGCGGCGCAAAGCCAAGCAGATCGAGTCGGCTATGGCCGCTGTTGAACAGCGATTGCAGCGGGCGCCGACCGAGGAGGAGATCGCCGCTGAACTCGAACTGGAGCTCGAAGAATACCGCGCATGGCTGGCGGGGGCGCAAGGGCTGACACTGAGCAGCCTGGAATATGAGCCGGAGCGCGGCCGGACTTTGCTGGAGATGGTTTCCGATGACGAACAGAAACTTCCATCGAGGCTCTTGGAGAACTCCGAGCTGGAGCGGATTCTCCGGGATGCGATCGAGCGCCTGCCGAAAGCGGAGCGCGAGATTCTGGGCCTCTACTACCAGGAAGAACTGACGCTCCGTGAGATCGCGCAGGTGATGCAGCTCCACCTGTCGCGTATCTCGCAGTTGAAATCGCAGGCGATCCTCCGGTTGCGGGCGCACCTGGACAAGCACTGGCCGGTTCGGCGCGGGAGGTGATCATGGCACCGGCAATGAAAGAAATCAGGGAATGGCTGGGGGATGAATGGGCCCGGCAGCTCGCCGGCGTGATCCAGTTGATGACCCAACAGGAGGCTGCCGCCGAATGGGCTGCTGGCGCCGCCGAGCCGTTGCTTGATCCCGGCGCGGATATGCTCTGGTGGGAACAGCCGCTTACACTCGCGCCCGAAGCGCCGCTGTGGGCAGGGCTGCCCAGGGAAACCTGGACCGAGCTGGGAGGACGCACGTTGCGCGCAGCGGGCGTCGAGTCGGCCGAGCCAAGCGAGGCCCGCCAAACCTGCGGCGAACTCCTGGCTCAGTCATTCGCCGGTCTGGCAGCGGCGCTTGCGGCAAGCCGCGGCGAGAACGCGGCTTGCGTCAAAGGCGGGGAACGATCCGGCGCTCCGGGCGTCGCCTGTTCGACGGTGACCGTCGTGCTCTTTGGCTTCCGCCTGCCCCCGATTCTGTTTGGAATCCACCCCGGTTTCCTCGAAGCTCTTCAACAGCCGTCGGCGGCCGTTTCAACCTCGAAAGAGAACCGCCCTCCGGCGGC
>CAYZJD010000033.1:0-13213 GCA_964478455.1 uncultured Solibacteraceae bacterium | reverse complement strand
TTCAACAGCCGTCGGCGGCCGTTTCAACCTCGAAAGAGAACCGCCCTCCGGCGGCAGCGAGGAATCTCGAACTGCTTCTCGATGTCGAAATGCCGGTGTCGGTCTCTTTCGGCTGTGCGCAATTGCCCCTTCAAGATGTGCTGAAGCTGACCGCTGGTTCCGTGGTCGAGTTGAACCGGACCATCAGCGACCCGGTCGAGCTGATCGTGAACAACCGCGTGGTGGCGACGGGTGAAGTGGTCGTTGTCGATGGCAACTACGGCGTGCGAATCCAGCGAATCGTCAGCCGGCAGGAGCGGCTCGCCGGCAGCAAGGAGGAGCCGCTGGCAAGCTCGTCCCCGCCGCGCACCGCGTGAGCGTGGAGGGCTGCCTGCCGGGTGCCGGGAACGGAGGATGGAACGGGAGGCGATGATGCAGGCGGGATGGATCATCGGCACAGCCGCGCTTTGCGGGCTGGTGACGGCGGCGTTCGGCTTATTCCTCTATCTCTTCCTCAGTCTCAAGCGGGAGATCCGGGCGGTCGCGACACGCGGCGACGGCATCCGGCGGGAACTGGCCTCCTCGCTTGAGGCCGTCCAGGCCGGCCTCGCCTCCCTTGAACCGGTTGTGCGCTTGATCGAGGACCACGTCTCCACCTGGGCCGCGCCTCCTCCTCCTGGCGCAGGCTTCAACCTGGCAAAGCGCGCGCAGGCGCTTCGGATGCACCGGCGGGGGGAGTCCTCGCAACAGATCGCCACGGCGCTGGCGCTGCCGGCGAAAGAAATCGAGCTTCTTCTGAAGATTCACCGAATCCTGGCCGACGAGCCCCAGTAGGGTCTGCGATCAGAGCCGCAAGCCGAGGGCGGAGGCCACTGGCGCTCCAGTCAGCGCACCATCCTAGGGAGAGCCCTCCACGCCGGCCCGGCTTTCCAGTGTACGCAGCTTGGCCGTAAGCGTGGTCCGTTTCAGGCGAAGCAGGTCCGCCGCCTTGCGCTTGTTGCCGCCGGTCTTCTCGAGCGCCTGAGCCAGAATGTTGCGCTCGAATTCGCCCACGGTCCGCTCGAAGTCCAACCCGTGGTCCGGAACGCGGATCAACGGCACGGCTGCCACCGGCTTGGTCTTGTCCCAGGACGGCGAGGGCAAGGGGAAGTCGCCCGGATAGAGGACCTGGCGGTCGCCGCTGAGCACGACCGCCATCTCGACCGCGTTTTCAACCTGGCGGACATTGCCGGGCCAACGATAGCGGCACAGGCGGTCCATCGTCTCCCGGTGCACCTGCTTGACGGCCAGGTTCTCCTGTCCGCAGATCTCTCGGACAAAGTGCTCGACCAGCAGCGGGATGTCGCCGCCGCGCTCCCTCAAAGGCGGCGTCTCGATCGGGACGACGTTGAGCCGGTAATACAGATCTTCGCGAAAGCGCCCCTGCCGGACGCGCTCGAGCAGGTTGGCGTTGCTGGCGGCGATGACTCGGATATCCACGCGAACAGTTTCCGAACTGCCCAAACGCTGGAACTCGCGCTCCTGGAGCACCCGGAGCAGTTTCGGCTGGAGTTCCATTGGCATGTCGCCGATTTCGTCGAGGAAGAGCGTGCCGCCGTCGGCCAGCTCGATCCGGCCGGTGCGGTGGCTGATAGCCCCCGTGAAGGCGCCCTTGACGTGCCCGAAGAGCTCGGCCTCCAGGAGGTGTTCGGGCAAGGCGCTGCAATTCACAATCACCAGAGGCTTGTGGCGTCGCGGGCCGGCCATATGGATCGCGCGGGCGACCATCTCCTTGCCGGTGCCGGTCTCCCCGGTAATGAGGACGGTCGAGCGGCGCGCTCCCACCAGCCGGATGATTTCGGCGATAGCTTGCATGGGCCGGCTTTCGCCGACGAGGAGCTTCCTCCAGGGCTCGGGGGCAACGCCGGCGCCAAGCTGGGCCAGGTCGCGTAAGCGCCGTTCCTCGACGGC
Organism: uncultured Solibacteraceae bacterium; assembly: GCA_964478455.1. Lineage (GTDB taxonomy): Bacteria > Acidobacteriota > Terriglobia > Bryobacterales > Bryobacteraceae > CAYZJD01. The sequence continues at coordinate 11,284 of CAYZJD010000033.1, read as the reverse complement.
GGCTTCGAGCTGCCGGGCGAACTCCCCGGGATCGACCGTATGGCCGAACACCTGCCAGGCGCCGAGGCGAGCCAGGCGCACCGCGTCCGGCATCGTGCCCTCGGGATCGCGCACCAGGACAGGGACGCCCGGCGCTGACCGTTGGATGACCTCCAGCAGCTCCGCCGGGGTCCATCCCTCGATCGGGAACCCGGCAACCACGGCGTCCGGAGGCTCGGCAGCCAGCAGCGCCAGCGCCTCGGGGAGCTCGGCTGGCTTGGCTAGAAACTCGGCCAGAGAAGTGGCCAGAGCTTCCTCGGGCGACGAGCCAGGCCAGATCCACAAGATGTTCGGTCGGCCGGACATCCGGGTCGAAGCTGTAGATCGGCCGGCCCGGAGGATTCTTTATGCGGCTGGTCAAAGAAAACCCTAAACTCAGGTGTTGTTCTGCCGATAAAGGACTTGAGGAAAGAGGCTAACACCGGAACGTGTTGGGCGATCAATGAGGGTCGGCGACGGAGATCTGACGGGTGCGCAGCCGGCAAAGCCTGGCCGGGCGTATGAAGCCGCCGAAGTAGACCGGGGCGCTGAGCCGCGCTCCCGTGAGCCGCAACCTGCCGGTGGGGATCAGGTCGAATTGTCCGGCCTCGCCGGCCGGCTCGCTCAGGCCCTGGAGGCGGCTGCCACGCAACGCGCTGCCCGCGTGGAACAGCTCGCTCGCCAGTACGCCGACGGCCGCTACCAAGTGGATGCGGCCGCGCTGAGCCGAGTGCTGGTCCGCCAGATGCGAGCCGAATCCGGACAGGCCTCCGGCGGCGCACCTTGAGGGAAACAACTGGCGGCGGTCTGGGGCGCGAAATGACCGATCCAGTATCGACACCAGCATTTGCACGTGCACAGGCGCTGATCCGGCAGGCAGCCTCCCTGGCAGTTAGCCCGACCGCCGCTGCGCTCGATGAATGCTCCGGCTTTCTCGCCCAGGCCGTGGAGGAAGTCCGGGCGGCCCGCCAGAGCGGGGAAGCGGGGAACGCCCCTTGGCCTGCTCTGAAGAAGGACCTTTCCCTCCTCGGCCAACTGTTGGCTCAAGCCTCCGCGTTTTACCAAGGCTGGGCCCGCCTGCGAGACTCCCTCAGCGGTGGTTACACCGCAAACGGCGAGTCGGCCAAACCCTTCCCAGCGGCGCGCTTGTCGGTCGAGGCCTAGTCACGGCATGCCCGCCTCACCCCACCAGCGGAAAACCCCCCGGCGCGTGGACAGCGTGGCCTGTTGGGCATGGGCGGGATCGCCCACCAACGGCGATGAAAGTCAAGACTCGGTGGCAGGCTTCGCTGCCCCGAGCGCACGCTCAGTTCTTTTAACGGGTTGCGCTCCTCGCGCGTGGGCAGGGTTGCCTCTCACCGATTTTGACTTTGGAGAGTGTCACCGCGTTTTTGGGTACCCCGCCAGGAGGATCTCATGCCGAACTTGATGAGTACCCTGATCAGCTCGGCGACCGCCTTGTCCGTGTTCGAGCGCGCCCTGGTGGTGACCGAGAATAACGTCGCCAACGCTTCCACCCCCGGCTACGCTGTCCAGCGGCTGGCCCTTCAGGCAATGGACTTCGAGCCGGAGCTCGGGCTGATTGGCGGAGTGCGGGCCGGCGACGTCGAGAGCGCCCGCGATCAATATGCTGAACTGGCAGTCCGCCGGCAACTGGAGTCGTTGGGCTTGTACGACCAGAAAGCGGCCAGCCTGGCGTCGCTCGAATCCGTGTTCAGCATCGGGGGAGATACAAGCCTCCCGGGGGCCCTTAGCCGCCTTTACGACAGCTTCTCGGCCTGGAGCCTCACCCCCAATAGCGGCGCCGCGCGTCAGGCGGTCCTGGATCGCGCGCAGGAATTCACCGAGAGCTTCCACCAAGCCGCCGCCAGCCTCGCCAGCGTCTCCTCTGACATGGACCGCCAGCTCAGAGAGACTGCCGACCGGATCAACAGCCTGGGGGAGCAGTTGCTGAGCTACAACCACGAGCGGCGTCGCGGAGGCATCGACGATGCCGGCCTGGACGCCAAAATCCAGGTGGCGCTCGAGGAACTGTCCGAACTGGTGGACTTCACCGCCGTCTTCCAGGCCGACGGATCGGTGACGGTATTGCTCGGCGGTCAGAGCCCGTTGGTCATTGGCGAGGAGCTTCACCCGATCCACGTGAGCTTCTTCGATCCGGCCGATCCTCCGCCGATCTACACTGGAACGCCGCCCTCGGCGCGCTTGATCACCGACGACGGTAAGGACATCACCGCGCAGATCGCGGGTGGGCGTCTCAGCGGCATTCTGGATGTGCGCAATCGCGTTCTTCCCTCACTCCGCGGGGACGCCTACCAGCCGGGAGGCCTGAACCTGCTGGCCAAAGCGGTTGCCGATCGAATCAACGCCCTGCTCACTTCGGGCAACATTACTGACGGCCCGCCGCCGGTCGCAGGCCTGCCGCTGTTCACTTACGACGCTTCGAGCGACGCGATGGTGGCCCGAAGCCTCGCCGTGAATCCGGCGATCGCGCCGGATCAACTGGCGGCCATCGACCCGGGTCCTCCTTACTCGAGCAACGGCATGGCGCGGAAACTGGCGGCGCTCGCCAACTCTCAGGACGAGGCTGACCGCATCGACGGATTCAGCTTCACCGAATACTACGGGCGCCTGGCGGCGGGTGTGGGCCGCGCGCTCGAGGACGCCCGCGGCGGCAGGGATTTCAAGACTCAAATGGTCGCTCAAGCGCGCAGCCTTCGCAGCGAGATCTCCGGCGTTTCGCTCGACGAGGAGGCCGTCCACTTGATCGAGTTCGAGCGGGCCTACCAAGCGACCGCGCGGCTCGTCAGCGTCCTCGATGAACTGACCGAGACCACCGTCAACCTGCTGCGGTAACGGGAGGAAAGCACATGATTGGAAACATCGATCCCTCAGCCGAGCGGTTCCTGGCCGACCTCGAGCGGATCCGCCAGGCTGGCGAACGAGCCACGCGGGAGATCAGCTCCGGCTTGCGCGTGTCCACCGCTTCTGACGCCCCCGACCAGATCAGCGACATTCTCCAACTCCGTGCCGACCTGGCCCGCAACGCGCAGATCCGCGTAAACCTGACCCGGGTGAAATCCGAGGTTGACACGGCCGAGCGAACCCTGGAGCACTCGGCCCGCCTGCTGGACCGGGCGCTCGTCCTGGCTGTGCAAGGCGCAACCTCTACCGCGACAGCGGAGAGCCGCCGGATCCTCGCCGGCGAGGTGGAAGCAATCCTTGAGCAACTGGTCGCCGCCAGCCGCACGTTGGTGGGAGGCAGGTTCGTGTTCAGCGGCGACCGGGACCAGGAGCCCGCCTATCAGTTGAACCTGGCCAATCCGAACGGGGTTGATCGCCTGTTCTCCGTTCAGGCGACCCGCCGGATCGACCACCCGAGCGGCACCTCTTTCGCCGTCGCAAAAACCGCCGAGGAAATCTTCGACAATCGCAACGCCGACGACACGCTCGCCGCTGACAACGTGTTCGCCGCCATCAACAGCCTGCGCCTCGCGCTGGAAACCGACGATCAGGTTGCCCTGGACGCCTCGCTCACCGCCATCCGCCAGGCAAGCGACCACCTCAACACCCAGCTAAGTTTCTATGGCGCCGTGCAGAACAAGGTCGAGGAAGCGATTGAATTCGCCGCCAGGTTCGAGCTTCAGCTCAAAGGCGAGTTGAGCGCCCGCGAGGATGCGGACCTGGCCGCCGCCGCGCTCGAACTCCAGCGCAGCAGGACGCACGAGCAGGCCTCCTTGTCCGCCCGCGCCGGTTTTCCGCAAACCAGCCTGTTCGACTACCTCGATTGAAAGCAAACCGCAGAGACACGGAGGGCGCAGAGATCCCCTTCATCATCTCTGCGTTTTCTGCGCCTCTGCGGTTACACTGTGCCCCGGCCGCAACAGCGCCGGCCCGATGGCCCCGAGCGGCAGAACCTCGGCCGCGGCGCCGAGACGGATCGCCTCCCGCGGCATGCCGAAGACGACCGAGGTCGCCTCGTTCTGGGCGATGGTCCGCGCCCCAGTCTGCCGCATCTTCAGCAGACCCTGCGCGCCATCGGTGCCCATTCCGGTCAGCAGAGCGCCCACGGCGTCGCCGCCTGCCGCCTCCGCCACCGACGCGAATAACACATCCACCGAAGGACGCTGGTAGCAGACTTTCGGGCCGCTCTTGACGATCACGCGATATCTTGTCCCAGCCTGCCGCACAACCATGTGGTAGTCGCCCGGGGCGATCAGGGCCAAGCCCGGTTCCACAAGGTCCCCGTCAGCGGCCTCCTTGACTCGCAGACGGCACAATTGGTTCAGCCGCCCGGCAAATGCGCCCGAAAAGACCGGCGGGATGTGCTGAACCACCACGATGCCTGGACTCTGCTGGGGCAACTGGGTGAGCACCGATTGGATCGCCTCCACGCCTCCGGTGGAAGCGCCAATTGCGATAAGGGACGGCAAGCGCCCGTGCCCGGGCGCCGCCGGCATGCTTGCCGGGGACGACGGAACCTGCTCCCGCGCGGGACGCACACGGGCAGAGGCGGCAGCCCGCACCTTGCTGGCTAGAGCCAATCGCAGCTCGCCGACCGAGTACGGTCCGCCCGGCTTGGGGAGCACGTCGACTGCGCCGAGACGCAGCGCCTCCATCGCGGCAATTGCCGACGGCTGGGTGAGCGAGCTGATCACTACCACCGGAAGAGGCCGGTAGTGCATCAGCTTGCGAAGGAAGGTGAGCCCGTCCATGCGGGGCATCTCAACGTCGAGCGTTACTACGTCTGGCGCCAGAGCCAGGATCTTGTCCCGCGCCACGTACGGATCGGGCGCCGTGCCGACGACTTCGATGTCGCTTTCCTCCGAGAGCGCCTCGACCAGGATCTTGCGCACGATCGCGGAATCGTCCACGATCAGCACGCGGATCCGCCCGCCCGTCACTAGCCACCTCGCATCGCGAGCCTGACAGCCAGCAGCCCGTCGCTGAGATCGAAGCGGCAGCAAACCACGCCCGCTCCCGCCTCCTCCGGCGCGGAGGCCGCCGCCTCGGGCCGCCCTAGATCGAAGATGGTCTCGCTCTCCAGACGGCTCAGTATCGAGCCGCCGATCATGTTCGCCAGCTCGCAGAGCACCTCGCCGACCTGTGCCTCGGAGAGCGCCTTCGCGTCCTCCACGCCGAGGAAATCGGCTGCCATCCGCCGCGCCGCGGGCGCCGACACGCCCACCGACAAACCCCCTGGAGGACTCCCCCGGAACTCGAGGCTCACCCAACGCTCGTCTTCCAGCACCGCTTCCGCCGGAGCCGGGCCCAGTACCTCAGTGAAGAACATCGTTTCCAGCACTTCGCGAGCGCCCTCGGCGATCGCCTTTTCCTGTTCCCCTTCAGGCATCACTTCCCTCCAGGACTCGCTCCAGTTCCTCCCGCAACACCTCCGGTGAGAACGGCTTCTTCAGGTAGCCTCTGACCCCCAGCTCGAGCATCCGCCGGATGCGCACGTCTGTCGCGTCGGTGGAGACCACCAGCACCGGAACGGATTTCAGCACGGCGTCTTCGCCCAGCCGCCGGACGAACTGCTCGCCGTTCATGCACGGCATGTTGATGTCCGTGAGCACGGCATCCACCCAGTGCCGCCTCAGCACGTCGAGTGCTTCTTCACCGTTGGACGCCTCCAGGCAGGAGGAGACCTCCAGCCCGGACAGGTCCATCACCCGGCGGATGAACGATCGCATCGCCGGGGAATCGTCCACAATCAAGATCGCGAAGGCCATGCCGCCCCCCGTTTACTCGCCGCCAGCTCTCTTTCCGCCTCGCCGGCCCCACGCAGCCAGAACCGGCCCGTCCCCACCTCCAGGCGCACAGTCCGCGAGGTAGAGCCTCCGGTTTCTTCCCCGTGGATCAGCACGCCCGCCCTCCACAGCAGCTTTCGGATAGCGAGGCAATTCCGCCGCCCGATGTCAAACGCCCCGTTGTCGTTCATCACCTGCGCGCCGCCGGCGATCCACACCGTCAGCCGGCGCTTCTCGGCTCCGAGTTGATAAGCGCTGCGGAACAGCAGCGGCAGCCCCGTGTCGGCGAACATGAATGGGCTCTGCCGCGCTTTCTCGGGCCTGATCGCCGACTCGGGCAGCATGATGTGCAGCAGCCCGCCGACGCCGGCAACCGGGTCGTGAATGGCGACCGCCACACAGGAACCGAGCGCGTACGTAACCAGCGCGTCGTCCGGCCTGCTGCTCAGGCGACAGTCCGAAATCCCCACGATGACTAGGTTCACTCCCGCTCCCCGGCTCCGGAAGTGGCCAGCGTGCGATACGTGGCCGGCCGGATGTATTCGAAACCGTGCCGGATCCCGCTCAGGCTCTCGGCGTGGCCCACGAACAAGTACCCGCCGGGCTCCAGGTGCCTCACCAACCGGTTCACCACCTGCTCCTGCGTCCGCTTGTCAAAGTAGATAAGCACATTCCGGCAGAAGACCACCGGGAAGACGCCGGCGGCAAGGTTTGGCTCCACCAGGTTGATCCGCCGGAACTCCACCAGCCGCTGCACGTCCGGTTTGACCTTGTACCAGCCCTGCCAGCGTCCGGCGCCCCGCAAGAGATACCGGCGGAGCCGCTCCCGCGCGAGCCCGGCGAACCGCTCTGCCGGGTACATCCCGATTCGGGCGGTTTCCAGCGCCTTGGTCGAGATGTCGCTCGCCAGGATGCGGATCCTCGCTGCGGCTTCCAGGCCCAGCTCATCGAGCAGGCAAAAGGCGATCGAATACGGCTCCTCGCCGCTCGCACAGGCTGCGCTCCAAACCTCGATGCGCTCCCGGTGGCCAAGGGCGGGAATGACGGAATGCCGGAGGAAATCGAAATGGGCAGGCTCGCGGTCGAAGGAGGTGAAATTCGTCGTCAGAGCGTTGATCAGCGCGATCAGTGACTGTTCCGTCTCGTCTTCGGTCACGTGACGGAAGTAGTCGTCGAAGGATCGGAAGCGCCCCTCTCGCAAGATGCGGCCGAGCCGGGCGGACACCAGTTCCTCTTTACCCGTGCGCAGGTCAAGGCCGAACTTCTCGCGCGCCAGCGTGCGAATCCACTCGAACTCACGCCGCGTCAACGGCCGTGGCTCAGCGCCGCAGGAAGCCACTGTCGGTGTGTCCCCCGCCGTCAGCCTTTGCCCCGAAGAGCGCCTCGACGTCCAGGATCAGCCCGACCCTTCCATCCCCGAGGATGGCGCCGCCGGCGATGCCCGGTGTGTTCTTCATCATTTCCCCAAGGCTTTTGATGACGACTTCCTGCTTGCCGATCAGGTCGTCCACGAACAGGCAGTAGGATTTGTTGCCGTTCTCGACGACGATCAGCAGGCCCTCGCACGGGTCCTCCGTGCGCGGTTTCACGCCGAACCGGCGATACAGGCGCACCAGCGGCAGTAGCCGCCCCCGCACCAGCGCCATTTCGCCTTTGCCCGGCACCTCGGTGAGCGACCCCGGCCCAGGTCGCAGCATCTCCCGCACCGAGAACAGCGGAGCGATATAGCGCTCCTCCCCGACCAGCACGACCAGGCCTTCGATGATCGCCAGCGTCAGCGGCAACCGCAGCAGGAACCTTGTCCCGCGTCCCGGCGTCGACTGGATCTCGACGCGCCCGCGCAGCTTCTGAAGCTGCTTGCGGACCACGTCCATCCCCACCCCTCGCCCGGAGATCTCCGTTACCTGCTCGGCCGTCGAAAAGCCGGGCTCGAAGATAAGCTGAAACACCTCGGAGTCGGACAGCGCGTCCCCCGCCGCGGCGAGTTCTCGTTCGCGGGCTTTGCGGAGGATCTTCTCGCGGTCGAGGCCGCGCCCGTCGTCGCTCACCTCAATCAGGATCTGCCCGGCCTGGTGCCCGGCCCCGAGATCCAGCCGGCCGGTCGGGTCCTTGCCTTGCCGTGCCCGCTCCTCCGGCGGCTCGATGCCGTGGTCGAGGGCGTTGCGCACCATGTGCATCAGCGGGTCCGCCAGTTCCTCGATGATCGTGCGGTCCAGCTCCGTGTCCTCGCCGCTGAAGCGGAGATCCACGCGCTTGCCGGACTTCCGGGAGAGGTCCCGCACGACTCGCGCGGTCCGTTGGAAAAGGTGGCTGACCGGTACCATCCGCATCGCCATGGCTGTCTTCTGGACCTCGCTGGTAATGCGCGATAGTTGGGACAGGTTCCGCATCAGCCGCGGGCTGTGGATGGAGTTCAGGCTCGGGTCGTGCCGCAGCATCGACTGCGCAATCACCATCTCCCCCACCATGTCCACCATGTAGTCGAGCTTGGCCGTGTCGACTTTGACGGTCTGCTGGCTCCCGCGAGGTTCGTTGTGAGCAGGTGGCGCGGCCTCGCCCGCTGCCTGGCCTTGGCCGGGCGGCTCAACGCTTGCCCCGGGCAGCGCGGCGTCGGGCGGCGTCCCGCCGGCAGCCGTTGGCGCCTCAGGTGGTCCACCTGGTGCCACCCCGCCGTGCGCCACTTTGCGGATTCGATCAACTACCACCTGGTTGGGCTCCGCTGCGCCCACGGCTCGCCCCTGCGTCGCTGCCTCAAGCTGGCTAAGCCAGCGCCGGATGTAGTCTCCCGCTGCCAGGACCGCGTCGATCACCTCCGGCGTGATCGAAAGCTCGCCATTGCGCGCCATCTCGAGCGCGGTTTCCGTCTGGTGCGAAACCTCGCGGATGGCGGTGAACTCCAGGAACCCCGCCAGTCCCTTCAGCGTGTGGAACGCCCGAAACACCGCGTGCAACGCCTCCGGATTATCCGGGTTCTGTTCCAGAGCCAGCAGTTGCGTCTCGATCGTGCTAAGGTGTTCCCGCGACTCCACCAGGAAGTCCGCCAGCAACTCCGCATCCTGCGCCAGCGATCCCGCGGGCAGCCACTCGCTGGCCGTTTGGCTCGGCTCGGTTGGAGGCGCCGCGTCTTCTTCATGCTCCAGCGCTTGTTGAAGCTGCGATATGCCCGCTTCGAGCGCCTGTGCGAGGGCGTGGTAATTGAGGACCTCCTGGCCCTCGATCTCCTCGACCGTTTGAGCCAGGGTGCCGGCCAAGCCGGCCAACGCGGGCCTTCCCGTCGCTGCCGCCTGCTCCCGGATGCGGACCAGGGCCGGCTTCACCGAAGCCGGCCGCGGCCCGGTTGGGCCGCTTTCCTCGGCAGCCTCAGGCCAGCCGACCACAAGCTGCAACGCCAGCGTCTCGATCTGATCGCGAAGTCCTTGCCCTTCCTGCTCCCTGTTGTCTCCTTCGTTCATGCCGGTCTTTTGCACGCGCCTCGGCGCGCTCTGCTGCCCATACCTCGCCTCTAGTTCTCACCGCGGAACTGACAGCGGACCGGTGCAGCCCTCTGAAACCTTGCCAGGTCCTCCGTTGGAACCTGTTACGCCAGCACCTCCTGCAAGGCGCCCAGATCGCTCGACGCCAGGATCTGGTCGATGTCCAGCAGGATCTTCACCTTGCCTTTGACCTTCGCCATGCCCAGCAGATACGGCGTGTCCACCCCGTGCCCGAAATCCGGCGTGTCCTCAATTTCGGCCGCGGTGAGATTCAGCACTTCGGCCACACCGTCCACCACGATCCCGGTCAGCATGCGACCGCTCTCCCCATTGATCTGAACCACGATGATGCAGGTGCGCTGGGTGTACTCCGCCTCGGGAAGGCCAAACTTCAGCCGCAGATCCACGACCGGGATCACCTTGCCGCGAAGATTGATCACCCCCTTGACGTGCGCCGGCATTTGCGGCACCGCCGTGATGTCTTGCAGCCCCATGATTTCCCGGACCTTCAGAACTCGAATCCCGAACTCCTCGCGCCCTAGTTGGAACACAAGGTACTTTCCGGCCCGCTCCCTCGACTTCGCCTCAACGGTCGTTTCGGGGCCGGCGACGGTAGACGCTGGCATACGCTTTCCTTCCTCCTGATTCTGCTGGCGGGACGGATTCGCTCCGCGGACCGCCTCGACTCTCTATCGGCGCGCTCGGCGATTTGCATTAGTTTAGGAGGCTGCTGAGAAACGTTGGCAGGCTTCGCTGTCCCAAGCCGCCGGTTACGCAGAATCATGCACTCGCGGCCCCCGGCGCGTGGAAAGTGTTGCCTGTCACCGTTTCTCAGCAGCCTGGCAGGCCGCCGGAGACCACTGCCCGGCGTTGCCGTCCCAAGCGATGCCGCCGAGCATGTGTACCCTGCGCCCACAGCCGGCTATTAAGCCGCAAGTGAGGTGTCATGAGTAACCTTTTGTTCGCGACAGACCGTGCGGATTCCGGGCCATGCCGATCGCCGTTCCGGGATGATGCCGGCCACAAATCGGCGGTTGCCGGGATGGCGATCGCAATTCCCCGAATAGTACGCAAAAGCAGGCTGCAACGTCTCCCGGCCCGGTTGCCGGCTCCTTCCGGAGCACTCCTGATGCTGAAAGTCAGACGCGGGGAGGGCCGCCCGGCTTGCCCTGTCGGCGAGCGCTACGAGTGCTTCGGTTCTCGGGGCATGCATGCCAGGGCGCACACCCCCATGAGCCCCTTTTTCGAAGCGGGTCCCATCCGCCCCTTTAGCGTTGAGTAAGCCGTGCGGACACGATTACATGCCACGGACGATACTTCCGTCAAAACAATGGGGAACCGACTTCGCGCAAGACTCGTACTTCTTTGCCACCGTCGAAACCGTTGAGTACCCAGGCCGCATGGCACATGATCTCGGGTTGCAGGAATGCGTACCTCGCAATTTGTACGGCCAGAACGCCCTGCACTCGTGCAATCGGTGTTACCGATCATGTAAAAACGTAGAAATTTGAACATCAGGTCGCCAACCGCCGATCTCGCCGGCGGCGACGTCTCCGGAGTGGGAACTCTAGGCCGGCGTAGGGATTAATCCACCGGCTCTCGAAGCCGCAGATAATGCATCGGACCAGCGATGGAGCCTGTTTTGGATGCGAGCTGATGATCAAAACAGGACTATGATGCGTCACACTCGCTGCTTTGCGCCGTTCCCGATACCGCCGCTGACGGCGACAGTGCGCCTGCTTTCCGGCTGGTGAGGCCTGATAGCGCCGCCCCGCGGCCAGCCGTTGCTGTCGCCGCATTCGACTCCGGCATGCATCGCTGCAATAGCGTTGCCCGCGGTAGCAGCGCTCGCAGATCGTGAACAGAGCGTTACAAGTAAGGTCGTTACACCTCCGCACGCGGAGGGCCTCGGAGGGTCGATCACCCTTCACGGCTGCTGTCGGCATTGTCTCCACAATACGCCAGGTGCTGATGATTGGACAGACGATTCGCGCCTGCGGCGCGGATGATGCCGCCGTGCCGAACGATGTTCAAAAAAAGACG
>CAYZJD010000032.1:11591-20581 GCA_964478455.1 uncultured Solibacteraceae bacterium | reverse complement strand
CGCGCTCGCGAGCGCGAACAGCGCAAAACCGTACACAAGCACCTGCATCTTCCGCCTCCCCATGGCTCACTTCCCTCCCCCGGACATCGCCTCCAGCAATCGCCGCTGAAGCTTCCGGAATTCGGCCGGCTCGCGAACGTAATCGTTGATGTTGGGAATCGCGTCCCGCGCCAGTTGCCGGGCGGCGTCCGGCTTCTTCTTCGCGAGCGCCGCCAGCAGCTCGTAGTCCTCGATGCCTTCGCGCATCGCTTCCAGCCGGATCGAGCTCAGTACGCTGCTCTTCTCCGGGTTCGGATACACGATCGCGTTGTCGCCGGCCGGCAGCAGCGTCAGGTTGTCGTTAATCACCGTTTGCACGTTGTCGAAGGGTTCCGGCCCCCAGTAGTTGCCGCCCCAGTGAAGGAAGCCGGTGAAATCGTGCCGGAAGTTAAACCAGTGAAGCAGGCGGACCTTGACCAAGGAGAGGTCGATGAAGCGGTTCAGATAACGCCCTTGCGGAAAGATGCAGGTGTAGAACCAGGCCGTGCCCCCTTTCCCGACGTGCGCGCGGATCTTGTCGAGCTGATGGTCGAAGCTGCCAAGCACCGGAACCCAGATGTCGCAGACATCGGCGAAGAAGCCGATATCCTGGTCGAGCCCCACCGCGTCGATCGTCGGGATCCCGGGCAGGTTCTTGCGGATGATCGTCGCATAGCGGTTGTAAGTGGGCGCTTCGCGGCCATGCGGCTCGTCGTGAACATGCTGGATGTAGCGCCCCGTCCACCCTTTCTCCTTGAGATGCGCGTACAGCGCGGAGAGAAAGCCGTTGAGGAATTGCTCGGCGCGCGGATCGCCCGCCTCCAGGTTGCGCTCGACTACTTTTCCGTTTTCCACCACATAGGCCGGCACCACCATCGGCGTGTGATAGCCGGACTGGCGACCGAGTAAGTGCCGGCCCTCGATCGTTCCCAACAATCCCGCCTTCTCGAACGTCTCGACCCATTTGTCCAGACGCGCGAAGTCGTATTGAATGCGGCCGCCCGCCACGGATGGCTGCGCCAGCGACATCACCGGCGTCAGCAGCACGTTCTGCTTGTGCTCAGCCATCACCCGGCCGATGTTCCCGAGCAGGCCCCAGTAAGCGTCCGAATACTGCTCGACCTTGTAGTACCGGCGCAGATGACCGGCGCTCAGGTTGAACCAATTGGTGACTTTGAGGGTCTGCGCGGCCGGAACGGTCGCTTCCATCACGCGCACACGAAAGCCGCGTGCGCCGAGCAGTTCGTCGCCCGAATAGAACTTCGCCTCGCCGCTGTATTCGCCCGACTCGGCATCCGGCGGGGCGGACACCGTGATCCAGACCGACTGAGTGGTCTCTGGCTTCAGCTCGAAAGGAAAATCCTCGCGCAGCGGGTCGGGAAACAACGCCGGCCCCGGTCGGATGACCTCGTCGCGCGGCGTCTCCGGCGGATTCGAGCCCACCGGCACGCAGGCGGCCCACCGCACCTGGGCGGACAGCGTCTTTCCGCCACGATCCGGCCCGCTGACCTCGACGCGCAGCTTCGGGATACCGGCCCTGGACCGTACGGCGAACTGGACGCTGGCATGGCCGTTCCGCGCGGTCAGGACCGTGCCGCCAGACTCGTTTGTCCCCGGCATGTCGTCGGGAAACACTTTGACCAGCGAGTCCACCGGCCAGACGCTCAAGCCGCCCTTCATCCCGCAACCCGCGGCTGCCAGCAATAGAACCAGCAAGACGGGAATGCACCGAAATGGTCTCTTCAACTCACACCTCTCATCGGAAGATCAACTCTTATATCACCCGGTTGTCCTCTGTGTCCTCCGCGCCTCGGCGGTTCAGCTCACCGTCCCTCCGGAAGGGCAGCGGCCTCGGCCTCCCGTCCCATCCGCAGGTAGACCTGTCCGAGCAGATAGCGAACGCGCCGCCGGTCCTCCTCCTTCGCGGAGGGACATCCCAGCGCAAGCTTCAACTCCCCGGCCGCCGCCTCCAGCCGCCCTGTTTGAAAGTACAGCTTGCCAAGCTCAAAGCTCGCCTCCCAGTTCTCCGGATCGAGGGCCTTGGCCCGCTTGAGCTGGCTCTCAGCCTCCTCGAACCGGCTCAGCTTCAAGAGCAGTGCCCCGTAGTTGAAATGCGGGCTCGGCGAGATGCGGTCGCCCCGGTTCAGCCGCACCGCCTCGCGGTAGGAGGCCAGCGCGCGCTCGGTCTCCCCGTCCGCTTCGAGCGCCAGCGCCAGCGCGTCGTGAATCCGGTAGTCCGCCGCGTTGAGCTTCCGCGCCGTCTCGAGCGCCTGCCGCGCGCGGTCAAAGAAGTTGCGCAGGTACAGGACGCGGCCAAGGAAGAACCAGGCCTCGGAGTCCTTCGAATCGAGCCGGCAGGCCCGCTGGAACGCCTGTTCGGCATCCGCCTGCTTACCGGCGATCTGCAACGTGAGGCCGAGCAGTTTTTCGGCCCGCGGCTGGTCCGGATCGAGCGCGAGCGAACGCCGCAATTCGCGCACGGCTTCCTCGAGCTTGTGCTCGGTGAACAGCGCTGCGCCGCGTTCGAGCGCGGCGCGGGCTTCGTTCTCCGCGCGGGTCGCAGGCGAAAGCGCCTGCGCCACCAGGCCTGTCCAAACCAGCAGCGCGGTTCCGGGCAGCGGGCGCATGGCTCCTCGCTCCGCTATGTGCTCCTCAAGCTTTCGGCCGCCGCTTCCGGCGTGATGTCGCGCTGCGGCATCGCCAGCATCTCATAGCCGACCAGGAACTTGCGCACGGTGGCCGAGCGCAGCAGCGGCGGGTGGTAGTGCGCGTGGAGGTGCCACTCGTCGTGCGCGTCCCCATCGGTTGGCCGCTGATGGAATCCCATGGAGTAGGGGAACGAAACCGCGAACAGGCGGTCGTAGCGCTGCGTCAGGTCCCGGAGGATACGCGCGAGATCCTCCCGCTCGTCGTCCTCCAGTTCGTCCAGCGCCGTCACGTGGCGCCGGGTGAGCACCAACACCTCGAACGGCCACACCGCCCAGAACGGAACCACCACGGCGAACGACCCGTTCTCGCAGACCACGCGCTCCCGCGATTTCAATTCGAGCGAGAGGTAGTCGCACAGAAGACACGAGCGCCGCGCCGCGCGGTAGTCCGACAAAGCCGCCTGCTCCTTAGCCGGCTCGGTCGGCAGAGTGGCGTTGGCCCAGACCTGGCAATGCGGGTGCGGGTTGCTGCATCCCATCATCGCGCCCCGGTTTTCGAAGATCTGCACGTGCCGGATGAACGGCATCTGCGCCAATTCCTGATACTGCGTGGTCCACAGATCAACGACGCGCCGCATTTCCTCTTGGCTCATCCCCGGGACCGTCAGGTTGTGCTTCGGGGAGAAACAAAGCACGCGGCAGATGCCCGGCTCGCCGCGCGCTGCGATCAGACCATCGAGTTCGAAGCTCTCGGGCGGCGTGTCCGGCTTCAGCGCGGCGAAGTCGTTCTCGAAGACGAACGTGCCGGTGTAAGGCGGATTCCGGACGCCTCCGGCGCGGCTGTTGCCGGGACAGAGGTAGCAATCCGGATCGTATTCCGGCTGGCATTCCGGCTCCGGCCTCTCGACCTGTCCCTGCCACGGCCGCTCGGTGCGGTGCGGCGAAACGAGGATCCACTCGCGCGTCAGCGGGTTGTAGCGGCGGTGCGGATGCTGCTTCCAGTCGAGCATGGCGGCCGGCTCTCCCTCCTCTCCCGGCGCATGCGGGAGCCAACTAGTCAATGTAGCACCCCGCCTCGCGCCGTCCGCCCGCCGGTTCCGTCCATCGAATGTGCATGCGGTGTGTCTCATTACGGAACCTTTTGTTTCTCAAGCGGTGATTTTCGTAATGAAATGTGCGATACTAAGGCCGACGTTGTCGGAGCCACTCATGAAGACGAAGAAAACCCCGCAGACCGATCCTGAATCTCGCTACATGGTGCCGGTGGTGAGGAGCACGTTCCGCATCCTGGAGGAACTTTCCAGGGCGGGGGCCCTCGGCTTGAACGAGATCACCCATCGCACCGGCGTGGCCAAGTCCACGGTGTTCCGGATCCTGACCACGCTGCGTCATCTCGGGTACGTGCTGCGCGACGCCCGGCGCAATTACTACGTCAGCCACAGCCTGGCCGATCTGGTGAGCGACGTGGCCTCGGCGGACTCGCTTAAACGCGCCGCCCTGCCGCACATGCTCCGTCTCCGCGACCAGTTCGGCGAAACCGTCAACCTCGGCCAATTGCACCTGGACAAGATCGTCTATCTGGAGGTCGTCCCGAGCGAGTACGCGCTCCGTCTGCACGAGCGCCCTGGCGCCTCCGTCGAAGCCCACGCCAGCGCTCTCGGCAAGGCCATCCTCGCCTTCTCGGATCCGGACATCGCCGAAAGTCTCATCGGTGGCCGCGAACTGCCCATGCTTACCCGCAACACCATTACCGACCCCGAGGAGTTCCGCAAAGAACTGCGGCGCGTTCGCGAGCGCGGCTACGCTTTCGACCGCGGCGAGACCTCGACGCTCGCTACCTGCGTCGGCGCCCCGATCCTCGACGGCCGCGGCAATGCCATCGCGGCCATCAGCATCTCCGGCCCCACCTCGCGCTTCAACCCGAAGAAGGACTCACCGGTGGTGGAGGGCCTGCTCGCCGCGGCCGCGGAGATCTCCAAGCACTTCCGCCAGCCGGCGGCAATCGCATGAAGCCGTTGCAAAATCGGGCTCAATAGCCAACTTATAGGCTCATATGGAAAACGGCCGCTTCACCCGACGCTCGCTGCTGTTCGGCGCCGCCGGCCTGCCGGCCGCACCCGCTGAGAAGCCCCGAGTCGCCGCCATCGTCACGACCTATTACTACTGGTCGCACGCCGACGTGATCGCCGGCCGCATCCTCGAGGGCTACGCGCCTGACGGCCGCCGGGTCGAGCCCCGCACCCGCATCGTCTCAATGTACACCGACCACGTTGCGCCCAAGGACATGAGCCGGGCCCTCTCCGCGAAGCACGGCTTCCGCATCTGGCCCACTGTCGAAGAGGCGCTCACGCTCGGCACGGGCAAGCTGGCCGTCGATGCCGTGCTGCTCATCGGCGAGCACGGCGACTATCCCACCAACGACCGCGGCCAGAAGCTGTACCCCCGCTACGAACTCTTCCGGCGGATCGCTGAGGTGATCCGCGCCGGCGGGCGCCCGGTCCCCGTTTTCTGCGACAAGCACCTCTCCTGGTCCTGGGAGAAAGCCTCCGCGATGTACCGCGAAGCGAAGGAACTGGGCATTCCGTTCATGGCCGGCTCGTCCATTCCGGTCACGATTCGCCGCCCGCCGCTCGAACTGCCGCTTGGCGCGCGCATCGAGCACGCCGTCTCCGCCGGCTACGGCGAGCTGGACGCCTACGGTTTTCACACGCTCGAAGCCCTGCAATGCATGGTCGAGCGCCGCCGGGGCGGCGAGAAAGGCATCCGGTCGGTCGAGTGGATCGAGGGCGAGGCCGTCTGGAAATGGCGCGACGGCGAGGGACGGTGGAGCGCTCCGCTGCTCGAGGCCGCGCTGGCAGCAGCGCCGGCAAGGCCCGGCCGTCCGGAAGCCAACGCCCGCCAGCCCGTCGTGTTCGCGCTCGAATACAATGACGGGTTCCGCGCCGCATCGTACATGCTGGACGGCCACATCAGCGACTTCCTCTTCGCGGCGCAGCTTCAGGGCCAGCGGCGCCCCGTCGCCACGCTCTACGTGAACGAGGGCGAGCGGCCACTGCCTCACTTCGACGCCCTGGTCCACGTGATCGAGGAGTTCTTCGTGACCCGCCGGCCGCAGTATCCTGTCGAGCGGACGCTGCTCACGACCGGGGCGCTGGCGTTCCTGTTCGAGTCCCGCGTCCAGCGGAGGAGAATGGCGACGCCCGAGCTGGCCATCGCCTACCGGCCGCCAGGGAAGGTCTACGTCGAGCGAGCTTGAGATGAAACTTTTAACCTGGATACTTATGTGCGCGGTCGCGGCCGCCGGCGAAAGCCGGCCTCGCATCGGCTACGGCGGCATCATGCACGAGTCGAATTCGTTCAACCCCAACAAGACCACGCTGGCGCAGTTCAAGGTCTGGCGCGGCGAGGAAATCCGCGCCGAATTCGAGAAAAGCGCCGACGAACTGGCCGGTTACTTCGAAGGCGCCGCGCAATTCGGACTTGATCTGCATCCGACGCTGTTCGCCTCGGCCACCCCCGCCGGGCCGGTCACCGGCGAGGCGCTCGACACCCTGACCGGCGAGTTGATCCGCCTGCTCAAGTCCGCCCCGAAGCTCGACGGGCTGCTGCTTGCCCTGCACGGGGCGATGGTCTGCGAGACCCGTCCCCACGGCGACGCCGAGATGGTCCGGCGCGTTCGGGAGGCCCTCGGCAAGGACTTCCCCATCGTGGTGACGCATGACTTCCACGCCAACATCTCGCCGGAGATCGTCGAGCGCTCGACTGCGCTGCTCACTTACAAGACCAATCCGCACGTGGACCAGCGGGAGCGCGGCCGCAAGGCCGCCGAGATTGTGGCCGGCATCGTCCGCGGCAAGATCAGGCCCGTGCAGGCCGTGGCCAAGCCGCCGATGCTTTACAACATCCGTTTCCAGAACACGAACGTGGAGCCGCTGGCTCCCATCGTCGAGGAAAGCCGCAGGCTCGAACGGGATCCGAAGATCCTCGCCGCCAGCGTCACCGGCGGCTACCAGTACGCGGACACACCGGCCATGGGCGTCAGTGTTGTAGTGGTCACCGACAACGATCCCGCGCTGGCCAGGCGCGAGGCCGACCGCCTCGGCGAGATGCTCTGGGCCACGCGCGACAGACTCGTTCTCCGCCTGCCCGATCCGGCGGCGGCGGTTCGCGAGGCGGCGGCTTCCGACAAAGCGCCCGTGGTGCTCGTCGACATGGGCGACAACATCGGCGGCGGTTCCGCCGGCGACAGCACCTTCCTGCTCGCCGAACTGCTGAAGCAGAAGGCGCAGGGCTGGGTGATGGTGATCGCCGATCCGGCGGCGGTCCGTGCGGCGGCCGCGGCCGGCATCGGCGGCGCATTCGACGAGATGGTCGGGGGCAAGATCGACCGGCTGCATGGCGACCCGGTCCGCGTGCGCGGCCGCGTCAAATCGCTCCATGACGGCCGCTACATCGAGACCGAGGTGCGCCACGGCGGCGGCCGCTACCACGACCAGGGACTGTCCGCCGTCATCGAAGTGGAAGGCTCGACGCGCGACGTCCCTAACCTGCTGCTTCTCACCACCGAACGGGAAGCGCCGATGAGCCTCCAGCAGTTGATCAGTTGCGGAATCTATCCCGAGCGGCAGAAGATTCTGGTGGTGAAGGCGGCCATCGCCTTCCGCGCCGCCTACGAGCCGGTGGCGAAACGCATTATCGAAGTTGATTCACCCGGTGCCACCGCCGTGAATCCCGCGCGCTTCACTTACAAGAGCGTGCGACGCCCATTGTTCGGCCTGGAGTGAGAATGCGCCACTGGTTTCTGGAGGGTGTGAAGAAATCACCGCATGCGCCGGCCGGGCAGGCGAAAGTGCCTGCCCCAGATTGGACCGGAAGGACTTGTGGAACTGTCCTGGTTTCAATGCTGTTGGCGGTTGCGCCAGTCGCGGCGGATATCAATCCCGACAAGGACATGCTCGCGGGGTGGAGCGTCCTCGACGCGCGGGCGGTTGCCCTGCTGCGCGAGGCCGGCTTTCGCGCGGTGTTCGTGCCGTTTGGCAGCGACGGCGATGCCGCTTCGTTCGCGCGCGCCTGCCGTGAGGGAGGTCTCGTGCCGGTCGCCGAAATCGCGGGGGCCACAGAGGAGGCCGCGCTGCGCAAGGGCATTGACTCGGCCGCGGCAGCCGGCTTCGCCGGTGTCGCCTTCGATGCGCTGCCGAGCGAGCAGGCCACGCGGGCCGTCGCCGCCGAGCGCAAGGACCTCGTCTCGTTCGTCTTCCTGAAGCCGGAGCAGGTCCATTGGCGCATCGAACCGGCGCACGCGGTACTACGCGAGGGCCGCTGGCCGGGCATGCAGCCGCCGGACCCTTCCGTGGCCAGCGCCACCGAGTCCTTCTGGGTGGATGCCAACTCGTTCGTCGCCGGCTGGCTCGGCGGCGTCCATCCGGAGCGGGCGGCGCTTCTGGGATATCGTCCCGACGAGAGCGCGGGCGTCTCCAAGAGCCGCGCCATCCATCTCGATTCGCTCGAACTTGTTCTCGCCGACGCCTTCGCCGGCGGCGGCAACGCCATCCTGTACTTCCCTGAAATCCACCAGAAAGCGATTCTCGAAGGCAAGCAGCAGGCACTCGAAACGTGGCGTTCGCTCGCGGATACCACCGGCTTCCTCAAAGAACACCTGCCGGTGTTCCGCTCGCCGGCGGCTTCGCGGGTCGCGGTAGCCGCGGGAACTTTCGAGCAGTCCGGCGAGCTGCTCAACATGATGTACCGCCGCAACGTCTCCCCGGCCGTGTTCCCGGCGGCGTCCTTGCCCGAGTGGCAGCCCGGCCGCTCGCGAGTGCTGGTGGCGGCCAACATCCCAACGCCCGGCGAGGCCGGCCGCCGGCGCGCGCTCGACTTCGCCCGGTCCGGCGGCCAGGTGATGGCGGCGCCCGCCGCCGACAACGATCCCAAGTGGTGGCGCGATCCGGCGGCGCGCCTTGAACGGAAGGAGGAGGAGCGCGAGATTCTGGCGCTTGGCTCGGGTCGCGTGCTCGGCTACGCCGGCCCGGTCATCGACCCGGCCGAGTTCGCGCTCGACGTCATCGACGCGCTCGGCATAAGGACCCGCGATCTTCGCATCTGGGGCGCCGACACCGTCATCGGCGTGCTCGCCGCGCGGCCTGGTGGCAAGGCTTCCGTCATTCTGGTGAACTACGGCCACCCGCTTGACGAGTACGAGTTTCTGATTCGGGTGGAAGGCGTTTTCTCCAAGGCGATCCTGCGTGAGCCGGGCGCCGCTCCGTCGCCGCTGCGCGTGGCCGAGCGCGGCAGCGGGACCGAGATCAACATCGATCACCTGCGCCG
>CAYZJD010000032.1:0-11491 GCA_964478455.1 uncultured Solibacteraceae bacterium | reverse complement strand
TGCGCGTGGCCGAGCGCGGCAGCGGGACCGAGATCAACATCGATCACCTGCGCCGCCTGGCGCTGATCGACCTGGAGTGAGAAAACCGGTGACAGGCTACGCAATCCCCGATTTCGCGAAGAGGGTCGCATGGATATGACCCGCAGGCAGTTCCTGACAACCGCAGCGGCCGCCAGCGCCGTCGCCGCTCCCGCGCCTCGCTGGTTCGGCGTGCATCCGTTCATCGAGGCCAACCCGAAGGCCGTGTTCATCAAGCGCACGCGGGTGCCGGCGAAGATGGACTCGGCCGCCAAGCTGGCCGAAGGCCTCCAACTGGCCCGCGAGATTTTCGTCCCAATGGACCAGCCGGGCGTGCCGCTCACGCATCGCGTTGTGCTGAAGCCGAACTTCATCAGCGTCGTGAGCAAGCACCGGCCACCGGCCGAGAACTGGGGCACCGGCACCGATCCGGACTTCTATGAAGGGATCATCCTCGGCCTCAAGGAACTCGGCCTACGCAAGTTCACGTTCGTCGAAGCCAACCTCTACGAGCGGTGGAACACCCGCGGGCTGGTCGACATCAACCAGCGCCACGGCGTCGAGATGAACGAGCCCGACCGCCGCCCGCGCGATTTCCGCGACGGCAGGGACATCGTCTGGAGCAAAGTGCCCGATGGAGTCGTGTTCGACCGCATCCCGCACTACGCGCCCGTGAACGAGCCCGATACGTGGCTGCTCAACATCGCTAAGTGGAAGGCGCACGGGATGTGCCTCACCCAGACGGTGAAGAACGAACAGGGGCTGGTCGTCACGCCCTACGTGCGGTTCTGCTCCGGCTGGCCGATGGTCACCGGCGTCCCCGCATTCATGAAGGCCGATATCCGCCCGGACGCCGAGGCCCGCATCAAGCGGTATTTCGAGAACCACTGTAAGATGGGCTACTCGCGCTACACCGGTTTCTCTCCACCCGGCATGTACTGGAACGACGAGCCCATCCAGCAGGAGATCTGGGCCCACAAGACGTGCGACAACCAGAGCGTGCTCACCACCGGTCTCGCGATGATCGAGGCCATCTACGGCCGCGACGGCAATGCCTTCGAGATCGGCAACGACTACATGGCCAACCTGGTCTTGTTCGGCAAGAACAAGTGGCGGCTCGATGTTATCGGCCTGTGGCTTGCCGGCCACGAGCCGGGCAACGTGCATCTCTATCGCATCGCCAAGGAGCGCGGGCTGAGCGACACGTTCAACCCGTGGGAGATTCCGGTCTACGAATGGGCGGGCGGCAAAGCGGTTCCACGCCGGCTGACGGACTTCCCGCGCACGCCGTTGAAGACGCCCTACCTGCCGAAAGAGGGCGAACCGCAGCTCCACCTCGTGAACGAACCGTTCGACTACGACAAGTACAAGGTCTGACCGATGATGCCATCCAGAAGAACCATGCTCGCGACTACGCTGGCGGCCGGCGCGCTGCGCGCCGCCGATCCGGGACGCATGACGAGCAAGCGCATCGCAAGGGACGTGCCGCTGACCGCCGATCCGTCGGCGGAATGGTGGGCATCCGCGCCGGCTGTGATCGTCGAGAACGACCGCTGGGGCAAGCCGGTGGCCGGGCACCGCAGCGAGGTCCGCTCGCTGTGGACGCCGGGTCACCTGTACTTCCTGTTCAGGTGCCCCTACGAGGATCTCTACCTGAAGCCAAACCCCGTCTACGACACGGACACCTGGGAACTCTGGGATTGGGACGTGGCCGAGGTCTTCATCGGCTCGGACTTCCGCGATATCAAGCGCTACAAGGAATTCGAGATCTCCCCGCGTGGCGAGTGGCTCGACCTCGACGTGAATCTGAATCCGAAGCCGCCCGCCATCGATGCGAAATGGAATTCGGGCTTCACCTCGAAGACCCGCATCGACGAGAAGCGCCGGGTGTGGTACGGCGAGATGAAGATCCCTCTCGCGAGCATCGGCCCGCATCCGGTCGAGGCCGGCCGCGAATACCGCCTCAACCTCTACCGCATCCAGGGCACGAAACGCCGCCACCTGGCGTGGCGGCTCGTGAACCAGGAGTGGTTCCACAACCCGGCCGCGTTCGGCATCCTGAAGCTGGCGCCGTAGGAGCGCCAGCGATTTGACGGGCCGCCGCTACACCTCCAGCTTGCGACCGCTGAGCAATCCTCCGTCCACCACGCACACCGAGCCGGTGACGAAGGACGATTCATCGGAGGCGAGAAATAGCGCGTAATTGGACACCTCGCGGGGCGTGCCGATCCTCCCCATCGGGTACATGCTTAGAAGCCGGGAGTAGCCTGCCGGGAACCGCTTCCAGAAATTCATGCAGTTCTCGGTGGCGATGGTGCCCGGCGCGATCACGTTCGACCGGATGTTCCACTCCCCGTACTCGGCCGCCACCAGCCGGGCCATCGAGATGATGCCGCCTTTGGCCGCGGTGTAGGCCGTCTCGCCGACGCCGAACAGCGCGTTGCAGCTCGACATCCAGATGACGCTGCCGCTGCCGCGGGCTTTCATCATGCGCAGCGCCCGCCGAGCGCAGAGATAGGTCCCTTTCAGGCAGACGCTGATGATCTTGTCCCAGGCGGCCTCTTGGAGTTCGACGATGGTGGGGTCGTTGTCGAGCGAGATCGCATTGTTGACCAGCACGTCCAGCCCGCCGTACGTCTCGGCCGTCCTGTCGAAAAGCCGGTCCACGTCCAGCGAGTCGGAGACGTCGGCGGGAACTGAGATCGCCCGGCCGCCGGAAGCCCGAATCTCCGACGCCACTGCCTCGCCCTTCTCCGCCAGAATGTCCGCCACCACGACTGCCGCGCCTTCGGCCGCAAACAGGCGCGCCATATCGCTGCCGATTCCTCCCGCCGCGCCGGTGATGACGGCGATCTTGTCCTTAAGCCGTTCGCCCATGTCTCTCTCCTGGAGCCACGAGTGTTCCATGCCGGGGCCACGGTGTCAACCGGGACCGGGAATGGGCGGGGGCGACAGCAGTAATGCACACGGAATCTCAAGATCTCGAACACCCCAGGTGTCGCGCCGAGACGGCCCAGAGATAGGCATACAGCCAGAACCAGTCCCAGAAAAGTAGTGGCAGCGGAGGCACGCGGGTGTATACTTCTGTGAGACGCCAAGATGGAAATTCCGGCCTCGGAGGGTTTCCATGAGCGAGCTCAATTTCAGCTTCTGCTGCCGGGCAGAAGCGAGCGAGACTGTCGGTAATCTGGGGAGTCAGGTCGACGAGACGCCAACCGTCTTCGGCGCTCGTTGCCGGCGCTCCAAGCGCAATAGCCGACTGGCCAGCTTGATTTGTTCGTGCCTGATAGGACACGCCTTCACCTAGGTCCATGAAGATCTGATGAAGCAGGTTGTGCTGCTGACCAGGAGAATCGCCCATGAACCTGATTAAGCGACTGGCGGTCATCACGGTCGGAGCTTTACTAAGTGAACCCATCGGAGGAGTCCCGCTGCCGGTGTTTCCGGGTGCCGAGGGCTTTGGAGTAACGACCCCAGCCGGCCGGGGGGGGCGGATCCTGCGGGTGACCAATCTCAACGACTCCGGTCCAGGATCTCTACGCGCTGCCATCGATAGCGCCGGTCCACGGATCGTGATCTTCGAGGTTTCGGGCACGATTGCTCTTTCCTCAAAGCTCGACTTGGACGACCCTTACATCACCATTGCCGGGCAGACAGCTCCCTCGCCGGGCATCACCCTCAAGGCTTCGAATTCCTTTTTCGGCGATGGCGATGGGTTGATTGCCATCAAAACTCACGATGTCCTGATCCAGCATCTACGTTTGCGAACGGGGGATCTCGGCCCCTCGGGAAGCCAGCCGGACGCCCTGTCCATCGGACAAAGCAACGCCGACGTGCACAACGTGGTCATCGATCACTGCTCGTTCAGTTGGGCGGTCGATGAAAACCTCAGCACGTGGTACGGATCGCATGACATCACCATCAGCAACGCCATAGTGAGCGAGGCGCTCCAGAATTCCGATCATCCTGAAGGCCCCCACTCCAAAGGTTTCCTCATGGGGGACAACACGAAGCGCGTTGCGCTCCTCCGCAGCCTCTTTGCTCACAACTTCGACCGCAATCCCTTTATCAAGGGCGGGGCGACCGCGGTGGTGGCCAACAACGTTTTCTACAACATTGGTCAGCCCTTTGGCGCCCGGACCGGTTCTTCAGGTTCACCCTGGCCCCTGGACGCGAGTCTCGTGGGCAATGCCTGGCTCCGGGGGGTCAACACGCCAGATCCCGCCTACGCGATCTCGGTGTCGGGCGACACCCTGCCCGGATCAAGGCTTTACCTCAGCGACAATCTCGCCACCGAGTTGAGCCCTTACCAGAACTCGGCTGCCTTTGATCCCCTGGTGGCGGGCCCGCCCGTCTGGGCGGAACCCCTCGCCCTGATGCCAAGCGGCACCGTCGAAGCACACGTCCTTTCGAACGCCGGAGCGCGACCCACTGATCGCGACGCCGTCGATCAGCGCATCGTCTCAGAAGTGCAGACACGAGCAGGCCGCGTCATTGACAGCCAGGACCAGGTCGGCGGGTGGCCGGAGCTGGCCCAGAACACACGGCCTTTGGCCGTGCCCGCTAATCCTCACGCCGACGACGACGGCGATGGATACACCAATGTGGAGGAATGGCTCCATCAATTTGCCGCTCAGGTCGAAGGCGTCATTCGAGTGCCCGCGGACTACCCCACCATCCAGGCCGCCATCAATGCTGCCCAGCCTGGCGCCACGATCCTCGTTTCTCCCGGCAGGTATCCTGAATCGCTGACCCTCGACAAAGGCGTGGTTCTCAGAGCGGAGCAGTACGAACCCCTTAACCCGCGTAACAATACCGCGATCATCGACGGCGGCGGCGCCGGCGCGGTGATCACCATTCCCAGCGGCGTAGGCTTCTGGCCACGCATCACCGGCTTCACAATTTTCAACGCCTCGGACGATGGCATTGCGTCGAGAAGCCCGTTCATTGTCGAATACTGCCACTTTACCGGCGCTAAGGACCTGATTGATTTTGCATCGGGCAGCGGAGGCATTATCCGCAATAACATTTTCGAAGATGCCGGGGACGATGGCCTTGATCTCGACAATCAAATCCGTGATCTTTTGATTGAGAACAATCAGATTATAAACAGTTCCCAGGACGGCATCGAGATCCGGTTACACGATGATACTATTCCCCAGCAAATCACGGTCACCATCCGGAACAACCGGATACAGGATAGCGGCCAGGACGGGATTCAATTCATTGACTACTACCAGGACACGAATCGCGTGTTCGTTGTGGAGCGCAACCTTTTTCTGAACAACAAGCTGGCTGCCCTGGGCATGATGGACAACGCCGAGACCAACGAGGATCTCAGGGCTGCCAACATCCGGGAGCGCATCCACGTCTTCAACAATACGTTTGTGGGCAATGACCACGGGATTTCAGGTGGGGATAACCTGATAGCCTTGAATAACATTCTTGTGAATACTGTGCGATTAGCCCTCAAGAATGTCGATGCCAACTCCATTGCCGCCTACAACCTGTTCTCGAATAACGGCGCAGACAACCAGGCCAGCAACGTAGACCTGGGAACCACTCGATTCGCCGATCCGCTGCTCGATGTAAATTATCAACTGCAATCTGCCAGCCCCGGCATCGATGCCGGCACAGCGTTTTTTGAATGGAACGGACAAGTTGTCCTGAATCTTTCCAGCAGTTCTTACGCGAGAGCGGCGCCCGACCTCGGAAGGGTCGAGTTTGAGGGCCCGTTGCTTCCCAGCGCGCCCGGCAACCTGGCGGCGACGGCCGTCCTCGGCAGTCAGATCGACCTGTCGTGGACGGACAATTCCGACAACGAGAGCGGGTTTCGGATCGAACGCTCAACGGATGGAATCAACTTTGCGGAGATCAACACTGTTGGCTCCGGCTTGAGCACGTACTCCGACGCCGGTCTTCCCTCGCCCGCTACCTACTCTTACCGGGTGACAGCCTACAACGACAATGGCAATTCTGCGTATTCGAATTCCGCGAGCGCTGCATTGGTACCGGCGCCGGGGCAAATAGTTATTGCGCAGCACCGCATCTCCGCCGGCACGGATGACGCGGAGGAGAGGAGCGACACGGGCAGCGTGTCGCTCACAAGCAGCGATCTGGAACTTGTGTGCGATGGAAAGGACCAGATCGTGGGCATGCGCTTTGTGTCAGTGGATATCCCCCGAGACGCCACAATATTAAGCGCTTCTGTTCAATTCCAGGTGGACGAGATTAGCTCGGAGTCAACTTCGCTGACGATCCATGGACACGTCGCCGATAACGCATTAACATTCAGTTCGTCGTCCCGAAACATATCTGCGCGGCCCCGGACTGCTGCTGCGGTTGCCTGGTCTCCGGCGACGTGGACTACCGTGGGCCAAGCGGCTTCTGACCAGAAGACACCGGACTTGGCGCCAGTCATTCAGGAGATCGTCAGCCGACCCGGCTGGGTCGGAGGGAACTCGCTGGCCATCATTGTCACGGGCTCCGGCAGGCGAGTGGCGGAGGCTTATGACGGTGACCCGCTGGGCGCGCCACTCCTGGTCGTGAAATACGAGGTGCCCGGTCTGCCCATCATCAACTCCTTTACGCCCACCAGCGGTCCAGCGGGCACCGAGGTGACCCTGACCGGCGGTAACTTCACCGGGACGACGGCTGTGGCCTTCAGCGGCACGCCGGCCGCGAGCTTCACCGTGGACCTGGACACGCAAATTCGGGCGACGGTGCCCGGCGGAGCCACCTCCGGGCCGATCAGCGTTACTAACGCGGCCGGCGCCAGCGCCAGTGCCGGAAGTTTCACGGTGACTGCGGCCACGGTGCACGACGTAGGAGTGACGCAGGTAAGCGCTCCGTCGCCGGTGCAGGTGAACCAGCAGCAGGCGGTGGTTGTGACGGTGGCCAACGAGGGGACGGTACCAGAGACGTTCACGGTTAGCCTGACCGACGGCCTGGAGCCCGGCTTCAGCGCCTCGCAGCCGGTGACGCTGGGCACTGGGGCAAGCCAGGAGGTGAGCTTCGACTGGACGCCCACAGTGGCCGGAGAGCACCCGCTGACGGCCACCGCCTCGACGGTCTCCGGGGAAACAGACATCGCCGACAACAGCGCTTCTGTCTCCTTGACGGTGACGGCGGCCGCGGTGCATGACATAGCCGTGACGCAAGTGACCGCGCCATTACCAGTGGAAGTGAACCAGCAGCAGACGGTGACCGTGACCGTGAACAATCAGGGGACAGTGCAGGAGACCTTTGCGGTCAGCATAGCCGACGGCCTCGAGCCCAGCTTCAGCGCGTCGCAGACGGTGACGCTGGCGGCGGGCGTGAGTCAGACGGTAAGCTTCACCTGGACGCCGACGGTGACCGGAACGCACGCGCTGACCGGGACGGCGACGCTCGCCGGCGACAGCGACACGACCGACAACAGCAAATCGACGATGTCGGACGTGATCGCGGCAACGGTGCATGACGTAGCCGTGATTTCGGTGGGCGCGCCATCGTCGGTGGAGGTGAACAGGCAGCAGACGGTGGTTGTCATGGTGGCCAACCAGGGCAATGCACCGGAGAGCTTTGCGGTGAGCCTGACCGACAATCTGGCGGCCGGCATCAGCGGGTCGCAGACGCTGACGCTGGCAGAGGGGGCGAGCCAGTCGTTGAGCTTCACCTGGACACCGGCCGTGACCGGAACCCACACGCTGACGGCCACCGCCTCGACGGTTTCCGGCGAGACGGACACGGCGGATAACAGCCGTTCGGCCTCCTCAAAGGTGCGGCGCTGGCGGCGGTGAGGCGTGAAAGTTGGAGAGAGAGCGTGGACGAACCGGACCGTCCACGCCATCAGCATGACGCCTTCGTCGACACGGCTGGGGGCGTACTGTGGCTACACCCAAGGGCCGCGTATTCTCGAAGGGATACCGGCCGCCGAGCGGCAGCCGCTCCCTCACTCCGCTTTCCTCTTCTCCCAACAGTCGTTGAGCATCCGCAGCGCCGCGTCTACCAGCATCTCGCCCGAGCCCTCGGCGATCCGCGCGCTGACCACCTCGTAGTTGCCCTCGGGATACGCCTTGCGGTTCGGGATGTAACCGATCGAGCCGTTGGCCAGCTCGACGACAATCGTCTGCCGGAACGGCGACAATTTCTTGATGGCCTGGCCCAGCTCGACGAACACTTCGCCGGGCAGCGCCACCCAGGCAAGCTGATCGCCGGCGGTGATCACCTGCACTTCCGCTTCGACCGGCTTACCGTTCCTCTCGGCCAGTTCGACCACCTTGAACGCGTTGACGAGTTCCAGGAACGGCGCTGCTCCGGGCTCTCCGAACTTCGCCGCCGTGGCCCGCGCGGGCGCGACTTCGGATTGCTCGAATTTCGCGAGCGGCAGTTTCATGATTTCCCGCCGCGTCTGAATGGGGCCTTCCCGAACAGGCTGAAGCTTCGGGTACATCTTGACGACTTCGCCGGCCAGCACCGTGCCGATACGCGCGGCCTCGTGGTGTCCGCGCTGCGGCGCGCCGCTCTTCACGTCGATGTGGTTGACGTTGCCCGACGTGCCTTGGGTAAACAGCGTCACCATCTCGGACCCTTTCACGCGGCCGAGGATCGAGTACAGCGTATAGGGATAGTCGGCCGAGTAATGCTCACCGCCCACGGTGTCCAGGTGCAGCGCGTAGTTGACGTAAGTCGCCAGCGGCTTCGCGCCCGTTTCGAGGTAAACCACGGCCACTTCGGGATCGATGGGGCCAGCGGGCTTCACAATCTTCGGGTTCAGCTTGCCGGGATTCCAGCCGATCGTGCCGTCGCACATGAAGAAGCGGCGGTTGAAGGCGAGGGAGTCCTCATGACCGCTCGCGGATGAGATTGTCACGGGAGCAAGCGATGCGTTCGCCTTCGCCACGCTCGCGGCCACCATGCCCGGCAGGTCCGCCGAATACCGTTTGGCCAATTCGAGCATCTTGCCCTCGAGGTTGTACCGGTCGGTGCGCGAGATCAGGACCGGGCCAGTGTGGGCGTGGGTCGCGCTGATCATCACCCGCTCCGGCGGGATACCGGTCTGCTGCTCGACTAGCTTTCGCGCCTGCTCGACGATCGCCTCCGGCGCGCTGATCAGATCGAAGACCACTAGCGCGGCCTTGGAGCCGTCCCTTTCGAGCACCAGCGCTTTGGCGTACAAGTCGTCGTGCAGCCCTGTTGCGCCGCGGTTGTGGTAGTAGCCGGCCATGGGCATACCAAGCGGCGGCGTGATCTTCGTATGCGCGACGCCCGCGCGCCACTCAGCGGCGGCCGGCAGCGCGCCGGCGAATGCGGTCAGGATGAGCCAGCATGTTGGTCTTGGCATGGGGGTTCACCTCCCGGAATCCCCGTCTTCCCTCGGGTACGGCTTAAGCGCCCCGGGCTGGCCGCGATACGCCTCGATGAGCAGCTTGCGCGCGGCGTCCACCATGAGTTCTCCGCAGCCGGCCTTGCAGCGCGAGGTCATGGGTTCGTAACCGCCCTCGTCGTAGGCCTTCCGGTCAGGAATGTAGTCGAGCATTCCATTGGCCAGTTCGCTGACGATGGTGTACTTGAACGGCGAGGCGAGCTTGATCGCCATGCCCAGCTCGACGAAGACCTCGGCCGGCAATCCGACCCAGGCCAGCTTGTCGCCGAGCGCGATCACCTGCACCTCGATCTCGACCGGCTCCTGGTCCTGGTACTCCATGATGTTCAGGATCCGGTTGGCGTGAACCACATCGAGGAACGGCGGCCCATCGGCCTTGCGCGACGCCTCGATGATCTTGCGCGCCCAGGCGACCTCTTCGGTTGAATACTCCGCCACCGGCGGCTTGAGCACCGTCTTGCTCAACTTCAACGGCTCGTCCTTGAGCGGCTCGAGCTTCTTGTAAGTCTTCATTACTTCGGCGGCGAGGATGGTCCCGATGCGGGCGGACTCGCCGGCCCCTGAAGATTTCCACTTGCTCTCGAGATCCACCTGGTTGATGTTGCCCGCGCAGCCGTTGGTGAACAGCGTCATCATCTCCGGCCCTTTCACCTGCGCGAGCAGGCGCGACATCACGCCGGGGTAATCGGCGGAGAACTCCGAGCCGCCGAACGCGGTGGTGTGCAGCGCGAAGTTGACGTGGGTGGCCAGCGGCGTTCCGTCCGGCGATTCGAAGTAGACGACGCTGACAGTGGGGTCGATGGGCCCCATGGCCCGAACCATCTTCGGGCTCATCTGCTCGAAGAACATGTGCACCGATCCGTCGGCGAGCAGGCGGCGGCGGTTGAAACTGATCGAGTCCTCGTGGCCGAGACCGGCCGAGAGCTTCGCGGGCCGGAGATCCGCTTCGGCGCGGCCCACCGCTTCGGCGATCTTCACCGGGAGGGCCTGGTGGTAGTCGCGCGCGACCCTGGCGGGCTCCTCGGGGAGGCCTTCGAGCACCATCGCCGTCATCTCCGGCCCGCTGTGGGTGTGGGTGGCGGTGAGCATCACGTTCTCGCCCTTGAGGCCGGTCTTCTCGGAGATGAGGCGGCGGGCGGCCACGACGGTGGGCTGGTGCAGGCTCTCAACGTCGCAGCCCACGATTCCGGCCTTGACTACATCCTTTTCGATGACGAGCGCCTTGCAGAAGAGCGGATCGTGGACGCCCGTGCTCGGCTGGTAGTAAAAGTTGCCGCCCATGGCCATCTTGGGCGGCGGCGTGATGTCCACAAGTCCACGGCCCACGCGCAGCTCGCCGCAGAAGCCCGTGGCGGCGAGGGAGAGGACTGCGGCAACGACTCTGGCAAGGCGTGACATAGGACTCTTATGATACAGAGTGCGATGAGAAGAGCGGACTTCTGCTTCCTCTTGCTGACGCCGGCCCTCGGCGCGGCCGCCCAGGAGACTACCGGCCCAGGATGGGTACACCTGTCCTCTGCAAAGGGCGACCTGCCCGCGCCGAACACCGGCACGCAACAGACCTCGGCGACGGTGTTCGACATCGACCGCGACGGCGTGAACGACTTCGTGATCACCGAGCGCACGACTGCGCCGTCGGTGGTGTGGTACCGGCGAACGAAGACCGGCTGGGACCGTTACGTGATGGAGGGCACGGCGCTCAAGCCCGAGGCTGGCTCGACCTTCGGCGACGTCGATGGCGACGGCGATCTTGACTTCATCGCGGGCAACGATGCCTCCGGCAACCAGGTGTGGTGGTGGGAGAACCCGCATCCGAAGTTCGATCCGGCGATCCCGTGGAAGCGGCGCGCGATCAAGAACTCCGGGCCGAACAAACACCACGATCAGATGTGGGCCGACGTGGACGGCGACGGGCGAAGCGAACTCGTCTTCTGGAACCAGGGAGGCAACCGGCTGGTGGTGGCGCGCCCGCCCCGCGACCCGCGCGCGGCCCGCGAGTGGCCGATGGCGGAGATCTATTCCTATGCGAGCGACAGCGAGATGGAGCAGCGGGCGGTGGCGCCGCCGTTCAAGGGCGTGAACGAGCACGAAGGGCTGGTGTTCGAG
>CAYZJD010000031.1:18724-20877 GCA_964478455.1 uncultured Solibacteraceae bacterium | reverse complement strand
ACCTCCCGGGTCTCCTTCCAGCGGTAAAGCTGGCCGAGTCCAACCGCCTTGGATGGCATCTTCGCGTCCATCAGGAAGTGGATCGTCGTGCAAAGATGGACGAACAGGTCGGTCGAGATGCCGCCCGAGTAGTCCCAGTAGCAGCGCCAGCGGAAGAAGCGCTCCAGGCTGAACGGGCGCTTCGGCGCCGGGCCGAGGAACATCTCCCAATCCACGGTTTCGGGCGAGGCGTCCGGAGGAATCGGGTAGATCCAGGCGCCCGAAGGGGTGTTCCGGTTGTACGCTGCGCGGATCATCGTGATCTTGCCGAGCTTGCCCGACCGGATAATCTCCTTAGCCTTCTTCTCCAGCTCCGAGCTTATGCCCTGGCTGCCCACCTGCACGATGCGGCCGGTCTCGCTGGCCGCGCGGACGATCTCGACTCCTTCGCTCGAGCGATAAGTGAGCGGCTTCTCGCAGTAAACGTCCTTGCCGGCCCGTACCGCCTCGACCACCTGCTGCTTGTGCCAGTGGTCCGGCGTGGCGACGACGACCGCGTCGATCGACTTGTCGGCCAGGATCTCCGTGTAATGCTTGTACGCCTTCGCGCGGCCTCGGGTGCGCTCGATGGCGCGCTCCACCCGGCCTTTGTAAGCGTCCACAACCGCGGTGATCTCGACTCCCGGATGCGCCTGGAGCGCGTCGATCAACTGGTGGGCGCGCGCCCCGACGGCGATGAAGCCCACCTGAATGCGGTCGTTGGCGGCGTACGCTTTGGCGGCGGGCGCTGCGGTGGCCAGCGCCGCCGAGCTCTTGAGAAAATTGCGACGACTGAGTTCCATAAGGATTCCCTTGCGTCCTCATTCTATAGTTCCGGAGCGCGATCGCGCACCCCGGTTGCGTCCTCCAGCGCCGCACCGGAGCGAAGCAGGAGCGCTTCGTCGAACGGCCGGCCGATGATTTGGAGACCCAGAGGCAGTCCCTCGGAGGAGAACCCGCACGGCATCGCGAGCGCCGGCAAGCCGAGCACGTTGATCCCGCGCACCAGCCGCGTCGATGCCAGCCGCGCGTCCTCCATCTCGCCGCCGATCTCTACCGTCGTCTCGCCGATGCGCGGCGCCACGGTCGGCGTCGCCGGCGTGAGCAACACATCGGCATGCTTCCAGACGGATTGAAACTCCTGCTGCATCAT
This sequence comes from uncultured Solibacteraceae bacterium, assembly GCA_964478455.1. GTDB lineage: Bacteria > Acidobacteriota > Terriglobia > Bryobacterales > Bryobacteraceae > CAYZJD01. The sequence goes on along the minus strand of CAYZJD010000031.1, from coordinate 19,706 downwards.
CCTCCGAAGCCTCTGCGCGTTGATGTAATCCGTGGCCGGCAGCAGGCGGCCCTGGTCGAGCAGGGCGAGCACGTCCGCGCCGAACTCCTCGCGCCGGTCCAGGTGCCGCCCCATCAAGGCCGAAGCCTCCGACAGCAGGATCACCCTCCCGACAAGGTTCACCGCGGCCATGTCTGGCACGCGCACCGGCACGACGCGCGCGCCGAGTTCCTCGGCAAGCTCTGCCATGCGCCGCACGGCTCGATCGACCTCCGGGTGCAGCCCGTCGAAGTAGAAGTTCTCCGGCAGGCCGATGCGCAAACCGCGAATCGACGCGTCGACACCCGGCAGGTAGTCCTCCACGGGCTTGCGGCTCGAGGTGTCGTCACGCGCGTCGTAGCCGGCGATGGCGTTTAGCACCAGCGCGGCGTCGCGCACCGACCGGCTCATCGGCCCCATGTGGTCGAGGCTGAAATCGAGCGGCATCACTCCGTACCGGCTCACCCGTCCGAAGGTCGGCTTCAGGCCCACCGTTCCGCAGAACGATGCCGGGATGCGGATCGAGCCGCCGGTGTCGCTGCCCATGGCCGCGAACACCATCCCCCCCGCCACCGCCGCGCCCGAGCCGCCGCTCGATCCGCCGGGAATGCGCTCCGTGTCCCACGGGTTGCGCACGACCCCGAAGTGCGGATTGCCCGAGGTGATTCCGTACGCGAGCTCGTGCATGTTCGTCTTGCCCAAGAGAACCGCCCCGGCCGCTTCGAGCTTCTCGACAACAGCCGCATCGCGATCGGGCACGAAATCCGCGAAGAGCTTCGAACCGCACGTGGTCCGGATGCCGCGCGTGCAGAAGACGTCTTTCACCGCCACGGGGACGCCGTGCAGCGGGCCGCGATCGACGCCGCGGGCCAGTTCTTCGTCGGCCTGTCGCGCGCGCTCGCGCGCCCGCTCTTCGGTGACGGTGATGAACGCATTCAGGCGCTCTTGCAGCTTCGTGATCCGG
>CAYZJD010000031.1:0-18714 GCA_964478455.1 uncultured Solibacteraceae bacterium | reverse complement strand
GGTCATCCTCAACATCCGACGGCGGCGCGCTTTCCGCGCGCCAGCGCTTCATCGGCCTGCTGCGCCCGCGCCCGCGCCCGCTCTTCGGTGACGGTGATGAACGCCTTAAGCCGGTCCTGAAGCTTCCCGATGCGCGCCAGCGCCTCCCCGGTGAGTTCCGCCGCCGAAACCTTGCCCGCCCGCAGCGCCGCTGCCGCCTCCTGGATGGTCATGCCCCTTCCTCCGCTGGCCAGCCAAAGGTGATCGCCGGCTCGACCTCGTGCGGGATGTTGGCGGCGAGCGGCGCGAATGCCGCATCCATGGCGTTGAGCGCCGGCGTCAGATTCTCGAGATCGCTCTCCGGAATGTCGAGGGCCAACCCGTGAGCCATCTGCTTCCAGTCTCGCTTTGTGTTCCGCGTCTCCATAGGACCCGCCATTCTACCGCCCGCCGCGGTCGGACTAGACTGCCCCTCGCGTTGTCTGCGAGTGGGAGCCAGGGGTCAGACCAAACCGCCCCGAGCGTTGTCGGCGAGTGGGCGGTTCTGTCTGACCCCGCAACGCGCACAAGCGCTGGCGCTAGACTGGAAGAACCCGAGGAGGCGCTCATGCCCGTTGCCGCCGACCAGCCGCCGCCGCTCACCGCCCTGAGCGAAGAAGAGGCGATGTTTCAGGAGACCGTGCGCCGGTTCGCGCGCGACGAGATCGCCCCGTATGTCCGCCAGATGGATGAGGCGGGCGCCTTCCGCAAGGAGATCCTGCGGCAGTTCTTCGAGCTGGGCTTGATGGGGATCGAGATTCCCGAGGAGTACGGCGGGCAGGCGGGCACGTTCTTCCAGTCCGTGCTCGCGGTCGAGGAAATTGCCGCGGTGGATCCGGCGGCGGCGGTCGTCGTGGATGTGCAGAACACGCTGGTGAACAACGCTCTGCTGCGCTGGGCGAGCGACGAACAGAAGCGCCGGTACCTCCCGCGCCTCGCCTCCGATACCGTGGGCGCGTACGCCCTGTCGGAAGCGGGCGCGGGCTCAGACGCGTTCGCGCTCACAACGAGCGCCGAGGACCGCGGCGATCACTTCGTTCTCAACGGCCGCAAACTCTGGATCACCAACGCCGCCGAGGCGGGCCTATTCGTCCTGTTCGCTAACGCGAATCCGGAGGTGGGCTACCGCGGCATCACCTGCTTCCTCGTTGAGCGCGACTTGGCCGGCTTCCAGGTGGGCAAGAAGGAGGACAAGCTCGGCATCCGCGCCTCGTCCACCTGCGAGCTGATCCTCGACAACTGCCGGGTGCCGAAATCGAACGTGATGGGCGAGGTGGGCAAAGGTTACAAGGTTGCTATCGAGACCCTGAACGAGGGCCGCATTGCGATCAGCGCCCAGATGGCCGGCCTGGCGCGCGGCGCTCTCGATCATGCAATCGCCTATGCGCGAGAGCGCAAGCAGTTCGGCAAAGCGATCGCCGAGTTCCAGGGCGTACAGTTTGAGCTGGCCAAGATGGCCACGGAAGTCGAAGCGGCCCGGCTGCTCACGTACAATGCGGCCCGCCTGCGCGATGCCGGCCGGCCGTTTCTCGCCGAAGCGGCGATAGCGAAATACTACAGCTCGGAGATCGCCGAGAAGGTGGCTTCCAAAGCAGTCGAGATCCTCGGCGGCGTGGGCTTCACGAAGGACTATCCGGTCGAGAAACTGTACCGCGACGCCAAGATCGGCCGCATCTACGAAGGCACGAGCAACATGCAGTTACTGACGATCGCCAGGCACCTGCTGGGGAAACCGTGATGCAACGACGCTCGTCTCATGGACATGGGGCCATGTTTGTAGCGAAACGTTTTCTTCTCTCCCTGCTTGTTGCCGCCGCCGCCCGCGCGGCCACGCCGGAGCTGTCCGAGGCCGAGATTCAGAACATCATCACGAAGTTCGCCGCCAAGGAAGCCGAGTTCGCGCGCGCCCGGGAGAATTACACGTACCGGCAAACGGTGCGCATTCTGGAGCTGGATGATTCCGGCGCCGTGCGCGGCCGGCACGAGATGATTTCCGACATCATCTTCTCTCCGGACGGCAAGCGGACCGAGCGAGTGGTCCGCGCCCCGGTGGCCACGTTGCGCAATATCTCGTTGACACCCGAAGACGAGCAGGATCTCCGCAACGTGCAGCCGTTCGTGCTCACGACGGCGGACATCGAGAAGTACTACGTCCGCTATCTCGGCAAACAGAACGCCGACGAGATCCCGTGCTACGTTTTCGCAGTGAAGCCGAGGAAGCTCGAACCTGGCCAGCGCTACTTTCAGGGCCAGATCTGGGTGGATGACCGCGATCTGCAAATCGTGAAGACCTACGGGCGCGGCGTCGGGCTGCTGAAGAAGAACTACGACAATCAATTTCCGAAGTTCGAGACCTATCGCGAGCAGATCGACGGCAAGTTCTGGTTTCCCACCTACACGCGAGCCGACGACGTTCTCCAGTTCGAGTCCGGCCTCAACCAGCGGATCCGGATGACCGTCAAGTACGAGGACTACAAGCAGTTCAGGAGCGAAGTCCTGATCAAGTACGGCGAGCCGGTCGAGAAGAAGCCCTGACGGGGACAGCCCGCATGTTTCCGCGCCGCTGACCTGGGGAACATGCGGGCTGTCCCCCCGGCTGGTGACAAAAAGGCCCTGGTTTTCTACCATTCAAGGGCAAAAACGCGCGTCCTGCGGGCAAGGCGTCGCTTCAGACGCGAGCATTGTGTTTCAATAAGATACTGCCTTTTCCTCCTATGGCCGACCGGGCTTTTCGTCTGCGCAAGCGCCTGCGTTCGATCCACCGCCGCGCCCGGGAATTGCGCATGATTTTCAAGGGCTTAGCGTCAACCAGCCACCCGGTCCTGGCCCATTTGATCCCCATCCGGCGCTGCAACCTCGCTTGCGCCTACTGCAACGAGTTCGACGACCACTCCAAACCGATCCCGACTGAAACCATGCTACGCCGGGTTGACCGGTTGGCTTCGCTCGGCACAACGGTGATCACCATCAGCGGGGGTGAGCCTCTCCTGCACCCGGATCTCGATGAAATCATTGCACATATCCGCCGCGTAGGGATGATTGCGGGTCTCATCACCAACGGGTACCTTCTCACCGTCGAGCGGATCCGCCGCCTGAACCGCGCCGGCTTGGACCACCTCCAGATCAGCATCGACAACGTCATGCCGGATGACATCTCCAAGAAGAGCCTCAAGGTGCTCGACAAGAAACTCCAGCTTCTGGCCGGGCACGCCCTGTTTCACGTGAACATCAACTCGGTGGTCGGCGGGGGGATTCGCAACCCGGACGACGCGCTCGTGATCGGTCGCCGCGCCGTCGAACTCGGGTTCACCTCGACGGTGGGGATTATCCATGACGGAGACGGACAACTCCGCCCGCTCAATGCAAGGGAGCGCAAGATCTTCCTCCAGATGAAGGCGCTTGAGAAGAGCAACTACTCCCGGATCAACTACTTCCAGAACGACATCGCCCATGGACGCCCGCACCGCTGGCGCTGCCGCTCCGGCGCTCGCTATCTCTACATCTGCGAGGATGGCCTGGTGCACTACTGCTCCCAGCAGCGGGGGTATCCCGCCAAGCCGCTGATGGAGTACACCGTACGGGATATCCGCCGGGAGTTCATCACCGAGAAGTCCTGCGCCCCTTACTGCACCGTCTCCTGTGTGCACCAGGTCTCCTACATCGACTTCTGGCGCGGGCCGCAGACCATCCGAACCTCCCGGCAACCTGCCCCCGCCGGCGAAACGGAGTTGGTACAGATCGAGCAGGTGCAGCAGTAGATCCGAGGTACGCTTGAAGGAGGGAGAAGGCTTCTGTTACGATCACAGACGTTCCCGCTCCGGATACTGTCTCTTGTGGCCGCGGTGCGGCGTCACCGGTGCTGAACGATGCGTAAAGTCCCCCTGATCGAGTCCCTCCGCATCATCGGGCGGGGAACCTCCAACTGGCTCGCCGGTCGCCCCATCGTCGTGTCGTTTGAGGTGACGGATTCCTGCAACTGTTACTGCCGCCACTGCGACCACGGCGGGCCGAGGGACGACACCTGGAACCTCAAGCCTGAGGACTACCGCCGGTACACGGAGGTCCTGCGCCCTTGCGTGGTGCAGGTGTCCGGCGGGGAGCCCCTGCTGCGCGACGATGTGGTCGCGATCGTCCGCAACATCAAGCGGGGCGAAGGCATCCCTTACACCATCCTTGTTTCGAACTGGGCCCTGATGACGGAGAGCCTCTACCTGGAATTGCGCGAGGCCGGCATCGACCAGTTCTCCGTCAGTCTCGACTTCCCCGACGAGAGGCACGATCGTTTCCGCGGTCATCCCGGTCTCTTCCGCCACTTGAGCCAAATCGTTCCGAGGCTGGCCGCGCTCGGCCACGACGACGTCGTTCTCAACAGTTGCATCACCAGCGAGAACGTCGGCGAGATCGGCGCGATGGCGGACAAGGCGCGCGAGTGGGGCGTGAACATGTGTTACAGCGCCTACTCGGCGCGCCGCACCGGCTGCCGTGACTATTTCCTGAATAGCCCGGAACAGCTCCGCATCCTGAATGAGGAACTGGACCGCGTCGAGGCGCGGCGCGATGACACCAACTGGATCGTCAACGCGACGAGCACGCTCGACGCCACCCGGAGGTACTTCGAGAACGGCGGCACCCCTGGCTGCACGGCCGGACTGCGCTTCCTGGTGGTGACGGCCGACGGCTGGCTCCAGCCGTGCTCCATGCAGTTCAAGCGGTATGCGCTGGCGGAGCAGGCGCGCATGGTGGCCGAGTTCACCCGCGGCAACACCTGCGATGAGTGCTACGTCTCGATCCGCTCGTACCTGGACAAGAGCTTCCCTCAGCTCGTACGGGAATACGTGCCAGGTTTCTTCTCGATCAAGACCAGCCGCAATGGACGCGGCACCGCCGAAACCGCGCGCGCCTGAGCCGGCCGGCGGGCATGCCGGCCGGGTTCCCCTCTTGCTGTTTCTGATCGCGCTCCTGGTTTACAACCTGAACCTGCAACGGATCGCGGCCATCGATTCCGTCGGCGCATCGCTGCTCCCGTTCTCCCTGCTGCTCGACGGCTCTATCGCTCTGGACCGCTTTCAGCCTTGGTTCACCGAACACGCGCCGCAACACGCTGCGGCCTTCTTGGTGCGGCATGGGCACGCGTGGTCCACCTATCCCATCGGTCTCCCGGTTCTGGCGACGCCGCTCTACGTCCCTGCGGCATTGGCGGCGCGCCTCGGCGCGTGGGACACCCGACGCATCATCACAGTCGCGGCCATCCACGAGAAACTCACCGCCTCGCTGCTGGCCGCCCTGTCCGTTGCGCTCCTCTACTGTCTCGTGCGCAGATTGACAGAGCAGACGACGGCCGTACTCGTGGCCTGCCTCTACGCCTTCGGGACGGAAACCTGGACGATCTCAAGCCAGGCTCTGTGGACCCATGGCGGAACGACGCTGGCCGTCACCGGCAGCTTCTACTATTTGCTGCGCGCCTCGGAGTCTCCGCCGGGCCGCGGGTACTGGATCCTCGCCGGCCTGTTCGGTGGCCTTGCGTACGCGATCCGGCCGACGAACGCCCTCTTCCTGCTCGCGGCCGGCGCCTCTCTCGCTTGGGGACGCCGCTTCAAGGGGCTTTGTCTCTTTTCGCTCTTCCCACTTCTGGCAGTGACCCTGACATCCGCTTACAACGTTCGCGTGTTCGGCCATGTGCTGGGCAGGTACACGGTCCCACAGGGCGCGGACTTCTGGGCGGGCTTGACCGGCATTCTGTTCAGCCCGGGCAGAGGTTTGTTCGTTTACACCCCGGTCTTTCTTTTCTCGCTGGCAGGCGCCTTCGCGTGGCTGCGCGAGCGCGGCCTGCGCCACTCACCGGTGTACACAGCCGCTGTCCTTTTCACCTTTCTCGAAGTGCTCGTTGTGAGTTGGTGGCCGGAGTGGTGGGGCGGGCACTGTTTCGGCCCGAGGTTGCTCACCGATGTCGCGCCGTGCCTGGCCCTTCTGACCATCCCGGCGATGCCCCAGGTTCGGAGGGCCGTGGCCTTGCGCGCCGCGTTCGCGGCGTCCCTCGTAGCGTCGGTGTCAATCCAGGCGATTGGGGCCTTCTGCTACCCCAACTCGCGCTGGGACGAGACGCCGGTAGCGGTGGGGCAGGATGTAGCCCGGCTTTGGGATTGGCGAGACAGCCCGGTTGCTCGAAGCCTGGCCGCGGGTCCCAGGATCGGCCCGGACCCAAAGTTCTACGAGGAGATTCGGAGGGCCCTCGGCCTGGGCACCGGCAGGCGTGCCCTGAAATGCCAGCGCTTCCTGACAAATGGCAAGAAAGTGCCCCTCCGAAGCCTCCTTTTGGCGATGGAGGCGGAATGCCGTCTCCGGCGGTGGGCATCCTGCTCACCCCACGGCCCCCGGCCCGCTACGAGCGGTCTCCCTCGGCGTACCACATAATTCCTATTGCCCTCGACAACAGACCGGCCTAGAATAAAGAGCGCGGTTTCTTGCCTGACGCAAGGAAACCGCCAAGCCGCGATGCCAATCCACGCTCTGACGACAACCCGCCGCCGCGTGTTGCGCATCCCCCATGTGCGAGCCGCGAATCAGGCGGCGGTACTGCACCTCCTCAGGCGGCACCAGCGCCTGTCGCGCGCCGAGATCGCCCGCAGGACCGGCCTGTCGGAAGCGGCGGTGTCGCGGATCGTTGCCGGGCTGATGGCCCGCGATCTCGTGGTCGAACAAGGGGGAGAAGATTCCACCGGAGGCCGGCCGGGGATCCGCCTCCAGTTGAACGAGTCTCGTTTCCAGGCGGTCGGTGTGGACATCCAGTTGTGGGAGACCCGCGTTTCGGTGGGCACGATTAGCGGACGGATCGTTTGCACGGAGCGGTTTCGGACGTCCTCCAGTCCTGAAAAGACGTTGCGTACCGTAGCCGACGCCGTTGAGGCCCACTACGAGCAGCATCCGGACGTGCGCGAACGTGGCGTCGGCATCAGCGTCCGCGGTCTGATCAACAGCCAAACCGGCGTGGCCGAACTCGGCAGCGATCCCGCCTGGATCCACGTGGCCGTTAAAGAGCCGCTGGAGCAGATTCTGCGCACCTCCGTGTCGGTGGAGAACAACGTCCGCGCCGCCGCGCTCGCCGAGTACAACTACGGAACGCCGGACATCCAGAGCGCCCATTGCCTTGTCTTCATCAAGGTGGACGAAGGAATCGGCATGGGGATCGTCCTGGACGGGAAGCTTTACCGAGGACCCCGGATGGCCGCCGGCGAGATCGGCCAGATGGTCATTACCGACTCGCCGGGTCCGGAGCGTCATGACCGTCCCGGGTGCCTGGAGATGCTCGCCTCCGACCACGCCACTTGCGAGCGCTACCAGCGGCTGGTGGGCGGAAGGCCCAAAGGCGCGCTCGGCAGCGTCACTGACCAGGTGCGCCGGATCTGCCACATGGCCATGAGCGGAGACGAAGCTGCCCGCGAGGCAGTGCGGCAGACCGCCCGCTACCTCGGCATCGGCATCTTCAATGCGGTGTGGGCACTGGACGTTGAGGCGGTGATCATCGATGGTGCCATCACGGAGGCTTGGCCCCTCGTGCGGGACGCCGTCCGCGACCAGTTTCCCGTCGGCAGCGAGTTCCTCAACTTCCGCAACCTCACTCTGCGGCCCTCCTCCCTCGGCGGTGAAGCCGCTATCATTGGAGCGTTTACTCTTCCGTTCGCCACGCTGTTTTCCGCCGAAGGAAGCCCACACTGATGAAGACCTTCGCGCTCCCGGTCGTCCTGCTCAGCGTGGCTGCCGGCGGCGCGGCCGAACGGCTCCCTGACCGCTACTACCGGTTGCTCGAAGCAGGAGCCGGCATGGTGGAAGCGCGGCTGAACGCCGAGCCAGCCACGCTGGCGAGCATCGAGAAGGACGGCCGCTACCGGCACTTCCCTTACGCCATCCTCGCTCCGGCGGTATTGTACGCCAAGCAACATCCAGCCAACCGCCGCTATCGCGATCCTGGAATGCTGGCCCTGGCCATCCGCATCGGCGACATGCTCGCCGAGGAAGACGAACACGACCGGTTCGAGCCTCGCCTCGACAGCGACTGGGACACCTACATCTGGATGGAAACGTACCGGCTGATCGAGGGGGAGCTGGGCGGCGAGCGGCGCGAACGCTGGAGGCGCGCGATCCTCCGCAACGTCGCCTTGCTGGTGACGGACGCCGAGGAACGGCTGGATTTCCCCTGGTACAACTCGCCTTACATCGGCACATCGCCGAATCATTACGCCAACTGGGCCGCGAACCTGCTGCTGGCCGGGCGAATGTTCGCCAACAGGGAATGGGAGCGGCTTGGCGCGCGGATCCTCCATCGCTTCGCCGAACTCGAACAAACGCCGGACGGTTACTGGGGCGAGCACAGCCGTGCCGGTCCTACGACGGGTTACAACCATCTCACGCTGGCCCCCGTGGCCCTTTACTGGGAGCTGACGAAAGACCCGGCGGCGATGGCCGCGCTCCGGCGCGCCACTGACTTCCACAAGTACTTCACCTGGCCGGACGGCACGCCCGTGGAGGTGATCAATGATCGCAACCGGCACTGGGGCGTGAGCGCCTGGGCGCAGTTCGCTTTTTCGCATTTCGCCGACGGGCGGGGCTACGCCGAGTTTCTGACGGGGTTCTTCCGGCCGGAGATGCTGACGGTGGATGCCCTGGGCCGCCTGGCGCAGGATGCGCTGTATTACCACGAAGGGCCTGTGGAACCGGCACCTCAACAGCAGGCTCGCTACTGGCGGCAGTTGAGCATTCCCGCCGGCATTCGCAAGAGCGGGCCGTGGGTGGTGTGTCTCTCCGGCATCGTCAGCACGTCGGCCGTCACCAGCCGTTTCTACCTTGACAGACAAGCGAACCTCGGTGTCTTCCACGAGCAGCTCGGGCAGATCATCAGCGGCGCAAACTCCAAACGCCAGCCGGAGATCGCCACCTTCTCGGAGAAGACGATCGGGCAGGTGTTCCACATGCCGCTCAGCAGCCGCCTCCAGATGAGCGACTCCGGAGACCGCCTGTCGCTTGCCTACCACACCTTCTGGGCGGACCTCTTCGTGCCGCCGCCCTCGGAGAACGAGGCGGTGTTCCGTTTCGTCATCAACGGCAAAGGAAGACCCCCGGAGCAGGCGCAGCTCGCCTTGCAGCTTTGCCTGAAGGAAGGCGAGATCCTGGAAACCGGCTCGGGCCGCAAGGTGAAGATCGGCCGCGAGCGGGTCGAGCTCTCCCCGCCCGACATCGGTGGCTCGATCCGCCATCGCGGCTGGGTGATGACGGTCGATCCGGCGGCGTCGCTGGTCTGGCCGTTCTTCCCTCACAACCCTTACGCCGATGTACCGGAGACCGAGCTTCAGTGGGCTGTCGGCGTGCTGAGCGTGCCGCTCCGCCTCAAGTCGCAGGAAGGCAAGTACGTCCGTCCCGCAGAGCAAGAAATCGTCGTCAAACTCAAAAAGGGGTCAGCCTGATCTGGTACATTTTCTCGCCGCTGATCCGAAAAATGGACCAGATCAGGCTGACCCCTTTTTGATGCGGAGGCCGAGCGGATCGACGGCGTTCACCAGCCGCACCGGCCGAGGTGCAATGATGGCCGCCAGGTCTGGCAGATCGTAAACCTTCAGCACGCCGGGAATCACGTCCTCAAAGATACCGCGGTGGATCCTGTGCGCAACCACCGACTCAAAGGACACGAGCATGCCCTCAAGCGTCACGCTCGCGATCCGCTGATCGAGCGCGGCCGCGTGCAGCAGCGGAACGCAGCCAGCGCCGATGCCGGCGGCGGCGATTCGCGCTGGATCCACCTCACCGCGCGACGCGAGCAGGCCAACACCCTTGACGATATCGAGCGCCCTGCCGCCCACCAGCGTTTCGCCTGCCAGCAGCAGCGTCATGGCGCTTTCATAGTTGCCGAAGTAGCGCGGCCAATCCGAGCCGTATTCCTCCGGCGTGTAACGCGTCTCGCCCATGCCGCGCGCATCAATGGTTAGGACCACGGACCCTGCGCCGGCAAGTTCCGCCGCCTTTTCGTGGGCGGCTACTTTGCCTCGCCCGTGAACCACGATCACGGCGGGCCTTCTACCCTTTGGTTTCTCGGGGACGTACAGGAGCGCGGGAACCTGGATGCCGGGCTCGCTCTCGTAGATCAGTTTCTCGATTGCAAAACTCTCACGGTCGAGGCGGCCAAAGAAGCGCACTGGCGCCGGCGCCTGCGGCTCCCGATATCCGATCAGCCGGCGTATCTCCTCCACTGACGGTTTGCCGCTGCGCCGGAGATTCTGAGCCCGTTTCTGATTCAGCGAGGTGACCGTTTCTCCGCTAAACGAGGTGGCCACCTGACCGGTCGGCGTTGCCCACAACTCCTCTTCCGCGGCGACCGGCACGTCCCCCTCGGGCCGGCTGTCCTCCGCCCCTTGCAGCCAGCGGCTAAACCAGAGGTACGAGGCCCTGCGGCGAGGCTCGCTGTAGCCGTGCCCGTCGTCCGCCTCCACCATCGCGAGCTTCCCGCGTGCGCCGAAGAGGGCGTACACGCGTTGCGCCTCGCCGTAGGTCTTCCGCGCGCCGGTGATGGAGAAGAAATCGCGGATAGCCGACAGAATCAGGTAGGGCTTGGGCGCGAAGGCGTGAACGAAGTCAGCATGGTCCAGACCATCGAGAATCGACGGCGGGATGCACTGCTCGGCGTCCTGCGGGCCGATGGTGTCGAGCAACCGGCCCCAGGTCGTCAGGTAGCACGACGGCGCCGCCACCTGGATGCGGTCGTCGAGCGCGGCCAGATAGGCGGTGTGCGTGCCGCCACCGGAATTGCCCGTGCATCCTACGCGCTGTGGATCGACCTCCGGGCGCGTAAGCAAATAATCGAGTGCGCGGATGCCGTCCCAGATGGTGTAGCGGGCCAGCGCATCGCCCACCAGAAGGCACTGGGCGCCGAGGATGGTGTGCTCGGTGGTCGAGCGGACCACCTTCGATGTCTTGAAGTCCGCATCGAAGATCTGAATGCGCTCCCCCTGCCCGAGTGTGTCCCAGGCCAGCGCAACGAAGCCCCTCCTGGCGAACGTGATCAGGATCCGCTGCCAGATCTCGTTGGCCTTGGCCCCTTCCTCATGGCCGAGAGGGAACAGAATCGCCGGGTACGGCGGTTTTCCCGACTTCGGCAGGTAGAGGTTCGCCGTCACGTAGAAGCCGGGCTGGCTCTCGAAGACGACCTTCTCGACCCGAAAGTCCTCGCGCTCCAGCGTGCCCGTGACGCGGGGATTCAGCGGCGTTCGCTCGGGGAATCCGCCTAGCGCGCTGAGCATCCGCTCGCGCAAGTAGTGTTTCCGCCCGGTGACCTCCTGCTCCGAAGAGAACTGAGCGATGCGGCGCCGCCGCTCCTCGAGCAACGCCTTCGCCTTCGCATTCGCCCAGGCAGGGAGCATCCTGCGGATCTCGCGGAAGTCGGTGTGGTCCGCAAGAAAGTCGAGATCGCCCGATGCCTGTCCGGCGGCCGTCGCGGCCGACACCAGCAGAATTGACGTCACGCCCGTGAGTGCCCAAGTCATGTCGATTGAACCTATCCTCGCCGGATCAGTATACGACCGCCAGAGAGTTGCAGCGCGTCAGCGCGGGAGCATCGAAGCTGTAGCTGGCGACGTTGCTGTGGAAATCGGCGGCGTTGAGCACCCGCGTGTGCTGTTTCTCCCCGGCCGCAGTCTGGTAGCGGTATGTCACCCGGATCGGTCCGCGGATCCGGCTTGCGTCGCGCACCTTGAAGCGAATTTCGTTGCGGCCGGCGAAGATCTGCGGAATCGACATGATGCCGTTCTCGAAGTGTGCCGTGAGCTTCAAACGGGCCAGCCCCGCCGGAGCGGTGCGCCCAGGATTCGCTCCCACGGCAATGCGGACCTGGAACCGGTACACACCGTGAATGCTGGCGTCCCGCCCATTGAAGCGCTCGCGGCCGAGCCCGCTCGTGAAGGCACCCGGCCCTCGATGAAGGACATCCCACTTCGACCAGACCTCCGGCTCTTCGTCGTTCGCCGCCTTGGCGCGAAGCGTCCGGATTTCGACCTTCAGGTCGTCGGCTGCCGAGCCGAGCAACTCGCCCGCAAGCGTACCGTCCACCAGGATGTACGGACTGTAAAACTCCAGGATCGTCTGGCCACCGCCCTCACTGGTCAGCGGGCGAAGATGCGGAGCGGTCTCGGACATAACCAGCGTCGAATCAGGCGTGACGGCGTCGAGAGGTTCTTTCAAGTCCGGCTCGTAGGTGATTCGTCCCCAAGCCTGGCCGATGGTCCGCCCGCCGGCGATTTCCTCCTTGTAACCCTCGTTCACGGGAACCGCCGCAAGATACGGTTTCGCCCTCTGGTAGTTCGGATCGTGCGTCACCCAATTGCCGTCGAGCATCGTCTCGGTCACACGGTAGAAGCGTCCTGAGGGAAGAAAGGCTTCCTCCCGCAGGGTGTGCTCGCCGGCGGGCACGTAAAACGTGCGCGCGCTGTTGTCCCAGAAGCGCTCGATGGTCATGCCTTTCAACAGCCGGAAGTCCATGTCGTGGAACCGCGTGCCCATCCGGTATTGGGTGTTGCCGAAGACGCACTCCACGGGTTCGCCGGTCGCGCGCCATTCCTCCTCGGTCGCATAAAATCTCGGCTGGATCAGGAACGCCCGTTCCCACTCAACGCCGAAGTATTCGAAGAACGGCCGGCTGCGGTTTCTGAAATTCCTGTTGCGGCGGATATTCTCGTCTACGCCGACCTCGTCCCAATCGAGCACCCGCGCCTCAGGCGAGTCGCGCTCCACCAGGTAGTAGCCGTAGCGCGGATCGAAGGCGCCGTATCTGCCGTCGAGCCGCAGCCGGTACATCGTGTGGAAGCCGCGGTTGTCGTGCATCACGCACACGCGCTCGGCTGCACGGGGATCTCTCTTCAGTTCGATCCAGGCGGCCTCGGCGATGCGGCTGCTCGTATCGCAATAGCCCCAGCCGTAAACGAAGAGGTTCTTGTGCGCATCGAGAACGTAGCGTTCCTTCCCATAGTCGCCCTCGTACGCCTGGATCATGCCCCCGGTCGCCATCCGGGAAAACAGCCGCAGCCAGCGAAAGAAGCCTTTGCCCTGTGCCGTTTCCGCCGCCCGCTCCAGGCCCTCCAGCCGCATCACGTCCCGCGTCCAGGTGACAAGATCCGTGCACTCGGGCCAGCGGTCGCTTACCACCAGCGGGCCGGTGACGGGCCCGGCGGCCGGCTGCGCAAGGACCGGCAGGACAGCCAGCGTTGCGAGGGCAAGGAAGCAAAGCGGGGGGACGTAACGCCGCGCTGGCATAGAATCATAATGCCATGTCGATCCGCACTCGACTCCCGCTCACGCTTGCTGCCTTCGCGCACATCCTGGCCGCGGCGAACGCCGACCTGATCCTCCACAACGGCAAGATCGTCACTGTTGACCCGCAGTTCTCGATCCGGCAGGCGGTGGCAATTCAAAGCAACCGGATCACGGCCGTCGGTGATAGCGCCGCGGTCCTGAGCGCCGAACGCGGCCCGTGGACGAAGGTAATCGACCTCGGGGGGAAAACCGTGCTGCCCGGGCTAATCGACAGTCACGTGCACGCCCTCGAGGGCGGGCTGAGCGAATCTCGCGAGCCACTTCCTCTCCTCGATTCCTTCGACGCAATTCAGATGTTCGTTCGGGAGCAGGCGGCGAAGACGCCCAAAGGCCAATGGATCATCGTCCCTCGCACCTTCCCAACACGCCTCAAAGAGATGCGCATGCCGACACGCGAGCTGCTCGACGTGGCAGCCGAGCATCCCGTCATGTTCGACGCGAGCTACGTCGTCGTCGCGAACTCGCTGGCGTTGAAGATCAGCGGTATCACCCGCGACACGCCGAATCCGCCGCGCGGCGAAATCGTCAAAGACTCGAACGGCGAGCCGAACGGAATCCTTAAGAACGCACAGTCTTTGTTGAAAGGGCTGAAGCCGCCGGTGCCCTTCACTCGTGAGGAAAAACTCCAGGCGCTCGAGAAGATGCTGCGGCTCTACCTGGCGGCGGGCATCACGTCGATTGGCGATGGCGGCGTCGGAGAGGAAGATATCGAGCTGTTCGGCGAGTTGAAATCAGCCGGGCGGCTGCCAGTGCGCGTGGCCATGACGTGGTGGCACAACGCCGCCGCGCCGATGGAAGACCTGATCCGCGCCCTCGACAAATACCGGGGGAAAACAAACACTGGCGACGAATGGCTGAAGTTCGCAGCGTACAAAGTCAACGTCGATGGCGGCATGACCATCGGAACCGCCTACCAGCGCATTCCCTATGGGGCGTTCGGCCGCCAGCTTTACGGCAAGACCCGCGACGATGATCGAGGCCAGTTGTTCGAGTCGCCGGAGAAACTCATCGAGATCATGGCTGCGGCCCGCGACCGCGGATGGCAACTGACGGCGCACACGCAGGGTGGCGGAGCGATCGACGGTTTCCTCGACGCAATGCAGGCGCTGAATGAGAAGGCGCCGATCGCTCCGACAAGGTCGCACTTGATCCATGCAAGCTTCCAAAGCCCTGAAGCGATCGCCCGCATGAAGAGGCTGGGAATCCTGGCCGATGCTCAGGCGGCGTGGCTGCACTTCGACACGCCAGCGCTCGAACAGGTGTTCGGCTACGACGGGCTGCGCTACTTCTTCCCGCTGCGGTCGTATCTCGACGCGGGCGTAATCGTGGCCGGGGGTAGCGATCACATGATCGGACACGACAAGAACCGCGCTGTCAACCCCTTCAATCCATTCCACGGCCTGTGGGTCTCGGTGACGCGCAAGACCAGCCGTGGAGCCGTGATGCATCCGGAGGAGAAGATCAGCCGCGAGGAGGCCCTGCAGACTTACACCATCTGGGCGGCCTACCGGATGTTCTCCGAGAAGGAGAAGGGCTCGATCGAGGTGGGCAAACTCGCCGACCTGGTGGTGATCGACCGCGACTATCTCACCTGCCCCGAAGACGACATCGCGAAGATCGAGCCGGTACTCGTCGTCCTCGACGGAAAAATCGCGTATCGCCGCTGAGTCCGCAAGCCCTCGAGATCGGCGGCGAACCGGGTCCGAATATACTGGGAGTTTATGCAGCCCTTCCACATCGTGGTCTGCGGGAGCCTTGTCCCGGACCCTTTGCAGACGCTCGAACCCATCACCGGTCCCACGGGACCGGCCTTGAAGAACGAGATGATGCTGCCCGCGGTACTGGATCCCTGGGCCGCTCACGCGCTGTATGAAGCGGCGCACCTTGCCAGGAAGGCGCCGGGCAGCAAGGTCTGGCTCGTGAGTCTCGGTCCGAAGGCCAAGCTCCAGCAACTCATGATGACCGTGGCGCAGAAAGCTCCGTTCGAACTGGTGGCGATTGACGGGCCCGCGGGCGGGTTCACCGAAGCCGCCGAAGTCGCGGCTGTACTGGCTGAGACCATCCAGGCAATTCCCGGATTGGATCGTTCACGCCTTCTTGTTTTCGGCGGATGGGAATCGGCCTCGCGCGGCGCGGGCGCTACGATGCAGATGACCGGCGAGTGCCTGGGAATCACAGACCAGTTCCAGGGAGTCGACGAGCTGGCCGTGGCGGAAGATGGCTCGCTGCGGATCCTCGAGCGCATCGAGGGCGGCCGGCACATGCTGTCCTCGTGCGCTGCCCCCCCAGCCTTGCTCGGCTGGGCGACGGGCAATCTACCGGAGCCTCCCAACAATCCCCAAGTGGGCATGGCAAACATGCGTGGCATCATGCCGGCCCTGCAACGCGCCAGGCCCGCCAAGGTGGGCGCCGCAGGATTGGTCTTCACCAGCATCTCCCTTCCCGCCCAGCTCCGCGAAACGCAGATTGTCAAGGACCTCTCAACCGGCGAGATTGCCCGCGAAATCGTCGCCTGGATTACAGGCGGGTAACGAGGGACCAGACGATGGAGACCGTTCTTCTTCTCGTTCACGCGGAGCCCGATGGCGGGCTTGCTAAGCCGGCCCCCGAGGCGGCGGGAACAGCCAGGACTGTGGCCGACGCCACCGGTGCGGCGCTGGCGGTAGGCCTCGTTGGCGGTGAGCTGGGCTCCGCCGCCTCCCGCCTCGCAGCCCTAGGAGCGTCGCGGATCGTCGGCGTCGCCGGCCCGGAATTCGCGGAACCACGCTACGCCACGGATGCGGTGGCCGCCGAGTCGCTGTGTCGCGCCACCGGCGCGACTGTCGTGATCGCTCCGCACACAAGCCGCTGGGCGCGCTGTTTGCCGGGCGTCGCGCAGCGACTCGGCGGGCGCGTGGATACGCACGTCACCGCCGTCTCGACCGCTGGCGGCAGGCTGGCGGTGACGCGCTGGTTCTACCGGCAGCGCATGGAGGCGGTGCTCGAGCGCGCCCAGCGGCCCTGGCTGATCCTGCTCGATCCCGGTTCGCAGCCCGCCTGGCAAGGCGAGGCCGCGCCCGTCGCCGTCGAGCGCCTGGATGTGGCTGTATCGGCGGAGGCCCGGCGCACCCGCATGGTGGGAGTCCGCGCTCCGAAAACGGGCGAGCAGACCATCCGGCCGGATGCGGACCTGCTCTTTGTGGCCGGTGCCGGTTGGACTAAAAAGCAGCCCGATGGCCGGACACACGTCGAGGAAGCCGCCGCATTGATCTTGGACTTTCTGCGCAAGAGCCAGGCTTCGCTCGGCAGCAGCAAATCCCTGGTCGATTTGTCGGGAGAGGGCCAGGCGGTCCTGCCGTTCCTGACGCACCTCAATCAGGTCGGGCAGACCGGTTCCACGCCGCGGCATCCCAAGGGGCTGGCCACCTGTTGCCACGGCGAGGAGCCGCACGTCGTCGGTTGGCGCTTCATCAACGAGCGCCGCGCCGTCAACCTGGACCCCAACTGCGGCTGGGCCCGCGGCAGGGCGGATGTTCTCTACGTCGCCGATGCGTTCGAGGTGATGACGAAAGTGAACGAGTTGTTGGGAGCCAGATAGGGCGTCAGTGCCCGTACCTCTTCTCGCCCGCGGGGATGCGCACGGCAAGCCGGTTCTGCTTCGGCGGGAGCGGGCACGTCGCGTAGGGCGTGAACGCGCAAGGCGGATTGTAGGCTTTGTTGAAGTCAACCTCTACGTTGCCGTCCTTCGGCATGTCGGCGTAAAGAAAGCGCCCCGCCGGATACGTCTCCTTGCCGCTCGTCAGGTCCTTGAAGATGAAGAACAGCCTGTTCTCCTCCGTCACCGGCTCAAGACGATACTCCTTCCCGTCAAGCGTGAAAAGCGCGTAGCCCGGGCTTGGTCTTCGCTCAACGTCACCGAGCACGTTTGGCACCGCAATGGTCCTCGGCGCGGGATGAGTTACAAACCGGGCCCTCACGCGGTACGTCTCGCTGATCGGAAACCACTCCAGCCCTCGAAACTCGCGCCTGAACTTGCTGTTCGTGTCGCGAAGGCGGATCCCGAAGCGCTCGCCGCGCTGGATAACGTGCATCGAGAAATCGCCGAAAGCGATCACCGTCGGCGGGCCGTCCTTGTCCGGGTGCATCTCGATCGTAGTCACCGGCGCGCCGTTCACGGTCACGCCCGCACCGCGCTCGGCGAAGAACACCGTCTTGCGGCCGCGGAACAGGAAGGAACCAACACGTTCCGGAGCGGATTCGCGAGGCAGCCTGATCACGTTGCCCGCGCCGCTGCCTGCTCCGTTTTCGCCTTCCTTCAGCCAGAAGAGGCCGGCGACCGTGAGCCATCCGTCGTCTCGGAGAAGCCGTGCCTCTCGCTCGCGGCGATACCGCTCCACCGATTCGCGATAGGATTCCGCTGCCGTCAGCACAAGCAGCGGTGAGAAGACTGCGAGGGCTGCGATCAGACGCATCCCGATGGCGTGGCCGCTAGCGCCCGCGCGCCGCAGCCACCGGAGCGGATCTCACCGCAGGGGGCTCAGGAGTTGTTTGGGCAGGCGTCTCGCGAACCAGACCGAGGAGTCTCCGCAGTTCGGCTTCGACTTTCCCGCGGATGTCCGGGTTGTCCTTGAGGAACTGGCGGGCGTTCTCCCGGCCCTGGCCGATTCGTTCGCCCTTGTAGCTGAACCACGAGCCGCTCTTCTCGAGCACGTTGTGCTGGGCGCCGAGATCGAGCAGGTCCCCTTCGCGCGAGATGCCTTCGCCGTAAATGATGTCGAACTCCGCCTCCCGGAACGGCGGCGCGACTTTGTTCTTGACGATCTTCACCTTAGTGCGGTTGCCGACGATCTGATCGCCTTCCTTGATGGCGGCGATGCGGCGGATGTCGGCGCGAACGGTGGCGTAGAACTTCAGCGCGCGGCCGCCCGTGGTGGTTTCCGGGTTGCCGAACATCACGCCGATCTTCTCGCGGATCTGGTTGATGAAGATGAGGCACGTGTTCGACTTCGACACAACGCCGGTCAGCTTGCGCAAGGCCTGCGACATCAGGCGCGCCTGCACGCCCATGTGGGCATCGCCCATTTCACCGTCCAGTTCCGCTTTGGGCACGAGCGCGGCCACCGAGTCGATGACCAGCACGTCGATGGAACCCGACGAGATCAGCGCGCTGGTGATCTCGAGCGCTTGCTCGGCATAGTCGGGCTGCGAAACCAGCAGGTTGTCTACGTCCACTCCGATCTTGCGGGCGTAAATCGGGTCGAGCGCGTGCTCGACGTCGATGAAAGCCGCCATGCCCCCTTGTTTCTGCGCCTCGGCGACCACCGGCAACGCCACGGTGGTCTTGCCCGACGACTCCGGACCGAAGATCTC
>CAYZJD010000030.1:0-20940 GCA_964478455.1 uncultured Solibacteraceae bacterium | reverse complement strand
GGCGAGCGGCTTGTACGCTAGTTGCTTCCGGGTCTCCTGCCAGAGATGGCCGCTCGCCAGAAGCTGATCGGGGCCGAGGAAGACGGCTACGTTGACGCCCTTGTCCAGCTTGATCGGAGTGAAGATCACTGGTCCTTCCACCAGGGCGTTCACGGTCTCGGCGGCGCCGGCGGCAAGCCAGTGGTCCGGATCGGTGCGCGCCTTGGCAAGCACACCGGCGGCGGCATCGGGCAGATCCTTCTCCGCCTGGATGGACTGCTTGTATTCGTCTTCCGTGGCAAGGAGCTTGCCCGGCGCCCGCGGCTCGGGGACCGGCGCGGGCTTGGCGGGCTCGACTTCGGGCTTGGGCGGCTCCGCCGGCCTGGCGGCTTTCGCCGCTGGCTCCTCGCGATACCGGTTCTCCTGGGAGACGGCGAGCAGGCCCACCTTCGGGTCGGCGAACCAGGAAACCGCACCGCCGATGCCGACCAACGTGCCCCCGGCCGACACCCACTCCTTGAGCCGCTTGGCCCCCGCCTCGCCGAGCACCGGGCCATAGCTCCCTTGCGGCAGGATCAACACGTGGAAGCGGCTCAGGTCCGCCGAAGGAAGCAACCGGGTGCGAACAATCGTCACCGGGTAGCCGAATTGCCGCTCGATGACGAAGCGCGCCCAGCCGGCCGAGAGCGGCGATACGGGGTAGTCCCAGACGAGCGCGATCGAAGGTTTGCGGAGCGAGACGACCTCGTTGCTGCCGAAGCTGATTCCTTCGTCGACCCAGCCGCTGTCGGTCGAGGCCACCTCGGCGCCGCTGGAGGCGGCCAGCTTCGCGATTGTCTCGGCCAGGTTCGGCCCGTTGTCCTTCACCCGGATGATCAGCGTTCCGGACGGAAACTTGCGCCCATTTTGCGTGAACGGCTTGTCCGGGCTCAGGATCTTCAGGCCTTCGCGGAACGCCCCGGCAAGCAGCCGGCCCGCTGCGGCCGTACCCCATGGGACCAGGTACGCCACCTTGGGATTTGCGCCGGCCACTTTGCCGGCCGGAGGACTTGCAGGCGCGGGTTCGAAACTCCCCTGCGCCGTCTCCGCGCCGGCCATGCACTCGACGTTGAACAGCAGCGGCAGGCTCCAGGCGGTGACGTCGTAAATCTCATCCGGCAGCTTCTTACGGCGCCGCCGCTCCTGCTCCTGGATGAAGGAATCCTCCATGGCCACCTGCGGATCGAGCAGCGTCCGGATCAGTCGTTTCGCAGGCTGCGCGAGCGGGATGACGTAGCTCCCGGCGGGGTACTCCTTCTCGCCCGAGCGGAAGGGCTGCGTCGCGCGCTTCACCTCAACTCCTTGTTCCACCAGCAGAGCAGCCATCTTGTCCACGGCCGAGACGTCGCCGCGCCGCGGCAGGATGTACTCGCGGACCGGCTCCTTGGACCCTTCCTCTATCGCCGACTGGCGGTATTTGTAAAAGTCCGCCAGCAGCTTCCCGCGGTTGCGGGCAGCCGTCTCCGCTGTCGAGAGACAGGCCACGAAGTGCTGGCGAACGGTGTCGCGGAAGCGCATCAACGATTCATCGCGCCGGCGGACGATGAGGCCGCGCGCCGAGGCCTGCTCATAGGTCATGGCGACCGCGCCATAGAAATGAGGCCAGGCCGCGCCATAGCCGGGGTAGAACTCGTCGAAGATCTCGCGGATGAAGTAGTTGAAGCCGAAGTGGTCGAACCACCGCGCGTTGTTCTTGCCGAAAAGTTCCAGGCCCTCCTTCTGCTCCTTCGTCAGGTGAGGGTTGTAGGGCCGGGCCCCGGGCGCGAAGTAGTAGGTCGCATCCGAACCCATCTCGTGGAGGTCGACGCAAACCAACGGATACCATTCGCGAAGTACCTTGACGCGTCCCCGGGTTTCCGGCTGCGTCAGCGCGAACCAGTCGCGATTCAGGTCGAAGAGGTAGTGATGGAAGCGGCCGCCGGGCCACGGCTGCACGTGCTCGGCGGAGATCTGGTTCGGGTCGGGTTCGAGGCCCTCGGCCTGCTCGAAGCTGTGAACAAAGCGATCGTGCCCGTCCGGATTCTGGCAGGGGTCGATCAACAAGACCGCACCGCCTAGGATCTCGCCGGCCATCTTGTCGTCCCGCACGGCAAGAAGATGGTAGGCGGTGAGAAGCGCGGCCTCAGGCGACGAGATCTCGTCGCCGTGCACCGCGGCGGCCAGCCAGACGACGGCGGGAAGCGAAGCCGCCAGCTTGCGGGCCTCCGGCTCCGGCGTGCGCCGTGGATCTGAGAGCTTCTGGATGCCCGCCTTGATCTCGGCAAGCTTGCGCAGGTTCGCCTCCGAGCCGACGGCGGCGTAAACGAGCCTGCGGCCCTCCCAGGTCTTCCCGTAGTCGAAGACCTTGATTCTCGAAGGCGCGGCGGCCGCCAGGGCTTCCAGGTACTTGAGCAGGTTGGCGTGCGAGGACACGCGCTCGCCCGGTGCGTAGCCAAGCACGTTCTGGAACGTCGGAACGGCGGGATCGTAAGCGGCGCCGGGCCAGAATTCAGACTTCGATTGGGCGTCAAGCGCCGGCGCAAGAAGCAGGGCAAGGCTGAAGACGAGGATGGTCTGCGACATAAGACTTCCAGGGTACTGCACGCAAGTTTCTGTCACCATCGCGTCGCACCCGCATCCAATATGGAGAAAGAGCGATGCCACTGTACGAGTACCGCTGCCGCGTCTGCGGCAGGACATTCGAGAAGCTCCGCCGGATGGCGGACGCGGACCGCGATATCCAGTGCCCGGAGTGCGCCTCCGAGGAGATTGAACGCCTTCTGTCGGCCTTCGCCGCGGGCGGCTGCGGCGCCGGCTCGCGCGGCCGCTTCACCTGAGCCTAGGAACACCGGCGGCGGTCCGCCGCCAGGACATCGCAGCTTGTCTTGTCACCCGCGAAATCAGCCGAGTGGCGCACCCCCGTCCCGATACCCCAAGCTCCGTTGACCTGCGGGTAGATGCGGATGTAGACTTGGCGCGGAGGTCGCAGAGTGCCCGGCTGGCTCACTGAAGTCTCCGCCTTCTCCATCTTCCTCGGCATCGCCGCCTTCGGCTTTCTTTTCCTTCTCGTCTCCCTCATCTTCGGCGAGATGTTCGAGCATTTCGGCGACGGCCATTGGGACCATGACCTCGGCCACGGCGGTCCGAGCTTCTTAAGTCCGCGCGTGCTGAGCGTTTTCGTCACAGCCTTTGGCGGCTTCGGCGCCGTTGGCATTCACTACGGGCTTTCGACCGTGACCGCCTCGGGCGTCGGCTTTGCCAGCGGGGTGTTTTTCGCCACGCTGATCTACCTCTTCGCCCGTTTTCTGTACGGCCAGCAGGCCACCACGCGGGTGCAGGTCCAGGACTTCGCCGGAATGACGGCTCGGGTGGTCGTGGCCATTCCGGCGAACGGAGTCGGCCAGGTGCGCTGCCAGGTCGGCGAGGAGATGGTCGACCGGATCGCGCGTTCCAAGAGCGGCGGAGCCATCGCCGATAACGCGATTGTCGTCGTCGAGGGAGTTCTGGGGGAGATGCTCATCGTGCGCCCGCAATAGGGCGCCCAGGAGTCGATGCTCATGTTTACAGAAATGTCCGGATTACTTCTTCCATTCGTCGTATTGGCGATTCTGCTGGCGTTCTTCATCGCCATGGCGCTGTTCAGCCGTAACTACCTCAAAGTGGCGCCGAACACGGTGGCCGTGCTGAGCGGTCGGAAACGCAAACTCTCCGACGGCCGCGTGGTCGGCTACCGGATGGTGCGCGGCGGCGCAGCCTTGCGAATTCCGCTGCTGGAAAAGGTCGACTACCTCTCGCTGAACGTCTTTACGATCCCGCTGGAGATCAAGCGCGCCTACACCATGCAGGGGGTGCCCATCTCGGTGAAAGCGATCGCGAACGTGAAGATCCGCGGTGACGAGGCCTCGCTGCACGCGGCCGCCGAGCGGTTCCTCGGCATGACGCAGATGCAGGTGCAGCAGGTGATCTTCCAAACGCTCGAAGGCCACCTGCGGTCGATCCTCGGCACGCTGACGGTCGAGGAGATCAACAACGACCGCCAGAGCTTCGCCCAGAAGCTGACCAGCGAGGCGGCGGTAGACCTGGAAAAGATGGGAATCGGCGTGGACGTACTCACCATCCAGGAGATCAGCGACGAGGAGGATTACCTGAACGCCCTCGGCCGCCGGCGGACGGCGGAGGTGAAGCGCGACGCCGTCATCGGCGAGGCGGAGGCGCAGCGCGACGCGAAGATCAAGTCGGCGCTGGCGCTGCAAGAAGGCGAACGGGCCAAGTTCAACGCCGACGCCGCCATCGCCGAGGCGCAGCGGGACTTCAACATCCGCCAGGCCCAATACCAGGCAGAGGTGGAGACGGAAAAAGCCAAGGCGGCGCAGGCAGGCCCGTTGTCGGAAGCACGCGCCAAGCAGGGCGTGGTCGCCGAGGAAGTGAAGATCCAGAGGACTCGCACGCAGGAGATGATCTCCGTTCAGGAGCAGGAAGTCCTCCGGAAGCAGAAGGAACTGGAGGCCACGGTGATCAAGCCCGCCGACGCCGACCGGCAGGCGGCCGTCGTCCGAGCCGAGGCGTCCAAGCAGTCGGCGGTCCTTGAAGCCGAAGGCAGACGCTCCGCGCTGATCTCCCTGGCGGAAGCCGAGCAGGAGAAATTGCGCAAGGAAGGGCTCGGACGCGCGGCGGCGCTGGAGGCCGAAGGCAAAGCCGAGGCGGCGAAGATCGAGGCGATCGGCTTGGCCAAGGCTAAGGCCATTGAGGCGCAAGGCATCGCCGAGGCCGCGGCCATCCAGAAGAAGGCCGAAGCCTGGAAGCAGTTCAACGAGGCGGCCAAGCTGCAAACCATCCTGGAGCGGCTGCCGTCGATCCTGGAAGCTTCCACCGGCATCTTCGGCGCGGTGGCGGCGCCTCTCGGCAACATCGACCGGCTGGTGGTGATCGATCAAGGCGGCGGGAACTCGGGCCCCGCCGGTTCGGGTCTCGGCCGGCTGGCCCAAGCGGGCCCAACGGTAGTCTTCAACTTGCTCCAGCAATTGCAGGCGCTTGGTCTGGATCTGCCGACAGTTCTCAAACAGCTCGGCGTGCAAGGGGATGGCGGGCAAGCGGCGACGGAGATTCCGGCGCAATCACCCGCTCCGAAAGCCGAAGCATAGGCCATGGCCGGCGTCTATCGCACCGGGGCTGTGGCAGGACTCAAGCCCGAGGCGTTTGTCGTTCATTGCAGCGACCCGCGTTACCAGGCCCACTTCCACGACTTCCTTCGCCAGCACCTGAAGCTGAATGCTTACGGGCTGGTCGTGGTGCCCGGCGGCGCCCAGTTGCTTCGCATGGCCGAAGTCCTGCCGAAGTTCTCCTGGGCCGGTTGGCGCTGGGTCAAGTTTTTGATGAACCTGGCGGAGGCCCCCAAGGTGATCCTGATCGGACACGACGACTGCCGCTGGTACAGCGAAGGACCGCTGCGTCTGTGGCGCGGCGATCCTCGCGAGCGCGTGATCGGCGACCTCCGGAAGGTCCGGCAGGAGATCGCCGAGCGGTTTCCCGGCGTGGAGGTCGAGTTGTACTTCGCCAGGCTCGACGGACAGCAGGCGGTGTTCGAGGCAATCTGACGTGCGGCGGCGTGAGTTCCTCGGCGCATGCCTGGCGGCGGGCGCGCCCCGTGCGCCGGCAGTCCCTGGAAGCGTGCTCGTGCACGAGCACGTGATTGTCGATTTCATCGGCGCGGACCAGATCGCGCCTGGCAGATACGATGCCGGAGAGGTCTTCCGTGTTGCGCGGTCAAAGCTGGAAGAGCTGAGGCAATTCGGCTGCCGGCGGCTGATCGAGTGCACGCCGAACTTCATCGGACGCGACGCGCGACTCCTGGCACGCCTGGCGGACGCCACCGGGCTCGAGATCTGGACGAACACCGGCCTCTATGGCGCCGCCAATCACAAGTTCGTGCCCGCATTCGCCCGCGTGGAGCCGGCCGAACAGCTCGCCAGGCGCTGGATCGCCGAGGCTCGCAACGGCGTCGAAGGCGTCAAGCCGCGGTTCATCAAGACCGGCGTAAACAAAGGCCCCCTCCATGAGCTGGACCGCAAGCTGGTGCGGGCGGCGGCGATCACGTCGCGCGAGACGGGCCTCACCATCGCGTCCCACACGGGCGACGGCGCGGCGGCGCTGGAGGAACTGGAGATCGTGGCCGCCGAGAAGGTCCGGCCGGGGAAGTTCGTCTGGGTGCACGCGCAAAGCGAGAAGGACCACGCGATCCACGCCAGGATCGCGCGGGCGGGCGCCTGGGTGGAGTTCGACGGCATTGGACCCGACAGCGCGGCCTGGCACCTGGAGTGCGTCCGGTTCATGGCGGAACAGAAGCTGCTGGGACAGACGTTGATCTCGCAAGATGCCGGCTGGTATCACGTCGGCGAGCCGGGCGGTGGCAAGTACCGCGGCTACACGTACATCTACACGGACTTCCTGCCGAAACTGGAACCTGCCTGGATCAAGACGTTGATGGTGGACAACCCGAGGCGGGCCTTCGGCCGGTAGCGCGTGGCTTCCACGAGCCGCGCGCCTCTAACCTTTGATCTCCCTAAACGCCTCTTCGATCTCCCTCTTCGCCTCAGGCCCGGGCGGGACGAGCGGAAGGCGCGGTGGGCCGCCGTAGTAGCCGTTCAGGTCCATGGCATACTTAAGGCCCGGCACACCATATTTCGTCGTGACAAGGTAAGCCGCCCGGGCGATACGGTTCTGCCAGTCCATCGCTGCTACCGCTTCCCGGGTGCGATGCGCCTCCCAGATGGTGATGCAGGCGTACGGTGCGGCGTTGGCAAACGCCAGCACTGCACCCACAGCGCCGACGGCGAACGACGGCGCGAGCGTTGGCGCCGACCCGACCAGTACCTGGAAGCCCGGCTTCACCTCGCGGATCATCTGCATCACCTTCTCGAGGTTCCCCGAACTCTCCTTGATCGCGATGATGTTGGGGTGCTCGGAGAGCTCGACCACGGCCTCCACCGGAATGTCGATCCCGGTGGCCTGAGGCCAGTTGTAGATCATGATCGGGATCGTGGCCTGGTCGGCCACGGCGCGGAAGTACAGCGTCTGCGCCTCCTTGCGGTTCAGCAGATTCTTGTAGTAGTGCGGTGTCCGGACCATCGCTCCCTTGTAGCCCAGGGATGCAGCGAGATTGGTCAGCGCGACGGTTTCGCGCACGCTCTCCATCCCGGTGCCGGCCAGCAGGAGCTTGTCCACCGCTGCGTATTCAGCCACCCACTCCCACAGCCTGGTCTTCTCCTCGGCTGAGAGCATGACGCTCTCCCCGGTGGAGCCGCACACTACATAGCCCGAGAGGCCAGTTTGGTTCCACTTCTCAATGTTGTGCTTGACCTTGGCCTTGTACAGATCGCCGTTATGGTCGAAGGGAGTGGCGATCGGCGGGAAGATGCCTTGTAGCTTCATCGGATACCGGTATTGGGTTGCAGGACGGTCACGACGCCCGCGGCCCACTACTTACAACCTACACCCGTAACCCTAACTGAAAAAGGGGTCAGACCGCTCTGCCCCGAGTCGCAAAGAACATGTCGGCAACATCTTGCAGTCCGGGGACAGAGAAGTCTGACCCCTTTTTCAGCAACCACCCGGCCTACGGGACAACCTTCAAGAAGATCACCGCCAACGTGTACAGGGCGAGCGACTCGATCAGAATCAGGCCGAGCAACAGGCCGAACCGGATGGCCCCGGCGGCGCTGGGGTTGCGGGCCATACCCTCGGCCGAGGCGGCGACCGCTTTCGCCTGGGCGAGGCCGCAAACGGCCGAGGCGATCGCCATCGAAAAGCCGGACGTGATGGCGACCCAGTTGGCGCCGGCCCCATCGGCCGCGAACGTCGGGTTCGCGAACGCAAAGAGCGCCAGCGCAATCAGCAGCAGTTTCACTTTCATCGTCTTTCTCCTTTGTATCAATCGCCCCAGGAGGTGGTTCCCGTCATCCTCTTGCAGCCGGGCTCACACTGGAGACGGCATGAAGCCGAATTGTTGTTCCCTGCCGAGCCGCCGTCCCATGGCCGGTTCGGCGCACTGCTCAGTGTTCGTGCGCCGTTGCCTGGGAGACGTAGATCATCGTCAGCAGCGAGAACACGAACGCTTGTAAGAACGATACGAAGACGTGCAATCCCATGAAGATGGCCGGCACCACGACCGGCACCAGGCTCATGAAAACCAGTGTCACCTGCTCGCCGGCGAACATGTTGGCGAAAAGACGCACGGTGAGAGAGAGCAGCCGGCCGAGGTGGCTCACCAGCTCAATAGGGACCATCAATGGAGCCAGCAGCGGCATGGGCCCCGCGAAGTGGGCCGCGTACTTGAACACGCCGAATTCGCGGATCCCCATCAGGTTGTAGTAAGCGAACGATACCAGCGCGCACCCCAGCGGCACCGGCGGCGACATGGTCGGCGACTCGAACGGAGGGATGATCCCGATGAGGTTGCCAAACAGCACGAACAGGAAGATCGTCGCAAACAGGTGCAGGTATCGTCTTCCGTGATGGCCCACAACATCGTCCGCTTGCCCGCCCAGGAACTGGTAGATGACCTCGAAGCAGTGCTGGAGCTTGCCGGGACGGTCCATCGACAGCCGCGGCCGCAGAAAAGCGAACAGCGCGATCACCAGGATCGCAACCAGGATCTGCATCACGATGAAGTTCGCCCAGGGTTTCGCGGGGTCTTCGGCGTGCAGGCCTACAAGAGCAAGGACGTTGTTCCCCAGGCCGGCCAGGTACTTGTTGAATAGTGCCGTGACCCAGAGTTCATGTTCCGGCATAAATCAGTTCGTACAGGATTTCGAGGAGGACCGCAGCGACCGCAACGAGAAGGCCTGCCAGCGCGGCCGTCAGGTTCAGTCCGAAAACTGTCACTATAACATAGCCGCACACGCCCAGCAGAACATAACGGGCGGCAAGGAAGATGAACACCCGTTTTCCGGTACGGCGTCCCCCGGGACCGATGCTCGCCACCAACTGGTGCAGCCAGTTGAAGTTGAGCAGCGAAGCAGCCGCGCCGGCCGCGAAACCAAGAGCCCATCCCCAGCCCTTCCACGCCAGCGCCCCCAGGGCGCCGGCAACGGCCAAACCAAGCATCAGGTGGCGCAGGCGGCCGATGGCGCGGTCAAACCGCACGGGATCATCCGTTGTCACTGTTGCGGATGTCCTTCTGAACCTGCTGGATCAGCTTCACAAAGCCGGCCACGATGCCCAGGATCAGAAAGACCGGTTTCAGAAACCCGGTGCCGAGAGCGCGGTCCAGGAAGTAGCCGATGGCGTAGCCGGCCACCGTCGAGGCCGGCAGCAAGAAGGCCAGCGAGGTGTATTCACCGGCAAGCACCCAAAAGCTCTTCTTGTTCTTCATCGAGGCTGGGCAGGCCGCTTGTCAGTAACGATCTCCGGGGCCTGTTCGGAGGCCTCCATCACGAAAAATCCCATCTTCCCCTGTGATGACTCCATGTCCGGCGGAACGCTGTACTCCTCGAGCATCTCCGATGTGGTTGGCCCGATGGAGGCGACTGCCATGCGTCGCATCGCGGATCGCAGATCCTCCTCGACGCCGGCCTCGGCTGCGATGGCAAACAGATGGACCACCTGCACCGAAGTTGTGAACAGGACTACG
Source organism: uncultured Solibacteraceae bacterium (assembly GCA_964478455.1). Taxonomy (GTDB): domain Bacteria; phylum Acidobacteriota; class Terriglobia; order Bryobacterales; family Bryobacteraceae; genus CAYZJD01. The sequence continues at coordinate 11,315 of CAYZJD010000030.1, read as the reverse complement.
TCCGCCTCTTGAGCGACAATGCGCCGGACAACCTCTCGTAGCGGGCCCAGATCCTCCGGCAGCGCCCATTGGTAAACGCGCACCGGCGTGACATCGGCGCCGCGCGCCCGCAGACCCTTCAGCAGGTCCGGGTTGGACTTGCCGTACTCCTGGACGGCGATCCTGTTTTCCGGCCGCTCCCGGATCGTTTCCAGAAGTTCGCGCCACGTGTTGGGACGGGGTGCGGTCACGGTCACCGGTACATTCATTTCCCGCAGCGCCGCCATCGGCTTCGGACCCCTTGCGACGACAGTGATCTGTCTCAGCGCCTCCGCGAACCGCTCCGCCGGCCAGCGCTCGGCCAGCACCCGGGCGAGCGCCCGCGTTCCCACGCCCGTGAGGAAGATCATCATGTCGAACCCGCCTGAGAACAGCCGCTCGCCGAAGCGGAACGCCTCGCCGTTGTCGGCGAGCGGCGCCTCCCGCATCGACGGCGCAACAAACGGATCGCCCCCGCGGTTGCGAATCAGGCGCGCCATTTCCTCCGCGCGGCGGCTCTCCAGGCTGATGACTCTCAGGCCCGAAAACGGCATGCTGCCTGCTTGACTCCGCCTACGATCTTAACAGCCCGCCACGAAGTCCCTGCGCCGGCATCCGCCCCGAACGACTGTTGAAGACAGTAGCGGCGCACGGGGCACGGACTTCGGCCTCCGCGGGAGTCTTGTCGCAGGACGTTGAGCGCCTCTAGGGCAGCTCGGCAGCGCGTTGCAGAAGTAAATATCGTTACATGAGTAAACAATGTTACAAACATCACCCGCCGAATTGTATCAAAATCTTAAAATCAGTAACTTATAGCTGAAATGCTCCGTTCGTAAGTTTCAATAATCAGGCAATTTCTTCTTCTGGCACAAAAACTGCTCCGGTCCCCGCCAGAAAGGGGGACCATGCACAAATCCCACAGCAAGTTTCTTTTTGTGTTTCTGTTGACGCCGGCCCTGCTGCCCGTTCCAGGCTTTGGGCAGGCGGCCGACGGCAACATCACCGGCACGATCTACGACCCCACCGGGGCGGTCGTGCCTGGGACGGCCATTGAACTCGAAAACGTCGCGACGGGAGTGAAGCGCGCCACGCAAAGCGACGCGAGCGGCGTTTACCGTTTTAACAACGTGCTTGTCGGGCAGTATCGAGTGACCGCGCGGGCACAGGGCTTCACGCCGGCCACGCTGGAGAACGTAGACGTGGCCCTGAACAAAACCACCACGGCCAACCTCACCCTCCAGGTGGGCCAGGTGGCCACCCAGGTGGAGGTCGCCGAAGCGGGCGTCTTGATCGACACGACGACGGCGACGATCGCGACGTCCTACGAGTCGCGCGAGGCCATTTACACGCCCGCCAGCGCGCTGCCGCTCGGTGTCTACAACCTGGCTCTGATGAGCGCGGGCGTCGCCTCCAGCGGCGGCGTCGGCCTGGGCGAAGGGCCTTCCGTCGGCGGCCAGCGGCCGCGCCAGAACAGTTTCACCATCGAGGGCGTGGATAACAACCGCAAGGACGTCACCGGCGCCAACATCCGTGTGCCGAATGAGGCGGTGGCGGAATTCTCGATCCTTCAGAACCAGTACGGGGCCGAGTTCGGCCATTCCACCGGCGGACAATTCAGCGTCGCCCTCCGGAGCGGGACAAACCAAATCCATGGGTCGCTGTACGAATACTTCCAGAACCGGAACCTCAATGCGGTGGACGAAGCCGACGCCCGCCAGGGGATCCGGGACAACCCGCGGTACGACCAGAATATCGTTGGCGGCTCGGTCGGCGGGCCTGCGATCAAGAACAAGCTGTTCTACTATGGGCTAGTCGAGTACAACCCTCTGGGCCAGGCCAGTTCGCCCGCGAGCGCAACCTTCACCCCGACGGCGGAAGGCTACCGCCTGCTGGACCCGATTCAGGGACTTTCGAGGACGAACCTCGACATCCTGAAGCAGTATGCGTCTCCGGCTCCGTCGGCCAGCGCCACCACCACCGTAGCCGGCGTCGAGATTCCCATCGGCATTCTGCCGATCAGCTTTCCCAACTACTTCAACACCTACAACTGGGTGGGAAACGCGGACTGGAACATGCGCGACAACGACCAGCTTCGCTTTCGCTATGTCGAGAGCCGGAACGACGGTATCGACATCACCACCTCGCCTAACCTTCCGGCCTTCTCCAATACCCGGAAGATCCGGCAGCGGTTGCTGACCCTCCAGCAATTCCACACCTTCAAGCCGACCCTGTTCAACGAGCTACGCCTGTCCTACAACCGCTATGCGGACTCGATTCCGGCCGGCGACTTCCAGTTTCCGGGCCTGGACGTATTCCCGAACATCACTATCGAGCAGGACCTGAACCTCCGGATCGGCCCGTTCGACAACGCTCCGCAATCCGGAACGCAGAACACCTACCAGATCGTGAACAACACGACCTGGGTGAAGGGCAACCACAACTTGAAGTTCGGCGCGGATGCCCGCCGCTACGTCGCGCCAACCGATTTCGTTCAGAGAGCCCGCGGCGATTACAATTACTCGAACCTCGAGCGCTACTTGCTGGACCTCCAGCCGGACATCCAGGCCCAGCGGAACGTCGGCGGCCGGACCTACTGGGGCAACTGCTGGAACTTCTACTGGTTCGCGCAGGATGAGTGGAAGATCCGCCGGAACGTGACTCTCACGCTGGGACTTCGCCACGAGTTCAAGGGCATTCCGGCCGACGACCGGCTCCAAACGCTGAACTCGGTGTCAAACGTCCCCGGCGTGCTGGAGTTCAAAGAGCCGAAGGCGCAAACGAAGAATTTCGCGCCGCGGGTCGGCCTCACCTGGTCGCCCGGCTCGAGCGGCAACACCGTGATCCGCGCCGGCTTCGGCATGGCCTACGATGTGTACTTTGACAACCTGGGCACGCTTTCCAAGCCGCCGCAATTGGAAACGACGGTGGTGCTCCCGCAGAGCGACGCGCCCAACTTCCTGGCCAACGGCGGAATTCCCCCGAACGCGCCCCAGCAGGAGCTGACACCCGAGGAATGGCGGGCGGCGACCGGCACGTACATTTATGACCAGCATCTGCCCTACTCGATCCAGTGGAACCTCGGGGTCGAGCGCGTGCTCGCCAAGGACTACACCCTCAACGTCCGCTACCTGGGCACAAGGGGCGTGCGGCTGTTCACCCAGAGCTGGATCAACATCCAGCCGGTGGTGACGCCACAGCGGCATCTGCCGACTTATCTTCAAGCCCCGTCGCAGGCGGAACTGGACGGCCTGCAAGTCACGCTGGATGACCTGATCAACGACTTCAACAACGGCGGCTTCTACCTGCCGGAATTCCTGAACGCCGGCTTCTTCAACGTGATCATTCCGTTCCCCAACCGGGGCAACTCGGTGTATCACGGGCTGGCGACGGAGTTCACGCGCCGGTGGTCTAACGGCCTACTGTTCAAGGGCGCCTATACCTGGAGCCACAACATCGACGACAGCACGGCCGACCTGTTCTCCACGCTGCTCTCCCCGCGCCGTCCACAAGACTTCCAGAACATGCGGGCGGAGCGGTCCACCTCGTTCCTGGACCGCCGGCACCGGTTCACATGGAACTGGGTGTATGAAGCCCAGTGGCTGAAGAACCACTCCAACTGGTTCATGAAGAACATGATCGGCAACTGGGTCTTCGGCGGCACCTTCACGGCCGAATCGCCGCAGTATGCCACGGTACAGAGCGGCCGCGACTCGAACCTGAATATCGATTCCGCGCCGGACCGGGTGATTGTGAACCCGGCGGGCAGGGACCGCACCGGCAGCGACGTGACGCCTCTGACGAACAGCGCCGGGCAGGTGGTCGCCTACCTGGCCAACGACCCTACCGCCAGGTACATCCGTGCTGGCCTGGGCGCCTACGCCAACGGCGGGCGGCAGACCCTCCCGCTCCGCGGCATCAACAATTGGGACCTCACCGTCACCAAGCGCTTCTCCATCACGGAAAGCAAGGCGGTCGAGTTCCGGGCGGCGTTCTACAACACGTTCAACCACCCGCAATATGTTCCGGGCAGCGTGAACACCGTCGCCGCCATCGACTCGCGACAGACGCGCAACCACCTGATTCCGGGCAACGCCCTGTTCAACGATCCCACGCGGGTCTACAGCAGCAGTCCGCGGCAGATCCACCTGGCCGCTCGGCTCACCTTCTGACACCTGCGGGCGCGGCCTTCGGGCCGCGCCCCTGGAGAACCTCCTCGGTGGAGCGGGCCGCCAGGCCTGCAATGCCGGCGGTCACGCCGGCAGAAGGTCCAGCGCGGTGTCCGCCGCGCCCTCCGCCGGCAGTGCTGCCGGCGTGGCGCGCAAGACTGCGCGCTCCACATCCACCCGGGCTTAACTCGGGAGATACTATCCGGGTACGAAAAAGTCGGCCCTGGTCAAGCCGCACCTGCGGGCCATTTCAAGACAGTAGTCCAGACGGCCGATCCCGTCCCCATGACTGTTTGAGCCGAAGGTGAATCGCACTCCGGCCTCCTTCGTCATCCGGATGAAGGCCTCGCTCGGAATGCGGTACAGCGAGTTGATCTCGATGGCAACCTTGCGCTTCGCAGCCGCCTCGATCACCGTCCGCATCCGCTCCTTCGTCCAAAGTGCCTCGTACTCGCCCGCGATCGCTTCCGGGAGAAAGGTAGGGTTGGCGAAGATATGAATAGGCTCCAGTGAAATCACCTGCACGCTGAAATCCACGTAGCGGTCCATGAAGTCCTGCTTGTCGGTGATCTTGGCCTCGCTGGTCCAGAGCCGGACCCGCCTTCCATCTTTCTCCGGGAACACAAGCGCGTCCGCGAGGATGAAATCGAGCTTCGCCAGGGCGTCTCTGGAGAAGCATCGCATCCAGTCGTGCCCTTCGGCCTGCATCCCTTTGAACACTGGGTGCGGCGCGAGTCGCTCGACGTACCGGAGGAGCGACTCGTCGCTGCCCAACTCCAGACCGCAACCGCCGTGCTCGGCGATGCCGACCTTCACGCCGCGTTCCCGAGCGATTTGCACCGCTCGCTCCACCCTCATCTCGCCCTCGGCGTGGACGTGAAGGTCAATGAGCGGTATGTCTGGTGTCCGTGCCGCGGCCCCGCGAGGCAGGAGCGCGGCGCCCCCCAGAAAGGTACGCCTGCTCAGCTTCATAGTGTTAGCCCTCCGTCTACAGTCAGCACTTGTCCGGTGATGTAGCTGTCCGGCTCCAGGAAAAACCGGACGGCCCGGGCCACGTCGATGGCGCGGCCAAAGCGCGGGATGATGGCCTCGCCGATGTAACGGTCATACTTGCCCGACGCGATGCTGGCTTGGGCCATGCCTGCTGCCGTTACACCCGGACAGACGACGTTGACCCGGATGTTCGCCGGACCGCGGCATTCCTTGGCCAGGATGCGCGCTGCTTGGAGCAGCGCCGCCTTGGCCCCGGCATAAGCGGTCGAGCCTGGGAACAGAGACACAGCCTGCATCGTGGAGAACAGCACGATGGCGCCTGCCGTGCCACGCTGTCTCATTCGCTCCGCCGCCTCGCGGGCCAGCAGAATGGGGCCGAGATAGTTCTGCTCATGCGACCGGCGCAGGACGTCTTCCATGACCGCGCCTTCGCCGGCCCTGGCGGGATCTCCGGCGAAAACCACCAGGCCGTAAATCTCCGGCGCGGCGTCGAGCAGGCGCTTCCGATCTTCCGCCGCGGTCAGGTCCGCTTGCACCAGCGCGGCCATCCCCGCCAGGCGCGAGGCCCGCTCGGCGTCGGAGCGATAGCTCACCACGAGCCGCGCGCCTTCGGCGGCGAGCAACTCCGCCGTCGCGGAACCCAGGCCGCCGGAGCCTCCGGCCAGAAGGATCTGAAGCCCCCGCAAGGTCTCAGGCATCCTGTGCCTTCCCAACCAGAACGCGATCGCGCGCGGCGTAGCCGCAGGCCATCACCGCAAGGAACAGCGCCAGCACTTCGCTGTCGCCGAGATTCAGCTCGAAGACCCCGCCGATCATGATCGCCAGGACCACCGCCGACGCGCCGTGCAGCAGGAACTTCTCCTCGCTCGGACCGGGCGGGAGCCTGCGTACCGTGCTCAGGAAGTCGAACAGCATCTTGACGAGCAGCCACACCAGCGCGAGCATCGTGGGGATACCGCGTTCAGCGGCGTAGTGGATGTAGATGTTGTGCAGGTGGCCGTACCAGCCGCTGGGAAGCGGGCGCGAAATGTCGCGCGGCACATAGCCATCAAACTGAAGCCTCACCTGCTCCGGCCCGAGTCCGAACCACGGGTGGGCGCGGATCATCACCAGCCCGGTGCGCCAGCAGACGAGGCGATGCTGGTTGCTGTCTACCTCGCGCTTCGGCTTGAACATCGAGAGGAACCGCGTGCGAACCGAGGCCGGAGCGATCCATGCCGCTGCCAGCAGCAAGACGGGAGCCAGGAGAATCCAGCGCCGCCGCCAGCACCAGACCAGGTACAGGCCCGCAGCAGCAGTCGCCAGCCAGATGCTGCGGGTGAACCCAAGGAGCAGGGCAGCGGCCACCGGCGCTGCACACAGCAGGGCGAGCCAGAGCAAGCGCCGGCGTGCGGCTGGAGAGAAGAGAAGGAACGCCGCCGTCAGCAGCAGGACGATCATGAGCAAACCGCTGAAGGTCATCCAGTGGCTCATGAAGCCGGTAATCCGTTCCGCCACGTAATGGTCGTAGAAGCTCTGTCCGAGCGCCTTCGCTTCGCTTGCCTTTTCGCCGAACTGAATCAGGCCGCGGACGGCGATCACGGCGCCCGCGCCCATCGAGCAGAGCGCCAGTTTCCGGGTTGAATCCAGATCGCGGAACGTCGAGTAGACGACCAGCAGCACCAGGTAGACGAAGAACTTCCGAACCTGCGGCCGCCCGGCGGCCGCGTCGCCCGACAGCGCGAGAGAAACAAGCGTCCCGGCGGCGAACAGACCGAGCGGCAGGAGGACGGGCGGGAAGCGCAGCCTCTGGCCGGAAAGAAGCAGCGCCGCCACGGCCAGCGCGAGCAGGATCTGGCTGGCGGCGACGGAGAAGAGAACCGAAACGACCGCGCCGCCGGCGAGCCAGAAGGCGCCGCGGGCGAATAGGGCTCCAGGGGCCGCGGTCGAGGGCATTCTCAGGAGAGCAGAAGCCTACAGTATGCCAGAATGAAGTTGAAACCGCCCAGCGCTCATGTTGATTTATGTTCTTCGCCATGGAATTGCAGAGGAGGCCGCCCAGGGCTCGAGCGACGAGGCTCGCGCGCTGGTTCCGGAAGGAAGTAGGAAGGTCCGCTCAGTTCTGAGAGTGGCCAAAGCCGCCGGGGTGTCGCCCTCGGTTATCCTGACCAGTCCGTATAAGCGCGCGGTACAAACGGCACAACTGGCCGCCGAGACTCTGGGCTTTGAAGGAGAATTGATACAGACGAAGGCGCTAGCGCCCGGATCGTCACCAGAGGAGGTCTGGGGGGAAATCCGTCTCCAGAAGCAGGCCGATGAGCTGCTGCTCTCGGGTCACGAGCCTCTGCTGAGCCAGACCATTGCGTATCTGCTTGCCGCGCCTTCGCTGCAAGTGGATCTCAAGAAGGGCGCTTTGGCGTGCGTTCAGATTGACCGCTTCGGGCCGCAGCCGCGCGGCGTGCTGCTGTGGCTGATCACGCCGAAACTGTCCAAGGCGGACTGAGCCATGGGTAGACGCCGCCATAGCGCGCTGCCCCGCACCACGCTCCGAAGGCCTTAATTTCCTGATAACAAACCACTTGCCCTCCAAGCGAATCGACAGGTCCCCGACCTCCGCCTACGACCGTGCAACGGGGTTCTTCATCATCCTCCGAGGTACCGAATTGGTGTACTAGGACCTCCCCAACCGCAGCCTAGTACAGGAGCCGTTCGGGACAACGGATGGTACCATTTACGCCGACCGCCCCGAACTCTAGGATGGAATGCGTAAACAGCGAGACAAAGGGGAGGTCTGTCGGTGGCGGCCCGCGTTGGCAGATGAGTTCGAGAATCCACATTCCGTTTCTCACGAAGCCCCAGGCGGCATCGCCTTTCTCCTTCGGGAACGAGGACCGTTCGCGCCGCAGCGGGCTCGAGCCAACACTCACCTGGACCCTTTCGAGCAGGATGATGCCGATCCTCGCAATCTTCCTGTTGTTTTTTGTCATCTTCATGGGCTGGATCGGGCGGATCAAGAAAGAAGTGGGTGAGCTGGGCATTCTCGGTTCGAGACCGGCGCAGGTCGCCCCCCAGCAGGCCGAGGCCCAGAGTCGGTACTTCAGCGTGGGCTCAACGAAGAACGAAGTCCTCCAGGCCCAGGGTGTACCCTCGCTTGTCCAGGGGAGCACCTGGAGCTACGGTTCCTCGAAGGTTGTTTTCCGGAAAGGCAGAGTCAGGGGCTGGTCGAGCACGCCGGAGCATCCGCTGAAAGTGAGAATCATTCCAGCCGCCGCCACGGTGGCAAGTGTGAAGTTGATCCACATCGGCTCCACTAAGGATGACGTCCTGCGCCTGCATGGTACCCCAACACGCCTGGACGACGGAGTGTGGGAGTACGGCCCGTCGAAGTTCTTCTTCCGTGGGGACTTGGTGGTGGGCTGGTCCAATTCGCCGGCGAATCCGCTAATCGTTGAGCGCCACGCGCCCAAAAGGCCGCAAGGCGGCACGACCACGAAGGTTGAGCCCCCTCCGGCGAGCAAGATTGCCGGAAACCGGCTCTGAACCGCTCCATCCACGCAACCCGCCGGCGGGTCCGCCGCCTCGGTTTCCGTGGCGCCCGCGTTATAAGCTCCTGCTTTGAAGGTCGTTAATGTCGTTCCTCTAACCTATGTAACTGCTAGTACGTACCCGGCGGCCGTCCAGTTCGGTACTATTTACCGCGTTCGCGTCCACGCCGTAAAATAGTAGCGGGGCTATTCCGGGCGAGAAGCTCTCATCAGGTCGGAGGAGTTGGTTTATGCGGCGGAACGAACCCCGCCTGGAGGCGCCATTTGCCTACCGGCGGGAACTCATGCCCAGGCTGAGCAGACGCCGGACAGTTTCCGACGAGTTTCTGCTCTTTGCGGTGGTTCTCCTTGTCCTCATCGGTTTCGTGAGTTGGTTCGCGGGTCCTGACGCCGGCCCCGCACCGTTGATCTTCTCCAGGTCCGTGAAGCCTGCTTTCACCCTGGGATCCACCAAGATCGACGTTGAGAGAATCCAGGGTCAGCCGACAACCAGAAGCAACTCGACCTGGAACTACGGGAACTCGCGAGTCTACTTCCGCGACGATCGCGTCGTCGGCTGGCACGTTGCTCCAGGGCACGGCTTGCGGGTGAGATTGATGCCATCCGCGCCGACGGCGAACCCTGGCTACTTCCGGATCGGCTCCACCAAAGACGAGGTGGCGGCGGTGCAGGGCACGCCAGGACTGCTGCGTGACGACCTCTGGCAATATGGTGCTTCCCGCGTTCTCTTCCGTGACAACCGGGTCATCGGGTGGTCGAATCCTTCCGCTTATCCGTTGAAGGTCAGAGGAACGCCAGCGCCGGCTGCTCGTGCGGATTCCGAGACATCCGCGCCGACCGGGCAAGAGGAAAAGGAGCAGCCACTTTCCGAGGAAACTCCCATGCCGGCCGGCACCGGCCATTTGCCGGAAGTCGCGACGGGGAAGCCGCAGCCGGCGAGATGAGCCTCACCCGGCCAAAGCGGCGTACCGGCTGGCAAAGTTCAGGATCAGGGACGGAAACACGCCCAGCGCCAGTGTCCCCGCGGCAGAGCCCCACAGAACGGCCTGCACACCCGCGGGTAACGGAGACGCCGTCAAGCTCGCCTCGCTTGGCTCGTGCATGTACATCACGACGATGATGCGCAGGTAATAGTAGGCTGCTACCGCGCTGTTCAACAGTCCCAGCACGGTGAGCCACACCAGGTTGGAGTCCAGCGCCGCCTTGAAGACATAGAACTTGCCGAAGAATCCTCCGGTGAGCGGGACGCCGATCAGCGAGAGCAGAAAGACCGAGAAGAGCGCGGCCGCAACCGGGGACCGCGCGCCGAGGCCGGCAAGATCCTGCACTTCCAAGTATCGCTCGCCCTTTTGCGAGAAGTGCGTTACCACCGCAAATGCGCCGATGTTCATGAGGGCGTAGGCGGCCAGGTAGAACATCGCCGCCGCCGTCCCGACCGTCGAATGCGCGGTCACGGCCACCAGGATGTAGCCGGCATGCGCAATCGAGCTGTACGCCAGCAGACGCTTCACGTTCGACTGCGTGAGGGCGGCGAAGTTGCCGATGATCATCGTTGCCAGCGCCGAGGCCCACACGAAAGGTTCCCAGCGCGGGCCGATGGGCTCGAAGGCCGTCATGAAGACGCGCAGCAGAACGGCAAACGCCGCGGCCTTGGGGCCGGCCGAGAGGAACGCCGTCACGGGCGTCGGCGCGCCCTGGTAGACGTCCGGGGTCCAGGCCTGGAACGGCCAGGCCGAGACCTTGAACGCCAGTCCAACGAACATCAGCGCGGCCGCGACAGCAACCAGACTGCCCGGGGGCGCGGCCCCTGGGGTCTCGAAGGAAGCGCGGATAGCGGACAGGTTTGTCGAGCCCGTGATCCCGTAGATCCAGGCGACGCCATACAGCAGAAACGCGGTCGCGAAAGACCCGAGCAGGAAGTACTTCAGCGCCGCTTCGTTGGCCCGCCGGTCGTCGCGCAAGTAGCCGGCAAGAATGTAGCTGGCGATCGAGGAGATCTCCAGCCCGATAAAGATCATGACCAGTTCGTTGGCCGTTGCCATCACGCACTGCCCGGCCACCGAGTACAGCAGCAGAGCGAAGAATTCTCCCGAGTGCGCGCCTTCCCGCCGCAGATACCCCGAGGAGCACAGAAGAGTCAGTATCCCGACCGCGATCACCAGGATGCGGAAGAAGGTGGCAAAACCGTCCACCGCGAGCATCCCCTGGAACGCGGCGCCAGGTGAGGTATGCGCGGCTGCCGCCGCCAGTAAGGCAGCGGCCAGTCCGGCCAGCGAGAGGGCTTCAAGCTCGCCGCGGGCGCGTCCGCGGCTGAACGGCTCGAGCACCATCACCAGCGTGCCGGCGACGACAAGGAGAATCTCCGGCAAGATACGGATCAGCTCGGCGCTCGTAGGGATGAAGTCAGCGGGCATGCGAGATCTCCCTCAGCGGGACCGGCGCGGGCTCGGCTTTGACGTGGTACTCAATCCCCTGGCGGGCCCGGTCGAGAATCCGCGCGTTGGCCGCGCTGATCGGCGGAAGGAACGTTTGCGCCGCCGTCCCCATCCAGACCATCAACAGGATCAGCGGCGCGATCGCCGCCCACTCGCGGAAATTCAGGTCGGTCAGGTGT
>CAYZJD010000029.1:0-21167 GCA_964478455.1 uncultured Solibacteraceae bacterium | reverse complement strand
AGAATGGACCGACGGTTGAAATCCGTATCGCGGACCGCGGGCCTGGCATCCCGGCGGATGAGCAGGAGCACATCTTCGAGCCATTTTTTCGCGGGAAGCGCGCCATTCAGGACCAGATCCACGGTACTGGCCTTGGCTTGAACCTGGTGAAGCGGATTGTCGAGGCGCATGGCGGAACGATCGCGGTAAGAAGCGAGCCGATGAAAGGTTCGGAATTCGTGGTCAGGATTCCGGCGGCGCCGGCGGGCAACCAGAGTGAGTTCGTGCCTGCCCACGGGAGAACTGACGGCGATGATGATTCTCTGAATCGGGAGGCAGCAAGGGAGAAAGGCCTGACATGACATGTTTCGCCTTGGCCTCGGATGTGACTGGAAGGTGGAAAGCCTCCTCTCAAACGTCGGGAGATGCAGGTTGTCTTCCATCTCAAGCAAGACAGTGAGAAGCTGACCAGACGCCCTATCTCGGGAACATCGTATGGAGCCACGGATTCTGTTGGTGGAGGATGAGCCGGGCCTCAGTCTCACCGTGTCCGACCTGCTGTCGGCCGAGGGCTACAAGGTCGAGACTGCTATGGACGGGCCGACGGGTCTTGCCAAGGCGCTCGAGAGGGATTTTGACCTTATCATTCTCGATGTCATGCTCCCCGGCAAGAACGGATTCGAGGTCTGCCGCGAACTGAGGCAGCAGGGAAGGGATGTAGCTGTGCTTATGCTGACCGCGAAAACCCAGCTCGTGGACCGTGTGGTCGGGTTGAAGCTGGGAGCGGACGATTACGTGTCCAAGCCTTTCGAGCCTCCCGAATTGCTGGCGAGAATCGAAGCCTTGCTGCGCCGGGTAAAGAAACAGAGACTCAAGCCCGTTTTCCATTTCCATTTCGCCGACGTGGACGTGGATTTCGAAAGGGGCGAAGTTCGAAAAGCCGGGATGCCCATCAGCCTCGCGGGGAAAGAGCTCCAGCTTCTGCGGTACCTCGTCGACCATCGCGGCACCGTTGTCTCTCGGGACGAACTGCTGGAGAACGTGTGGGAATATCAGTCCGGCGTCTCGTCAAGAACCATCGACGTCCACGTGGCCTGGCTGCGCCAGAAACTCGAGGACAGTCCGCAAAACCCGAAACACATTCGCACCGTCCGCGGCGTGGGTTATCGGTTTTCTCCATGAAGAAGCGCGCGGCCCCTGTTGTCCACCGTCTTCCTCCAGCAGCAGCCGGCACGGTCCGTGCGGAGTCGCGGTGATGGCCTCACGCGCTGCGTTTGTGTCTCACAACGTCAACTGGCCGCGGTAGACCATGTCCTTCAACGTGAATTTGGTCTTGAGCTCGAAAGGTCCCATCCTGGTCCTGAAGATAACTTCCTTTTCTGCCAGTTGAATAGGATTGGCGCCGTGCGGGAAAAAAAGCAGCCACCCCTCCTCCTGCTCCATTACCGCCACTCGGTCGGGCGCGATCGGGTCCATCCCTTTCCGCTGGAGTTCCGAGGTTTCCTTCACACGCGCCGTCATTCGTTCCCGGCGGTCCGACGCTGGCTGTTCGGCATCGGTCCGGGAACGGCTTCCCATCATGGGCAGACCCGTGAAGCTCAGGAGATAGTAACCTTCGGCCTCGGGCGGGAGTCGCCTACCGGCGGCTTCGCGGATGGGCAGGGCCGTTTCCCAGCGAATCAACGCCTTGAGCTGCGGAAATCCGCCTTCAGGCCCACCCATGCCACCACCCGGCCCCCCGATCCCGGGACCGCCCATGCCTCCAGGTCCTCCCATTCCGCCACGACCGCCCGTGGCACCGCCGCCCATGCCGGGACCACCCATCCCGGGGCCGCCCATCCCTCCGGGCCATCCCGTTCCACTTCCACGGTTGCCAATGCTACTGAAGTCGGACTCGACGGTTACTTCCTTCGCCCATGGAGACTTGGTAAGCAGCCGCTTCCGCTCCTTCTCGGACCACTCTTTGGGTTCTTTCTCGTTCCAAAACTCGCCCGGCGCATAGCCCGAGGCGATCACCGCGCCCAACTGCGCCGGGATGACGGTCACGAGATTTCTTCTGGTGATCATCGCCAAATGTCCCTCCTTTCTCGAGTCGTCGACGGCTTCAGAATGTGAATCGCAACTGCACGTCGATCTTGCGGTTATAAGTACTCGGTGAGCCGAACGGGCCGAAGCCGGCCAGACCCCGGTACTCGCCGAAGAAGGGCGACGAGAGGTCGCCGCTTGGGGCTGCATAGTTGGCGTGGTTGAGAATGTTCCGCGCGGAGATGCTCAGCGTCAGGTTGTATTTCTTGCCGCTCGAGCCGCCGAACATCCCGCCCGGCCCTCCGCGCCCGCCGAACCCCCCCGGGCCGCCAGGCGGCGGGCCGCCGGGAGGCGGACCACTTGGGCCGCGCAGCTCGCCCATGCCCGGCGGAGGTCCGCCTTCAGCCAGTCCCGACTCGCCCGTCCCGCCGAACGACCACATCCTGGCCAGGCGCAAGTTCAGATTGACGTTCGCCGGCCCTCGACCGTAATTTCGGTAGATCGCCGTCACCGGCGAGGGCGTGAGGTTGAAGCACCCAAAGCCTGGGGCGTAGACCAGACCGGCCCCCTGGCACGCTTCCGCCCCGATCCCGCTCAACAGCGCCGGCCGCTCCGCGGTGAACCCGTCGCCGTTGGTGTCCAGCCCGGTGGTGATGTTGTACGGCGAGCCGCTGCTGGCCACAAAAAACGGGCTGATGCTGAACTTCCACAGGAGCGGCAGGCTGGTCCCGATCAGCACCCGGTGGCGAACGTCGCCGAACGACGAAGGCCCCCACTCGGCCCGCAAGTTGTATGGATCAGCCGGCGATCCCTCGCTGTCCGTCCGGCCATAGCCAAGCGCATAGAAGCCAAACAGGAAGATCTTCTTGTAGTTGACGTGCGGGCTGACGATGAGCTGGTTAGTCCGACTGAAGCCGGTGCTCTCGGTGAGGATGCGCAACAGCGTGTCGCCGAACGGATACACGCCGCCGATCGGCGTGTTGATATTGCGCGAACGGACCATGTGAACGCCGCGACTGCTGACATACTGTACACTGAGCCGGGCGTACTGGTTCATCTGCCGCTCGATGCCGGCGCTGGCCTGGTAGATACGCGGGGCCTGCAGGTGGCTGTCGAGGACTTGGAGTTGCTGGGGCTGCCTGGCGGAGGCCAGAACGTCCGCGGATGGGATCAGCGGGAAGAAGTCCGGATTGAGGATCAAGTAGGACTGTTGCGCCTCCCCATTAAAGCGCCGCGCCTGCAAGATGGTACTCTCCGCGATCCGGTCGTAAAACGCCCCCAAGCCCGCTCGCAGCACTGTCTTCGCCTGCTTTCCTCCGCGGCCGTCGATGCCCCAGGCGATGCCGAGGCGGGGCGCCCAGTTGCCGTAGTCACTGATGTTCGTTTGTGTCTCGTAACGCAAGCCGTAACTGAGCGTCAAGCTGGGCTTGATCCGCCAATCGTCGTTGACGAACATGCCGGCGTCGAATTGCCCCACCGATATGGCCGGCGTGCCGGCGCTCATGCTGAACTGCGAAGCGCCGCCACCGAGCGCCCGGATCTGCTCAGGGGTGTAGCCGGCCTGTAGGAACAAGAGCGTCCGGCGATAACGCTCCAGGGCGGAAAGCTGAACCGATGTTCCGGAGACCGGCTGGTTGGCGGCATCGAGCAGCGGCCCCATCCCGCCGAAGAAGGTGTATGTTCCGCCGAAGTTGACCACCGAAGTATCGTCCAGATTCGAGCCTCGCAGACGCGCACCCCACTTGAATGTGTGCGTCCCGTGAGTGAGGGTGGTCATGTTGCTGAGCTCCCAACGGCTCGAGATGTTCCCGGAATCGCCGATCTGGGCTCCGCCGCCATCGAACGCACCCTGTACGCTGAGCGCCGGCGTGGTATTGTCTCCAGTCCTCAACAGCGCGGATCGCAGAAACTGGAACCGGGTCTCATTGATGGCACTCGTGCCCAGGACCGCTGTCTCGGTGACCTGAAACGCGTGATCCGAATCCGTCTGGTTGTAAGCTCGAGATTCCAGCCCGTAGTTGCCGACACCTTCGTTTTCCTGGGAGGACCGGCCATTCTGGTAGCGAAACACCAGCGTGTTGTTGGAATTCAACGCCCAATCCAGACGCGGGCCGAACGTGGTTCTGACCTGTGGCGTCAGGATCGCTTTGTTGACGCTCAGCGGATTAAGCTGATCGTCGAGCGTGGTCGCCAGGATGAACGCATTTTCGTCGATCGCGCGGCGTTCGAAGTCAAAGCCGAAGGAAGCCTTCTGTTTTACGAGGGGCCCGGTCAGATTGAATCCCACAAAGCGCTGGCTGTAGGGAGGGCGCTTGGACTGCAACAGTAGCGGGCTGCGCGAGTTGAGCGCCTCGTCGTTGTACTGGACGAAGATCTGGCCGCGAATCGTGTCGCCGCCCGGCTTGGTGAAGATCTCGATCCGCCCGAATCCAGGACGGTCGAACTCAGTGGAGTAAGGGTTGGTATTGATACGCACTTCGCGGATGGAAGACTTGGGCGGCAGACGTCCGCCGGAGAATCCGTCGATGTAGATTTGCCCGCCGCTGGGCCCTGCCGCCGGGCCGGCCATCGCCTGTAATTGCTGCTCCAGCTCATCGGGATCGTCCGAGAGCGCGGCGAGTTCCTTCTCGCCGAGCACCAGCGCGCTCGCGTTCGAGCCGGCATCCGTGGAGACTTTGCCGGCTTCGTCCTCCACGTTCACCACCTGCGTCTGGGTCTCGATCGTCAACTGGACGTCGAGTGTCGCCGCGCCGGAGATCTCGAGATCATGTTGCTGACTGACGCTGAAGCCCTTGGCGATGAAACGCACGAGATACTTGCCGGGTTCGAGCGAGGGAAACACGTACTGCCCGAGGGTGTTGGCAGTCGCGCGGCGCTCTCCTCCGGGTCCGCGCAACTGCACCAGAGCCCCCGGCACGGAGGCGCCGGAAGGGTCAGTAACCGTTCCGCGCAAACTCGCCCTTTCCGGCTGTGCCCACAGCGCGCCGAGAGGGCTGCAAACTGCCACCGCACAAACAAGCCAAACTCTGTTCATTAGAAAGCCTTCCTTCGCAGCCGCCGGTCAGGGGATCATGGCCGACATGTCCAGACCGGCCAAACCTCCAAAGATCCCTCCGGCGCCGTTCAGCATTCCGGAATCCGAGGGCCGAGAGCCGCCGGATTGGCGGGTCGCCATCTGGAGCAGCATCTCGGCGTTCGCGACGAGCATGATGGCCGTGACCTGTCCGCTGGATGGCCCGCCTGCGCTGGAGAAGACCACTGTTTCACCCTCCTTGAGATCAGCCAGCGTGCCGGCGGGCATCCGCTCGAGTATCTGGGAGAAGTCAAAAGGCCCGCCGGCGCTGGCTTCCGTTACGGTGGCGGCCCGGCCACCAGGTCCCGTCGGACCTGGTCCCGTCCCCCAGGGACTGGGCCCCGCGGCCGGCGCCCTGCCGGTCCGGGCGCCGATCATCAATGCCGGCAGCGAGGGCATGCGTTTGATTTGTGAGTCCACCGTGAGCTTCACCACTAGCAGCTTGTTGGTTTCCAGATTCTTGACCGTCACCGCACTAGCTCCGGCGTCCACTGCCGTAACCTTTCCCGCCAGGGTGACGAACGTCCCGAACACAACTTCCTCGGCCTCCAGCCGGAGACCGTCCGGGCTCTTCTGCCCACGCCCTCGAAGCTGGTCGCCGGTCCGGATCTCCGAAAGACTGCTCAAGACGGCGTCGGAGAACCGAACCGAGCCCGGAGCGTACCTGCGAAACACCGTCCTGTCAGTGGTCCCAACAGTTGAGTTCACGTCTCCCTGAGAAGACCGTGTTCTTAGGGCGATTTCATTTCCTTTGACGGACGTCACGACGCCGAAGACGCCGCGCCGCAGCCAATCTTGCCGCTCGGCCTGCCGTTTCTTCTCGATGTCGGCCGCCCTCATCACCACGATGCGCCGCGCCTCGTTCGTTCCCGGCACAAGACTGACCAACACCCGGTCGCTGAAGGCCATCTCCGTGACCTGCATGGGTTCCGCTTTCTTCAGATCTTTCTCGCCCGGCGCGATTCGCTGCACCAACGTGTCTAGGCTGAATCTCACGACCACGACATCACCTTGGTCCGGCCGCACGTCCATTTCCGCCGACTCGGTCCGAATCGCCGACACCGTACCTACAATCGACCCGGTCCCTGTGGACTGCGCAAGAAGGCCAGCAAGTCCGGCAACCTGCACCACGAAAGTAGCCAGTGCCTTACATGTCATCACCTCTGATGACGACAGAAACGGAGCAACAGAGCGTTAAGAGGCGGCAAAGGAATGTTAAGAAGTGTCAAGCCGGCAGCCGGCACGACGACGATTCCTCGCCCAGAGGAGGCATTGGACGAGTTGAACCGTTGAACAATTCTCTCTCTTGACCTAAGCGACGACCTTCTGAGAGAATCTCGGAGGCCGTTCAGGCGATGTCGTCAGCAGGAGATGAGGTAGTGAAGGAAAGAGGCAAGGTGAAGTGGTTCAACGCCGCCAAGGGCTACGGCTTCATCCAGCGCTCCACCGGCGAGGACGTTTTCGTGCATCATACCGCGATCCAGATGGAGGGTTACCGGACGCTGGACAACGGTACGGATGTAGAGTTTGAGGTCACGCAGGGCCCGAAGGGTCTACAGGCCGAGAACGTTCAGCGCGTATAGCCGCCGGCCGGCATCCTGACCGGCGGCTCGATCTGTTTCTTGGATCCGCGCCCGCAGCGGGTCAGTTGGTGACCTGCTGGCTGCGGCTCTCAGCGCGGATCGGGAGGTAGATCTTGTTCCAGGCGTCGTGGGCCGGATGCTTGGCGTAGCGGTCGGCGGCCGCCTGGTCTTCAAACTCGATCGCGAACACCGCGTTGTAATCCCTCGGCTGGACGCGCACGGGCTTCAGCCAGATGTTCTTGATGCCAGGGATGTCCACCGCCATCCTCTCGACGCCTTCGATGGCCGCCTGCCGCTGCTCGGGGGTGGCCTCCGCCGTCCACTTCACCGTCACGACGTGCAGGACGGTGGCGGGCTTGCCGTATTTGTTGGCACCCACCAGAATGCCCGTGCCGAACAACGCGGCCGCCGCGACCACGGTGGCGGCCATCTTCCAAGTTGCCAGTTGCCGAATCATGTTGGGACTGCTCTCCTTAGTGAAGTTGACTACAAAGACGGGGCCCGGCGAAGCTCGAAGCCGGACCACTCTTCACAGATGAGTATCGAGTTGGCCGGATTGTCCGGAGCGTACTTGAGAATCGCCGGACCGACCAGCAAAGAAAGATCCTGAGGAAGAGACGCGCGCAAGCTGGAGACGTCTTGCGAGGCCGTATACTGAACCCCCCGCACGGTGTAGCTGTAAAAGAGCAGGTCGTCGCGGGTCTCCGTGATCATCGCATCCGCCGTGCGGCCGCGGGCATGGACTCCCAGACGGCGCCGGCGCTCGCGCAGGCCGGGGTCGGTTCGGTCGCCGAGGACGGCGCCGAGCGCTGTCAGGAGCGCGGCAAGAAGGAGCAGGCCTCCCAAGGCCAGCGTGGCAACGTCCGCAATGGCGTTCATGGACCGCGATGAGTTTCCGCTCAGGCGCCGACGGGCGTCTCCTGGAATACCCTGCCCCAGTCCTTGAGGAATTGCTCCAGGCCCTTGTCCGTCAGCGGATGGTTGAACAACATGTCGAGGACCTTGAAGGGCAGGGTGGCGATATGGGCGCCGGCCAGCGCCGCTTCGACCACGTGGATCGGCGAGCGCAATGAAGCCGCCAGCACCTGGGTTTTGAAGTTGTGCGTGCGGTAGAGGGAAGCGATGACGCGGATCAGGTCCATGCCGACGTGGCTGATGTCGTCCAGCCTGCCGACGAACGGGCTGACGATGTAAGCGCCGGCCTTGGCCGCGAGGAGCGCCTGGCCCGGTGAGAAGCAGAGGGTCACGTTCAGGCGAATGCCCTCTCTGCTGAGAGTGGAGGCAGCGGCGATCCCATCCCGGGTGAGCGGCACCTTCACCACGACGTTCTGGTGGATGGCGGCCAGTTGGCGGGCCTCTCTCACCATCTCGGCCGCCTCGGTGGCAACAACCTCAGCGCTGATGTCGCCGTCGATGATGTCACAGATGCGCCGGATCTGGTCCTCGATCCGGTTCCCCTCTTTGGCGATCAGCGAAGGGTTGGTGGTGACACCGTCCACCACGCCCCATGCCGCCGCTTTTTTCAATTCGTCCAGGTTGGCGGTATCCAGAAAGATCTTCACGGTCGTCGCCTCGGTTTCAGCGGTTTGGCCCGGCTCCCCCGGGTTGCCAGGGTGACCAGCGGCGCTTTGCTGCGCGCTCGATACACGTGCTACTTGTTCCAGCGGAAGAACTTAAGGTAATCGGTACAATTATACACTGCGCGTTCGGGCCGGCAGCCCGTTTATGGTGCGGAGTTCGGCAGATGGTCCACTGGGGCGGGTTGGCCAGGTACTACCCCCCGGATTGAACCTGGGGGTACGCGAAACGCTGTACGCCTGAATATCACTATCCAGGTGTATGGGCGAATTGGCCGCAGGCACGGGGGTTGTCTCGACCCAGGCACTGGGCTCCGACGCGGGGGCGACGCCGCGGCGCCGCGGCCGCAGCCCACGTCTACCCGGCGGCCGGCGGGTCATTTCCCACTACCGCGTTCTGGAGCGAATCGGCCAGGGCGGGATGGGGGTGGTGTACAAGGCGCAGGACCTCCGGCTGGACCGGGAGGTGGCGCTGAAGTTCCTGCCGCATCACCTGCTTGACTCGACCGACGCGGTGGCCCGCTTCCGTCGTGAGGCGCGCGCCATATCGGCGTTGAATCATCCGCACATCGCGACGATCTACGAGTTGGGGGAGTCGGGCGGAGAGATTTTTCTCGCTCTGGAGTACCTGCCGGGGGGCACCGTGCGCGCCCTGGTGCGGAACCTGGCCAGCCGAGGCGAGCAGTTGCCGGCCCGCCGGCTGATGGAATTCGCCGCCGGCATCGCCGAGGCGCTCGACCACGCGCACCAGCGGGGCATCGTGCATCGCGACGTCAAGACAGACAACGTCATGCTGGCGGCCGACGGCGCGGTCAAGCTGACGGATTTCGGCCTAGCCAAGCATCCGGGCGTTTCCGAAGTCACCGGGAACGGGAACGTTCTCGGCACGGTCGCCTACATGTCGCCGGAACAGGCCACGGGGGCGGCCGTCGATCACCGCTCGGACATCTTCTCGCTGGGCGTGGTGCTGTATGAGATGGCCACGGGCAACCTGCCGTTCCGCGGCCCGCACGAAGCAGCGATCCTCTCGAAGATCCTGAACGCAACGACGCCGAGTTTGCGCGAGGCCCGCGCCGATCTGCCGGAGGAGTTCGACCGGATCGTACGAAAGGCGCTGGAGAAGGACAAGGAACACCGTTACCAGAACATGGGGGAGATGCTGGCGGATCTTCGAGTTGCCGCCTGCTCGGCCAAGGGATTGGATGCAGTCACCAGCGCAGTCACGCAGCCGTTGACGGGTACCAGAGTCGTCCCGTTCCGCGCCGGCCGGCGGCCCTGGCTGTGGATCTCGGTCCTGTCGGCGGTGGCTGCGATCGGCACAGCGGTGGGCGTTCCGTCGATAATCTGGAGCGAGGTTCCTGTCGCCGGCAAGCCGCCCGCAGCCTATGACCTGTATCTGGAGGGGCGCGGGCGGCTACTACGGTACGAGGACGCGGAGAACCTGGACCGGGCGATCGCCTTGTTCGGCCGGGCCCTCCGCGAGCAGCCGAATTATGCGTTGGCCCATGCCGGTCTCGGAGAGGCCTATTGGCGCAAGTACAAGCTCACCAAGGAGGCACAGTGGATCGAGCCGGCTGGGGAGAACTGCCGGCGGGCGATCGATCTTGGGGCCAACCTGGGGCCGGTCCATTTCACGCTTGGGCTGATTCATGCGGACACAGGGCGCCACGCCGAAGCGATCCGCGAGTTTGAGCGGGTGCTGGCCGTCGATCCACTGAACGCGGATGCGTACCGTGAACTGGGAAACGCACTCGAGGTTTCGGGCCGCCACCAGGAAGCCGAGTCGGCTTTCCGGAAGGCCATCGAATTCCGGCCGCGCGACTGGGCGGCGCACAACAGCTTGGGGCGCTTCTACTGGCAGAGGGGCCGGTACGCGGATGCGGAAACATGTTTCGCGGAGGTCATCAGGCTCACGCCGGATAATGCGCGCGGCTACAGTAACCTGGGCGGGCTGTACGTGATGATGGGACGCTACGAGAGGGCGGCTTCCCTGCTCGAGCGGTCCATCGGCATCAAGCCCACTGCGGCGGCGTATTCCAACCTGGGTACCGCGTACTATTTCCAGGGGAGGTATCGGGAAGCTGCGTCGATGATGGAAAAGGCCGTTGAGTTGCGGCCCGGGGACCATCAGGTGTGGGGGAATCTGGGCGATGTCCGGCGGCGCTTGCCGGGGAGCGCGGAGGCGGCCAGGGAGGCTTACGGCAAGGCGAGCGACCTGGCATGGAGGCAGCTTGCGGTGAATGAGGGCGACGCCGAGCTGCACGCGGACCTGGCGATGTACCATGCGGGGCTCGGACAGCGGTCCCGGGCGGTCGCGGAAGCGCACGAAGCCGAGCGGCGCGCGCCCGCCAGCGTGGGCGTTCTCTTCCGGTGCGCGCTGGCGTATGAACTTGCAGGCAGGCGCGGCGAGGCGCTGGCGTCGCTGCGGAGCGCGGTGCGCGGGGGCTACTCAACGGAGGAAGTGCGCCGGCATCCGGACCTCCGAGCTTTGCGCAACGACCCGCGGTATGATGTCGAAGCGGCAGGCCTGCCCGCGCCTGCCGGAAACGGCAAGCGAGGCGGACAGACCGTCGAGGGGGTGTCGAAATGAATGAGGTCAAGACGCACGAAGTGACGGTTTTTCTTGAGAGGCCGGGAGTGCTCGGCTACTCGAACGCGACTCTGGAAGTGGCGCGCGGAGACCAGATCCACTGGAAGAGCGATTTCCCCTTCGCGGTGGAATTCCAGGGCGTTTCTCCCTGCGACCGCCGCAAGGGCGGGTCGGACAAAGGCGCGCTGCGGATGAAGGTCCGGGGCGACGCCGGGGCCGGCGTCTACAAGTACTTCGTGGCCGCCTACGCGAACGGCGCGGTGGTCACCGACGACCCAGTGATCATCATCGAGTAGATCCGGCGATCAGGCGCGGACGACGGGGTTCTCCAGCGCGCCGATTCCTTCGATCTCGACCCGCACCGTCGAGCCAGGCAGCATCGGGCCGACACCGGGAGGCGTGCCGGTGGCGACAAGATCGCCCGGCTCGAGCGTCATAAACGTGGTGATGTGTTCAATGATCGCCGGGATGGGGAAGATCATGTCGCTCACCGCGCCATCCTGTTTGAGTTCGCCGTCGAGGAAAGTTCGCACGCGGAAGGTCCGGGGGTCGGCGCTCGCGCGCGGTACGATCCACGGTCCCACCGGGCAGAATGTGTCAAAGCCCTTGGCGCGCGCCCACTGCGTGTCCTTCTTCTGGAGGTCGCGCGCAGTGACGTCGTTCACGCAGGTGTAGCCGAGGATATACTCTTCCGCCTCGGATGCCCCCACGTTGCGGGCGCGTTTGCCGATGACGACGCCAAGCTCGCCCTCGTAGTGAACGGACTGGGATAGGGATGGATAGACGATGGAATCGCCTGGCCCGACGAGCGACGACAGCGGCTTGAAGAAGATGAGCGGCTCGGCCGGCACCGGGTTGTTCAGCTCCCTGGCGTGCTCGATGTAATTCCGGCCGACGCAGACGATGTGCGCCGGCACGCAGGGCGCGAGCAGGCGCACGCCCGCGAGCGGATGGGCGCGGCCCCGGTTGGCCGAGAACAGCGATTCCGTCTCGTAGACCGTGTCTCCCTCGAGAATTCCGTATAGAGCGCCCGCGGCGCCGGCCGGGCGGAAACGGACGCGTACGTTGAGCGGCATTCTCATCAGGGTAGCAGGCGGAGTGAGGGAAATAGGGCGCAACATCCCCCGAGTCACGGTACCGCAAAGTGTTGGCACGAACCTCTACCCGCGTCGCCTCTTTTCCAACCACAGGTAGATCGCCGGCAGCACAATCAGGGTCAGCGCGGTCGAGGTGATGAGTCCTCCAATGACCACTGTTGCCAGCGGCCTCTGCACTTCCGCTCCCGCACCTCGGGAAACAGCCATCGGCAGGAAGCCAAGGCTGGCGACAAGGGCTGTCATCAGAACTGGTCTCAGTCGCGTCATGGCGCCTTCCACAACTGCCGGTTCCAACGCCACGCCGTCATTCCGCAGTTGGCCGATGTACGTGAGCAGGACGATCCCGTTCAGAACAGCCACACCAAAGAGGGCAATAAAACCGACGCCTGCAGAAATACTGAACGGCATGCCGCGGCTCCACAGAGCCAGGATGCCGCCCGTCGCTGCCAGCGGGATGTTGAGAAAGATCAGCAGAGCCGGCCGCGCTGCGCCGAAGCTCAGATACAACAGGACAAAAATCAACAGCACCGCGATCGGGATCGTGATCGCCAGCCGGCGACTGGCGCTTTCGAGTTGCTCGAACTTGCCACCCCAATCAATCCAGTAGCCCGGGGGAATCGCCACCTTTTGTTCAATCGCTCGCCGCGCTTCAGCCACAAAGCTCGCCAGGTCCCGGTCTCGAACGTTAACTTCGACGCTGATCCGCCGCTGTACGTTTTCTCGGCTGATTTGCGCCGGCCCCTCCTCCTCAAAGATCTCAGCCAATTGGGCCAGCGGGATGAAATGGCCCTCCTTGTCCCCTACTTTCAGATTCCCGATGGCCTGAACGGTAGAACGCTGGGCCGGCAAGAAGCGGACCTGCAACGCGTAGCGCCGGTTTCCCTCCAGCACTTGTCCCACCACCTTGCCTCCGGCGGCCTCGACCGTGGTGAGCACGTCCTCCGCATCAAGACCATGGCGGGCAATGGCATCGCGACGGATCCGGACGCGCAGGTACGGGAGACCCGCCACGCGCTCCGCGCGCACGTCACCCGCCCCCCGAACACGCCGGAGCACCGCCGCAATCTGTTCGGCCTTTTCCCGTAGCACAGTGAGATCGTCGCCATACAACTTGACGGCGATGTCAGACCGGACTCCAGCCTCCATCAGTTCCTGCATCCGCATCTGGATCGGTTGCAGGAAGCTGTACGCGGCGCCCGGCGCTTCCTTTTCAAGGGCCACTTTCATTGCGGTGATCAACTCGTTCTTGGTTCTTTTCACCGGCCACTCCGAGCGTGGCTTGAGGAAAACGTACACGTCGCTTTGATCGATGGCCATGGGGTCCGTGGCCACCTCTGGCCGCCCCGTCCGGCTGACCACCTTGTCCACCTCCGGGAAGTGCCGCAGGACGCCCTCGATAATCTCATTCCCGTGCAACGACTCGCTGACGGAGATCCCCGGCACCCGGTACATCATCACAAGGACCGACCCTTCGTCGAGGGTCGGAATGAACTCCGCTCCAAGAAAGGGCACGATGCCCAGCGACAGCGCGAAAACAAGGGCTGCCAAGCTGGCCGTCAGCAACGGAAAACGAAGGGCGCGCCGGAGAACCGGTCCATAGGCGGCGCTCAGACGCCGCATAAGCCAGGTGGTCTTCTCAGAAGCGCGCTTCCGGAAAGCGTAGTATCCGAGGACCGGCATGAGCGTCATCGCGATGACCAGAGACGCGACCAGCGCGAGCAGGACCGTCAGCGCCATGGGCTTGAACATCTTGCCCTCGACGCCCCTCAGCGTAAGGATGGGCACGTATACCAGGACGATGATCAGCACCCCAAAGAAAATTGGCCGTGCCACCTCGTGTCCGGCAGCCCGCACGGTGTCCAGCGGCGACGCATCCGGCCGGCGATGGCTCAGACGCCGCAAGACGTTCTCGATCATCACCACCGAGCCGTCTACGATCAGCCCGAAGTCAATGGCTCCGAGGCTCATCAGGTTGCCGGAGATGCCCGAATAGACCATGCCCGTGAAAGCGACAAGCATAGAGAGAGGGATCGCCAGCGCCACGATGAATCCCCCCTTCAAGCTGCCTAGGAGCAGCAGAAGCACGGCAATCACCAGCATCCCACCCTCAACCAGATTGCGGCTCACGGTGCGGATGGTCCGGCTCACCAGCTCGGAGCGGTCATAGAGCGGCTCAACACGGACGCCCGGAGGCAGCGAGCGTTGGATCTCGGAGAGCTTCGCCTTAACGCGCTCGGTCACCGTGCGGGAATTCTCACCGAGCAGCATCATTGCGATGCCGATGACAATCTCACCCTTCCCGTCCTGAGTCGCAAAGCCCTGTCGCACCATGGGCGCGAATCGAACGTCTCCGACATGGCGCATCAGCAGCGGCGTGCCGGTCGGCGAAGCTCCCACCACAATGTTCTCGAGGTCGGACAGGCTCCTGACCATGCCCTCGCCGCGAATGAGCGATTGCTGCTCGGACCGCTCCAGGTAGGCGCCGCCTGCGTTCGCATTGTTTCGTTCCAGTGCCTCAATCACTCTTCGCAGGGGAATGCGGTAGGCCATCAGCTTGTCGCTGTCGATCTGGATTTCGTACGTCTTCAACTCACCGCCATGCGAGTTGACCTCGACAATCCCAGGGACTGAACGCAGCTTGGGGGCAATCTCCCAATCCAGAATGCTGCGAAGTTCCATCAACGAACGGCCCGCGCCCGTCACTTTGAACTGGTAGATCTCTCCCAGGCCAGTCGAGATCGGTCCCATCTCCGGAGTTCCGATCCCTTGCGGAATGGCCTCCCGGGCCTGCGGCAGCCGCTCCATCACGAGGCGGCGACAGAAATACGGGTCCATGTGTTCCTCGAAATACACCGCAACATAAGAGAGACCGTATTTGGAGACCGACTGGATTCGTTCGATTCCCGGCAGACCGCTCATCGCGGATTCGACGGGGAACGTCAGGTACTGCTCCACCTCCACGGGGGACAGGCTCGGCGCACTCGTGAGTACGAGCACCTGGTTCGGTGTGATGTCTGGCACGGCGTCGATCGGCAACTGCTGGAGCGCGTAAAGCCCGAAGCCGGCTACCAGCACCACGCTCAACAGCACGAGGAACCGGTAGTCAAGGGCCCATGAGACAAGACATTTCATCTACTCTTCTCCCAGTTCTGCGCCCGCGAGGATGGACTTGAGGTGGAAGGCGCCCTGAACGACCACCGGCTCGTTAGGTTGGAGTCCGGCAGTGATCTCCATCAGTCCGTTGATCAGCTTCCCGATGCCGACTTCCCGCTTCTCGAATTGCGTTGGCGCCCTGCGGATGAAGAGCACGTTTTTGCCGTCCAGTTGCTGAACAGCCCCGGCCGTGACGGCGATCGCTTGCCGGCTGAACGTAGTGGGGACTTGCACCGTGGCGAACATGTCCAGCTTCAGTCGCATGCTTCGATTTGGGACCTCGCATCGGACTTTCGCCGTTCTCGTGCCGGGATCGAGCACGTCACTGATAAACGTGACCTTCCCGCGAAAGGCTTCTTCGGGATACGTATCGACAGTGATCACCGCCTCCTGACCGACTCTGACGCGCCCCAGGTCCTTTTCATAGACCTCTGCCTGGACCCAGACTTCCGCGAGATCCGCGACTTTGCATAGCTCCGTCCCGGAGTCCACTACTTCGCCTGGCGCCGCGGTCACCGCAATCACAACACCCGAAAAGGGCGCTGCGACCGTCGTTACAACGGGGTCGTGAGGGTTGCCCGGCAAAGCACCGAATCTCCGGAGACGGGACAAGATTCCAGCGATGACGCTCTCCTGCGAACGAATGCTTTCCTCCAAAGCTTGCAGATCGGCATCGGCCTGTTCGTATTCTTTCTGCGGGGCCGCGCCGATCTCGGCGAGCTTCCGGCTTCGTTCCGTCTGCCGTGATTGAGCGGCGGCCTGAATCTTGAGCCGTTGCAGTTCCGCCCGTGCCGCTTCTAGTTGCGCCACCAGTTCGCCCGCTTCGATGTTGTCGAACCGGGCCAGAGCCTGGCCTTTCTGGACCCGGTCTCCGACCTTGACCGGCACCTCCTGGATGCGTCCGCGAGCCAGCGGTCGCGCTGCACTCACTCGGGTGTCGATCGGCTGCACCGTTCCCGTGACTTGCAGATACTCGGTGAGCTGCTGGAGTCGCGCCGGCGCCACTTGCAGGCCGACGTGCTTTTGCGCCTCGAGATCCATCACGATGAGCCCCGCTGGGTGCTCCGGTCGCCGCGCCAGCGCCTCTTCCGGCCCGGACTTCGAGCACCCGGTGAGGGCCAGCCACAGGATGGGAAACATTAACAGCTTCTTCATCGCAGATCACCTCCAACCGCCCGTTCCAACTCAGCGAAGGCGCGCGCCGCTTCCGCCCTGGCATCGAAGTAAATCATCTCTGTGTCGATCAAGCGGCGCTGTTCGTTGAGAACGTCCAGCAGGCGCAGTTGCCCCAGGCTGTAAGCCTGCCGGATGATCTCCAGGTTCCTTTCTGACTGGCCGACGACGCCGCGGTTGAAGACCTCCAGGGCACGCATGGCGGCCTCCCAGCGGCGCCAGGTGGCTTCGACTTCCAGCAGGATGACTGATTCCAGATGTTCTCTGCGGAGCCGGGCGCTCCTCGCACGAGCGACGGCTGCTTCGATGTTTCCCAGGTTCCTGCTTCGATTCAGCACGGGGATTGAAACGCCGAATGCCAGAATGTTGTCGCGATCCCGTAGCGGGAGGTGAGAGCCAGTTTCGGTCCTCCGGATCGGATCTTCGAACTGCGACCTGCGCAACTGATACTGAGCCGAGAGGGTCAGGTCGGGCCGGGCCTGTGCCTCTGCGAGTTCTACTTCCGCCTCCCCTTGCTGCTCCAGGAGCCGGGCGACTCGTAGGTCAGGCCGGCTCCGTAGGGCTCGCTGCCGTAGCTCGTCGAATGCGAACCCCCGCCTCTTCAAATCAAGGTCCTCTTTCAGCACCAACGAGTCTGCGCCCCCAATGAGCGTGCGCAGTTCCAGGAGCGCGGTTTGGGCTCGCCCAATCGTGGTAGCTCGCTCCGCCTCTGTCCGGTTCAGCTCGACCAGGAGCAGTTGCCCCTCCAGTGGCGCAGCATCTCCCTGCCGCACGCGGAACTCTGTCATCTGATAAGACTCACGGTTGACCTTCACGAGCCTGTCGAGCGCTTCAAGTTTCCATCGTTCCGAAACGGCATCGATGAAACGTGTCTTGACGTCGAAGGTGATTTGCCGGATTCGCTCCGCCAGCTCGGCCTCCGCCAACCCGACTGAAACCTCAGCAACTCGGACACGCTTGGCACGTTTCCCGTAGGTCTCGACCGGCTGGAAGTAGCCGACCGAAAAGTCGGCCTCCCCGACGGCGCCAAGAGGCCGGCCGCTCGCTCCGTTGACCTCGATTGCCGGCGCGGGCCGGACCCCGGCTTGGCGCAGCAGTGCCTGCGCCTCGGCCAGCCGCTGGCGGGCGGCCAGCAGTTCCCGGTTCCGCTCAAGGGCGTTCTGCACCAAGTCATCGACACTGGATGGGGCTGTCTGCGCACGCAATCCGAAGGCTGCACACAATGCAGCAAGACACAAACAAAGATCTCTATTCATCCTCAACTCCCTGAAAGAACTCAAAAGCAAGTCAGGAGGTCAGGCTCGGGGAGGATGGTAGACGCTGGTCGGTTGGGACAGAGGGATTTGGGCCTCGAGAAGAGGCGGCACAGAAGACAGCCGGTCGGCTCGGTCGAGGAGGAACGAGCTGGAAACGACTATGTGGTGACAGCAGCAGAGGCAGTCGTCGCCCGAAGACGGCTGGTCGGGGTTGCATCCATCGCGCGAACCCGCGATTCCACAACTGGAAGGCGAGAGCAGATCACAGGCGAACAGCTCCGCTCCTGCCAGGAGTAACAGCAGGACCGTGACAAGACGCAGTGTCGTCTGCGAACCCATCGGCTTAGCCTTCATGATCTCACAACACATCGAGGCTATGTGTTGCCACCGGCGGCAACGCGCTCTTACCGAAACCTACAGCCGCCCTGTGCAGGCCGGCCGCCTGCCGCCTGTGCTAACATGCCGTCTCCGATGAAAATCACGAAAGTTGAAGCCCTGTACCTGCGGCAGCCCGAGGTCAAGCACCAGTGCGACAGCGGCCAGGACGCGCTCATCGTCCGCGTCGAAACCGACGCCGGCATCGCCGGCATCGGCGAGGTGGATTCGAGCCCTATGGCCGTCAAGTGGATGATCGAAGGCCCGTTCTCACACACCACCACCACAGGCCTGGCCAACGTCCTCATCGGGGAAGACCCGTTCGAGACCGAGCGTCTCTGGTACAAGATGTACCGCGCCAACATCTACGCGGGGCGTCGCGGCGCCGGCATCCACGCGATGAGCGGCATCGACATGGCGCTCTGGGACATCAAGGGGAAAGCCCTGGGGCTGCCTGTCTGGAAGCTGCTGGGCGGCGGGTTTTGCAAGAAGATTCGATGCTACGCCAGCTCGCTGTTTGGTGCCACGCCGGAGAAGACCGGCGAGCTGGCCCGGCGCTATCGGGATCAGGGTTTCACCGCCGTCAAGTTCGGGTGGGACCCGATGGGCCAGGACGAGAAGACCGACATCGCGCTCGTTCGCGAGGGACGCAAGGGGCTCGGCGACGGCGCCGACCTGCTGATCGACGCCGGCCTCGTCTGGGACGCGAAGACCGCGCTCCAGCGCGCCCGTGCCTTCTCGGAATACAACATCTTCTGGCTCGAAGAGCCGCTGCGCCCGGATGACTACGATGGCTACCGCAAGCTGGCCGAGGGCACCGACGTGCGCATCGCCGCCGGCGAGGAGGAGAGCAACCGCGCGTCCTACATCGAGCTGATGGACCGCGGCCGCATCGACGTCGTGCAGGTGGACCTAACCCGCTGCGGCGGCTTCACCGAGGCGGTGAAGATCGCCGCCCTGGCCTGGGACCGGGGCCTCGTCATCGCCAACCACGGCTTCACCACTTACATCAACGTCACTGCCGCGCTGCACTGGCTGAACTCGATCCCGAATGCGCTGATCTGCGAGTTCGTCGCCGAGGAGGAAACTAACCTGCGCGAGTTCATCACGAAGCAGAAGCTGCGAGCGCGCGACGGCTTTCTCGACGTCCCCGAGGAACCGGGACTCGGCATCGAGCTGGACGAAGAGGCGGTGCGCAAGTACCGCGTGGCCTGAGAGCGATGAACCGCCGCGCGTTTCTCGCTTCCCTTTCCACCACGCTGGCCGGCGCCGCCTCGCGGCTGCCCGCCAACCGGAACATCAAGTGGGCCCTCAGCGCCGCGCTCTGGCATCACTACAAGCCGGTCCCATTCACCGACATCCTCGACGTGATGAAGGACACCGGCTTCATCGGCGTTCGCGTCACCGGGTTCCCGGGGTGTCTCAAGACATACAACCTCACCGCCGCCCAGATGGAGAAGGAAGTCTCGCGGCGCGGCCTGCACGTGGTGACCATCTCCTTCAACGCCGAGTCGCACGACCCGGCGCGCCACGCGCAGGTTCTGGCGGACGCGCGCGCGGCGATGGAGTTTCTCCGCGGCTTCGGCGCCAGCCGCCTGGTCGTGTTCTCGCCCGGCCGGCGCAAACCGGGAGAAGACGTGGACGCGGCCTTCCGCGTCATGTGCGCGTGCTTCAACCGCATCGGCGAACTGGCCGGGGAGATGGGCTTTCAGGCGGGAATTCACAATCACCTCGACCAGATGGTGGAATCGCCGGAGGAGGTCCACCGCTGCCTGGCGATGACCGACCCGAAGCTGTTCCACTTCGCGCCCGACACCGCGCACCTGCATCTGGCGGGCGCCAACGTGGTCGAGATGTTCGAGCGATACAAACACCGGATCATGTTTCTCGATTACAAGGACGCCCGGTGGACCACGCCCGCCGCCGATGTTGTGCTAGAGAACGGCACGGTACACAAGCGCGAGTCGCAGGCGGCGCGGTTCTTTTCGAGCATCTACGATCTGGGCGACGGCGAGATCGACTTCCCGGCCTGCCACCGCATCCTCAAAGGGATCGGGTACAAGGGCTGGATCTGCGTGGATCTGGACACGGCGCGGAACGGGCCGCGCGCGAGCTACGAACGTTGCGGCGCCTACGTCGTCAACCGCCTCGAGCCGATCTACTCATAAAAGGGGTCAGCCTGATCTGCCCCATTTTCCGGCGGGCTCGGAAGAAAATGGGGCAGATCAGGCTGACCCCTTTTTGCGACAATGAGAGCACGCATGAAAGCGCGAGTCTACGTTTCGCTCAAACCCACCGTGCTCGATCCGCAGGGGCAGACGATCCGCGCGGCGCTGAACGGCCTCGGCCACAAGGAGATCGCCGACGTGCGGCAGGGCAAGTTCTTTGAGATCGCGCTCGCCGGCGGCGGCGACCGCGAGCAGGCCCGCCGGGAACTCGAGCAGATCGCCCAGGACGTGCTGGCCAACCCGGTGATCGAGGAATACCGGGTGGAGATCCTCGACTAGGCACGAGCCTCTTCTCGTTATGTGCGGGATCGTCGGCTACATCGGCGCGCGCAGGGCGGTGCCCATTCTTCTGGACGGACTCCGCCGGCTCGAGTACCGCGGCTACGATTCGGCCGGCATCGCGGTCATCGATGACGACAGGCAGTTGATCATCCGCCGCACCTCCGGAAAGCTGCGCCGCCTGGAAGATTCCCTGCGCCTCGATCCGGTGGACGGCGCTTACGGCATCGGGCACACGCGCTGGGCCACGCACGGCCGCCCCACCGAGGAGAACGCGCACCCGCACCGCGACTGCAAGGGCGACGTGGTGGTGGTGCACAACGGCATCATCGAGAATTACCTTGCGTTGAAGCACGATCTCCAGGCCAGGGGCCACGTCTTTCAGACCGACACGGACACCGAGGTGATCGCGCACCTGGTGGAGGATCATTTCGACGGCAACCTGGAAGAGGCGGTGCGCAAGGCGGCGCGGCAGCTTGCGGGCCTGTTCGCCCTGGCGATCCTATCGCGCTCCGACCCCGGCAAGATCGTGGCCGCGCGCTCCGGCCCGCCCGCGGTCATCGGACTGGGCGACGGCGAGTACTTCGTCGCCTCGGACGTGCCGGCCATTCTGCATCACACGCGCGATGTCTTCTTCCTGAACGACGGCGACATCGCCGTTCTGACCGCCGAGGGCGTGCGCCTGAGCGACTTCGATGGCCGCCCGGTGAAGCGGCAGGTGAGCCACGTGCTGTGGGATCCCATCATGGCCGAAAAGGGCGGCTACAAGCACTTCATGC
>CAYZJD010000028.1:17693-21396 GCA_964478455.1 uncultured Solibacteraceae bacterium | reverse complement strand
CCGCATCTACTCGCAGGGAATCTGTGGCGGCGGAATCGCCGTTCTGTACCTCTCCTTTTACGCGTCGTTCGGTTTCTACCACCTCGTGCCGCAGGCGGCGGCGTTCGCGCTCATGGCGCTGGCGACGGCGCTCGCCGGCGCGCTGGCGCTTCGCTACGATTCACCGGCGATGCTGGTGCTGGGCCTCGCCGGCGGTTACGCAACGCCGCTGCTGCTCGCAACCGGCGAGGACCGCCCGTGGTTCTTCTTCGGATTCGTCTTCCTGTTGAACCTCGGAGCGATGGCCACGGCGAGACCGCGCGGGTGGCGGCGCGTGGAAGTGCTGGCGTGCGGCGCCACGGCGCTCCTCTACTATCTGTGGCTCACTGGCAACTTCAACGAGGGGGAAGAACTGCCGGCCACGGTCTGGGCGATGGGGTTCTTCGCGCAGTTCGCCGCCGGCGCCGTGGGACTCCCCGAGGCGATGCAGGTGCTGGCGCTGGTGGGGTTGCTGACCGCATGGAGCCGTCACGTGGCATTCTTTCCGCTGAGCCTCGCGGTCTCCTGTGCGGGCTTGGCCCTCTCCGACCTCCGGAGACGGGAATGGACCTCCGCCCTCACCGCGGGAGCGTTCTGGTTCTTCGCCTGGCTTTGGTACGAAGACCTTGCGGAGACCGTTTCCTCGCTCGTGGTTCTCGGCTGGCTGACCGCCGCCTTCCTGTTGCTTCTGGCATGGCTGCCCTGGCGGATCGCGGTGAGGCGCACCGCACCCGGCGGGCTGGAACTGGCGGTGGCGGCGGCCAACAGCCTGGTGTACTTCAGCTTCGGCTACAGCCTCCTTGGCGCGGGCTACGATGCTTACCGCGGACTCTTCGCAGCGGCGCTAGCCGGCCTTCACCTGGGCCTGGGACACATGCTGCGCCGGCGGCTCCCGGCGGATCAGACCGGCTCCCGAACGGCCGAAATCTGCGCCGGCCTCGGCATCGTGTTCCTCACGCTCGCCGTGCCGATCCAGTTTTCCGGCTACCGGATCACCATGGCCTGGGCGATCGAAGCCGCCGTGCTAACCTGGATCGGCTCGCGCGCGGGCGTCCGGCGGCTGTGCCTTGCTGCTCTGCTCGTGTTTCTGTTTGTACTCGGGCGGCTGTGGTTCGTCGATGCCGGCATGTACGGCGATGGCGCGCCGTATGCCGCGATCTCCAATCTGCGGTTTCTCACCTTTCTGACCGGCATGGCGGCGCTGTGGGGCGCCTCCTGCTGGCTCGAGGACCGGCGAAGCCGGCTGGCGACTTACGTCGCGGGACACGCCGTTCTGCTCTCGGCGCTTCTGCTGGAAGCGGCCGGATGGGCCGCCCGGATTGCGGCGCCGGAGAATGTCGCCAGCGTGCGCAGCGCAGCCATCTCGATCCTGACGGCCGCCTACGCCATGGCCCTCGTGCTCGCGGGGATGCTGGCGCGCTCGGGCCTGACCAGGCTCCTCGGCCTCGTGCTCGTCGGAGCCGTGGTGCTGAAGCTCTACCTCCACGACGTCTGGCTGCTCCGGCGCATCTACCGCGTGACGGCGTTCGCGGTGCTCGGCGTGCTGCTGCTGGTGACCTCGTTCCTGTACTCGCGGTACCGGGGCGTCATCGAGGACTGGTGGAAGCAGGAGAAGCCCGGCTCATAGCCAGACGCTCGGCCCGGACCTTCAAGAGACCTTGCCGCCCGCGACAAGCCGGAGGTAGGATTTCAGAGTATGAAATCGCCGTCCCGAGTATCGATTCCCGCATTGTTCTTTCTTCTGCTGGCCGGCTGCGCGGAAACCCCCAAAACGGTGGAGAAGCCGAAGGAACCGGAAAAGCCGCCCGAGCCGGTGACGGGGCGCTGGGCCTTCCACCAGATGTTCGCCTCCGCGCGGGCCTGGGCGCCGGACTGCCAGGCTCTGCGCGTCAGAAGCATTCATTTGCCCGAGGTAACAGCCACTCCTGGCAAGGCGGCGGCCTGGGAAGCGACCTTCGTCTCCCAGAGTCGCGGGCGGGCCCGCACCTGGACGTATTCGGTCATTGAGTCGGAGGGCAATCTCCACAAGGGCGTTTTCGCGGGCCTGGAGGAAACCTACATGGGCCCGCGAGGGCAGGCGCGGCCGTTTCTGATCGCGGCGCTCAAGACCGACACTGACAAGGCTTACGAGATAGCGCTCAAGAAAGGCGCGGACTACGCGAAGAAGCACCCGGACATGACGGTGCAGTATCTGCTGGAATCCACGCCGCGCTTCCCCAACCCGGCGTGGCGCGTCATCTGGGGCGAGTCGGTCTCGACGAGCAACTTCTCCATCCTGGTGGATGCCAGCACCGGCGACTACTTGCAGACCCTGCGGTAACGGCGGGGAGCAGGCTTCCAGCGCTGCTCTGTTCAGGCGACCGGCTCCGCTTGTCTTTCGCGCCGCTTGGACGAGCGGCCGGGGACCACGGCGGCGGCGCGCGCCACTGGAATCAGCGACGTCGTTTCTTTCGGGGGGGGCGGGCGAAGATGGACCGCCAGTTCGCGGTTCAGCGTCTCCACGAGCTCTTCGATTTGCCGCTGCATCTCGGTCATCTTTTCCCGCATGTTAAGGATGATCTCGACGCCGGCGAGATTCACCCCGAAGTCGCGAGTCAGCTTCAGAATCACCTCGAGACGCTCCAGGTCCTCGTCCGTGTAAAGACGCGTGTTGCCTTCGCTCCGCGACGGCTTGAGCAAGCCCTCCCGCTCGTAGAGCCGGAGCGTCTGGGGATGGAGATTGTACTGCTCGGAGACCGCTGAAATCATGTAGGCGGCTTTGGCCCGCTTCTTCGCCATGGCTTACACCCTCGTCCAGATCTCCTCGCGCGGGTCTTCGGGGTTCAGCGTCGCCAGCTCGCGGAGCAGCTCCTTAGTGCGCTCGTCTCTCACCTTCGGCGGCTGCACGAAGACCTCCACGATCTGATCGCCCCGTGTGTTCTTGCGGGCATTGAACACTCCCTTTTCGCGCAAGCGGAACTTCTGCCCGCTCTGCGTGCCCTGGGGGATCTTGAGCAAGGCCCGGCCATCGATCGTGGGAACCTCAATCTTCGAGCCCAGCCCGGCCTCGGTGATGGTGATGGGGACCAGGATGTGGATGTCGTCGCCTTCGCGCCGGAAGAACGGATGGGGCTCGACACGGACGGTGATATAAAGATCTCCGGCCGGCGCGCCTTCGGTGCCGGCATTGCCCTTCGCCGCCACGCGGAGGCGGTCGCCGGATTTCACGCCGGCTGGGATTCGCACTTCGACTTGCTCGACCCGCGGCAGACGGCCGTCGCCGTGACAACGGGGGCAGGCGTTGCGCAGCTTGCCCTGGCCGCCGCAGCGAGGACACGTCAGGCTGAACCGCATGATCCCGGCCATCTGCGTTACGTTGCCGGTTCCGTTGCATTCGGGGCAGGTGGAGGTCTGCCCGCCCTGCTTGCCGGCGCCCCCGCAAGCCTCGCAAGCCTCCTGGCGCGTGATATTCAGCCGCACCTGCGTGCCGCGGATGGCCTGCCAGAAATCGACGTCGAGGGCGTACTCGAGGTCGGAGCCTCGCTGTGGTTCCGCCTTCTGTTCCGTGCGTGCGCCGCGGCCAAAGAACTGGCTGAACACGTCGCTGAACGACGAGCCACCAGCGGATCGGCCACCGCTGGCGCGGGTGAAGAAGTCGCTGAAATCGAAGCCGCCGAAGCCAAATCCCGGCCCCTGCTCGCCGGCC
>CAYZJD010000028.1:0-17683 GCA_964478455.1 uncultured Solibacteraceae bacterium | reverse complement strand
GAAGCCGTACTGATCGTACATCTGCTTCTTCTGGGGATCGCTGAGAACGTCGTAGGCCTCCTGGATGGACTTGAACTTCTCCTCGGCCGCCTTGTCTCCCGGATTGAGGTCGGGATGGTATTTCCGCGCAAGTCTGCGGTATGCCCTGCGGATCTCCTCCGTCCTGGCGTCCCGCCGGACGCCCAGCGCTCCGTAGTAGTCTGTCGCCGCAGCCATCGAATGCCGTCCGCAGCTTGCAGCCCCCTTGCTGCAAGCTGCGCGCTATTTCTTCTTGTCGTCCACGTCCACGAACTCGGCGTCCACGACGTTGTCCTTCTGCTGGCCGGCTGTGGGGCCGCTCTCCGGCGCCGGGCCGGTCTGCGTGCCGGCGGCCCGGTACATCGCCTCCGCCAGCTTGTGACTGGCGCGCGTCAGCTTGTCCACGGCGGCGTTGATCTTGTCCGCCGGGCCCTCCTTCATCACGCGTTTGACCTCTTCCACCGCCGACTCGATCTCCTTCGCCTCCGTGGCGCTGATCTTGTCGCGATGGTCGCGGAGCATCTTCTCCACTTGATAGACAAGAGCATCGGCGCGGTTGCGCGCTTCCACCTCGTCGCGCCGGCGCCGGTCATCGGCCGTGTGCGCCTCGGCGTCCTTGGCCATTCGCTCCACCTCGTCCTTGCTGAGGCCGGACGAAGACGTGATGGTGATCTTCTGCTCGTTGCTCGTGGCCCGGTCCCTCGCCGTCACGTTCAGAATGCCGTTGGCGTCGATGTCGAAGGTGACTTCCACTTGTGGGATGCCCCGCGGCGCCGGCGGAATGCCGACAAGCTGGAACACTCCGAGCAGCCGGTTGTCCATCGCCATCGCCCGCTCGCCCTGGTGCACCTTGATCTCCACCGATGTCTGGTTGTCGCTGGCGGTGGAGAAGATCTCGCTCTTGCGCGTCGGAATGGTGGTGTTGCGTTCGATCAGCTTGGTGTACACTCCGCCGAGGGTCTCGATGCCCAGGGACAGCGGCGTCACGTCGAGCAGCAGCACGTCCTTGACCTCGCCGCCGAGCACGCCCCCCTGGACGGCCGCGCCCACCGCCACCACCTCGTCCGGGTTCACTCCCTTGTGCGGCTCCTTGTTGAACAGGTCCCGGACGATCTGCTGCACCCGCGGGATGCGCGTGCTGCCGCCCACGAGCACCACTTCGTGAATCCGGTCCGGCGTCAGCCCGGCGTCGGCCAGCGCCTGCTTGCAGGGCCCGACGCTCTTCATCAGGATGTCTTCGACCATCTGCTCGAAGCGCGCCCGCGTCAGTTTCATCACCAGGTGCTTCGGCCCGCTGGCATCGGCGGTAATGAACGGCAGGTTGATCTCGGTCTCGAGCAGCGTCGAAAGCTCGATCTTCGCTTTCTCGGCCGCCTCCTTCAGCCGCTGGAGCGCCATCTGATCCCGCGCCAGGTCGATGCCGTTGTCCTTGCGGAATTCGGCCACGATCCAGTCGATGATCCGCTGGTCGATGTTGTCCCCGCCGAGGTGCGTGTCGCCGTTGGTGGACTTCACCTCCACCACTCCGTCGCCCACTTCGAGAATCGAAATGTCGAACGTGCCGCCGCCAAAATCGTAAACGGCGATCGTCTCGTCCTTCTTCTTGTCGAGGCCGTAGGCCAGCGCCGCCGCCGTCGGCTCGTTGATGATCCGCATCACCTCCAGGCCGGCGATCTTACCCGCGTCCTTCGTCGCTTGCCGCTGGGCGTCGTTGAAGTAGGCCGGGGTTGTGATCACCGCCCGGGTCACCTTTTCGCCCAGGTAGGCCTCGGCCGCTTCTTTGAGCTTGGTCAGGATCATCGCCGAGATTTCGGGCGGCGAGTGTCGCCGGCCCCCAATCTCCACCCGCGCGTCCGCGTTGTCCCCGCTGACTACCCTGTAGGGGACCATCTTCATCTCCTCGGTGACTTCGCCGACGCGGCGGCCCATGAAGCGCTTGATGGAGTAAACTGTGTTTTCGGGATTGGTGACCGCTTGCCGCTTCGCCACCTGCCCCACCAGCCGTTCACCGCTCTTGGTGAACCCCACGACCGACGGGGTGGTGCGCGCCCCCTCCTGGTTGGGGATGACGACGGGCTGTCCTCCCTCCATCACGGCGACAACGGAGTTGGTGGTACCGAGATCGATACCGATAATCTTGCTCATGGAACTCGAATCCTCCCAAGGACGAAACCAGCGAACCGGAGCTGGGTGTCACAGGCGGCAAGCGCCGTCCTGGTTAGCACGTCTTTATTATCAAACCTTAGCATGTCATTGTCAAGCCTTCCGCTCGTGCTGATCCTCACTTCCTTCTTGTTTACCAGTGGCTTGGCGGCCCAAAACCTCTCCGTCGCCGCCGCCGCCGACCTTGCCCCGCTCGAGCCAGCCCTGGTTAGACTGTACCGCCAAAGCACGGGAGCGAGCCTCGCGATCACCCTCGGGTCGAGCGGAATGCTCGCCGCCCAGATCCGCCAGGGGGCCCCGTACGACGTGTATCTATCTGCCAATGAAGATCTTGTCATGGACTTGGCCCGCGGTGGGTTCGTTTCGTCAACGAGCGTGCGGACCTACGCGACCGGGCGGCTCGGACTCTGGTCGGCTGACGGCTCCATCCCGGGCATCACTGAGTTGGCCGGGGCGAAGGTTCGCTTCCTCACCTTGCCCAATCCCAAGCACGCGCCATACGGGATCGCAGCAGTGGAGGCACTGCGAAGCCAGGGATTGTGGAACCGCCTGGAAGCCAAGGTGGTCTACGGCGAGAACGTCCGCCAGGCCTTCGAGTTCGCCTCGACCGGCAACGCCGACGCCGTGATCACTTCCTGGACGCTCGTCTTTGACAAAGGCGGCATTCTCCTGCCGGAGACCTGGCACCGTCCCATCCGTCAGGCCGCGGGCGTCGTCGCCGCGAGCCCGAGACAACAGGCGGCGCAGCGGTTTCTGGACCTCCTGTTGAGCGCGGAGGGACAGGCGCTTCTCCAGCGCTACGGACTGTTTCCGCCCGGATCGGCGCTGCGTCAGTAAAGCCGGGATACTTTCACTCGGTTGAACGGATCTGGCGAAGGCGTGTGCGCAGCTCTTCGGGAAGCGCCGCTTCCACTTCTGGCGTGATCAGCCCGGCGCTGTCCATGCTCCGGATGTGAACCCGGTCCTTGTCGCGGAAGGCGCTCAGCTTCATGCGCACCAGATCCACAAGCGGGATGACACAAACATCTCGGCCGTGAATCTGTCTCCTCACTGGGGCGATCTCCGGGTTTGGCGTCGTTTGCGCCTCTCGTACTCGTTCGCCGCTGTACAGAAGGTGGACGGCGTTCTTGGGTCTCTCGGCGTGACCGTACAGGAGCATGTCGACTCCCGCCGCATGTCGAAACCGAAAGCCGTGACGTCCTGCGATTTCGACGACCCGTGGAAGATCAGGCCTCCGAATCATCAAGTCAATGTCCCTGGTGAGCATGGAGTGAGCCGGATCGGCTTCCTCCACATGAATCAAGACAGCCAAGCCGCCCACCACCTCGTGAGGCACATCCTCACTCATGAGCGGATCGGCGATCTTGTGCAAGAGCCCAATCAGGTCGAACAGGCGCTGTTCGAACACGAGGTTGACAAGTTCCCCTTTCCCGGCAGCCTGCTGCACGAATTCCTCAAAAGCGGCTCTGGCCGCCTCCGCTCCCCCCTTGGAGCCTGGCTCCGGACGGCGCCATGCTGAGGAGGAGCCTTCGTGTTCCCTAGAAGTGAGCACAGGCTTGGGCCTCTCACTGGATTTGATTCTACCAACGGCTCTGCGCCGCATCAGAGCGACTGGTTCGAGTGCGCCCCGCTCACGCCCGCGGGTGCGCTTTGTCATACACCGCCATCAAATCGTTCAGCGACACGCGGGTGTACTTCTGCGTGGTGGACAGGCGCGCGTGGCCGAGCAGCTCCTGGATCGACCGGAGATCGGCCCCGTCGCTCAGCAGGTGCGTGGCGTAGGCGTGGCGCAGACTGTGGGGGTGTAGCGAGGCATCGCCGCCGAACAGCCTGGCGTAAAGCTTGACGATGTTCCGCACGGTGCGGTCAGTGAGCCTCGTGCCGCGGTTGCCGGTGAACACGGCCTTCTCCGCCGGCGCCGCCTTCCGCCGGGCGAGGTAGCGTTCGAGCGCCTCGGCAGCCTTGGACGTCAGCGGCACTTGCCGTTCCTTACGGCCTTTGCCGCGCACGCGCAGCCAGCGCTCGCCGAAGTCAATGTCGTCGAGATTCAGCCCGACGAGCTCGCTGACCCGCAGCCCGCAGCCGTACAGTATCTCGAGCACGGCGACGTCGCGGCCGAGCGACGGCGTCTCCGGCTGGCGCGCCGCCGCATCGAGCAGCGTGTTGGTTTGCTCCGCTGTCGGAACCCGTGGCAGAGTCCCGGGAGCCTTCGGCGTCCCCAGGAGCCGGGCCGCATTCAGTTCCGTTTCCCCCTCTCGCAGCAGGAACTCAAGAAAGGAGCGCAACGCGGCCAGCTTGCGCCGCAGCGTCGCCGGAGCGAGCTTCCTCCTGTAAAGTCCCGCCAGCCACTCTCGCAGGACGAGCAAATCGATTTCCCGCGCGCTCCCTGGCACGCGGCCCCGGCCGCCGAGATAATCGAGAAACTGCCGCAGGTCGCCGCCGTAAGCACGCAGCGTGTGCTCGGAGACGTTCTCGCGGCGCAGCGAGTCGAGATATCGCCGCGCCTGGGTCTCGATCGTGCCCGGCGCCGGCTCGCTATCCCGTGGCATATCCTCCAAGGTACTGCTCCAGCGCGGCCAGCGTACGGCGACAGACTTCCGCGCGGCGGGCCGGCTTGTTGTGGCGAAGCCGGCGCCGCGTCTCTTCCTCGAGCGGCGGCAGCAGATCGAAAGTGATGTTGGCCGGCTGGTAGTCCGCCGGGTCCGCCCCCGAGATGTAGGCGCACAGCGAGCCCAGAGCAGTTTCGCGCGGCAACGGCAGCGGCGTTTCCCCGCGCGCGAGCGCGGCCGCGTGCCGCCCGGCCATCAACCCTGTGGCGATCGACTCAACGTAGCCCTCGACGCCCGAAATCTGCCCCGCGAAGAAGATCCGCGGGTCCGTCCGAAGCCGGAGTAATGGATCGAGCAACGCAGGCGCGTTGATGTACGTGTTGCGGTGGATCTGGCCGTAACGAAGGAACTCCGCTCGCTCCAGTCCCGGGATCATCCGCAGGATCCGCGCCTGCTCGCCGTACTTCAAGTAGTTCTGGAAACCGACGAGGTTGTAACTGTCGGCGCGAAGGTTCTCCTGGCGCAACTGCACGACCGCGTAAGGACGAACGCCGGTGCGGGGGTCCACGAGACCGGTAGGCTTCATCGGTCCGAAGCGCAGCGTGTCGCGGCCGCGCCTGGCCTGCTCCTCGATCGGCAGACACGCTTCGAAGTACGGGATGTCTTCCTGAATATGCGGCGAGCGGCTCTCGGCCGCAAGCAGCGCGTCCACGAACCGCTCGTACTGCTCCTTGTCGAGAGGACAGTTGAGGTAATCCGCGCCGTCGTCGAGCGACTTGCCGTAGCGTGACGCGCGGAATGCCACCGACATGTCAATCGAGTCGGCCTCGATGATCGGGCTGATGCTGTCGTAAAAGAACAGCCGCCCGGCGCCGGTGAGACGCGCGATCTCGGCGGCGAGCGCGTCGCTGGTGAGCGGCCCGGTGGCCACGATCACGACCCCTTCCACGGGAATCGCAGTCACCTCTTCGCGCCGCACGATGATGCGCGGATGCGATTCGATGGCCCGCGTCACCTCGGCGGCGAACGCCTCGCGGTCCACTGTGAGCGCGTGCCCGCCCGGCACGCGTGCCCGCTCGGCGCATTGAAGCAGGAGCGAGCCGAGCAGCCGCAGTTCGCGTTTCAACAACCACGGCGCCGAGTTCTCCTGCTCGCTCTTGAGCGAGTTGCTGCACACGAGTTCGGCCAGCCGGTCCGTGCGGTGCGCCGCGGTCGAGCGGCCCGGCCGCATTTCGAACAGGACCGCATCCAGGCCGGCTTCCGCCACCTGCCAAGCCGCTTCAGAGCCGGCCAAGCCTCCGCCGAGGATGTGGATGGGATGGTTCAAGCCTTGTCTGACGACTATTATGCCCGCGCCTCGTGGTACTCTCCGAAAACTCTCCGCAGGCGGTCGGAAATCTCGCCCACGGTGGCATAGGCTTCGGCGGCTTTTAAAATGAACGGCATCAGGTTGTCCGGCCCGCGCGCTGCATTCTCCAGCGCGTCGAGCTTCTGCTTGACGCGGCCGGCGTCGCGGGAAGCGCGCAGTTTCCGCAGGCGCTCCACCTGGGCCTTCTCGATCCGCGGGTCGAGCCGGAAGGTGGGAACCGGCCGGCTCTCCTCCATCCAGAAGCGGTTCACGCCGACGACGACCGCTTCTCCACTCTCAACGGCGCGCTGATGCCGGTAGGCCGCTTCCTGAATCTCGGCCTGCACCCAGCCGGACTCGATAGCGCGCAACATGCCACCCATCGCGTCGATGCGCTCGATGTAGTCCGCGGCTGCGAGCTCGATCGAATCGGTCAGCTCCTCGATGCGGTAGCTGCCGCCCACGGGATCGGCGGTGCCGGTGACGCCGCTTTCGTGCGCGATGATCTGCTGGGTCCGCAACGCCAGCGTCGCCGATTCCTCGGTGGGCAGCGCGAGGGCCTCGTCCCGGGCGTTGGTGTGAAGCGACTGCGCCCCGCCGAGCACTGCCGCCAGTGCCTGAATCGATACCCGGACCAGGTTGACGTCCGGCTGCTGGGCCGCAAGCGTCGAGCCGCCGGTCTGGGCATGGAACCGCAGCATCATGGAGCGCTCGCTGCGCGCTCCGAAGCGGTCCCGCATCAGCCGGGCCCACAGGCGCCGCGCCGCCCTGAACTTGGCGATCTCCTCGAGGAAGTTGTTGTGCGCGCTAAAGAAGAAGGAAAGCCGCGGAGCGAACGGGTCCACCTCGAGGCCGGCCGCGAGCGCCGCCTCCACGTAGGCGATCGCGTCGGCGAGCGTGAAGGCGACTTCCTGGACAGCCGTCGAACCCGCCTCCCGGATGTGGTAGCCGCTGATCGAGATCGTGTTCCACTCCGGCAGCTCCCGCGACGCCCACCCGAACAGGTCGGTGACGATGCGCATCGCCTGGCGCGGCGGGTAGATGTACGTTCCGCGAGCGATGTACTCCTTGAGGATGTCGTTCTGCACCGTGCCGGAGAGCTTGGTGAGATCGGCGCCCTGCCGCCTGGCAACGAGAACGTAGAAGGCGAGCAGGATGGCGGCCGTCGAGTTGATCGTCATCGACGTGCTGATCTCGTCCAGCCGGATGCCGTCGAACAGCCGCTCCATGTCCTCGAACGAGGAGATCGCCACGCCGGTACGGCCGACCTCGCCGGCCGCCAGCGGGTGGTCCGAGTCCATGCCCATTTGCGTCGGCAGGTCGAAGGCGACGGAGAGGCCCGTCGTTCCCTGCGAGATCAGGTAGCGGTAGCGGGCGTTGCTCTCCTCAGCGGCGCCGAAGCCGGCGTACTGCCGCATGGTCCAGTAACGGCTGCGGTACATCTCCGGGTAAATGCCACGAGTGAAGGGAAACTCGCCGGGCTTGCCGAGCGTGTCGCTCATGAGCGGGAGATCTTGCGCGCCTTGAGAAAGGAGGTCACGCCAAAAGAGGCCATGATGAGGATGAATACCGCCGACACCAGCAGCCGGACCAGGCCTTCCCCGGTCTCGTTGTACTGCCGCCAGGTTCGCACCGCCGCCGGCAGCGGAATCAGCGCGAAGCAAAGGAACACGAAGCCGATCACCTGGTTCCACATCGTGCGGAGCGGCTTCAGGATCTGCGGCACTACATGGCGGGCAAACTCACGGGCCAGCGAGAACATGGGCTGCTACTCAGGTATGGTAACGCACGGCGGCTCACTCGAGAATCTAAGAGCACGGCGCGTTACACGGCGCGTTTGACGCAGCCGTGTACCGGGGGAGAAACTGGTGTGCTCGGAGCCGGCTATGGCTCCGTTCGGCAAGGGGGACGTACATGCCTAGCTCACAGCAGGAAGAGACCATCCAGAAGGCCCTGAACTCATTTCAGATCGAGATTCCATCCTGGGGCTTTGCCAACACCGGCACGCGTTTCGGCAAGTTCATCCAGGCGGGCGCCGCCAGCACGATCGAAGAGAAGCTGAGCGATGCCGGGCAGGTACATGCCTTCACGGGCTGCTGTCCGAGCGTGGCGGTTCACGTTCTGTGGGACCTGCCGGAAGGGCGCAGGAGCGTTCCCGAGGCGATGGCGATGGCGGCGAAGTACGGCG
The DNA here is from genome assembly GCA_964478455.1 of uncultured Solibacteraceae bacterium. Taxonomy (GTDB): domain Bacteria; phylum Acidobacteriota; class Terriglobia; order Bryobacterales; family Bryobacteraceae; genus CAYZJD01. Next base: position 9,417 of record CAYZJD010000028.1, on the reverse strand, counting down.
TCCGGATCGGGGCGATCAATCCAAACGTTTTCCAGGAGCAGATCTACAAGTACGGGTCGCTGGCCAGCCCCGATGCCGAGGCCCGGCGGGTGGCGCTCGCGCACATTCTCGACTGCGTCGAGCTGGCCAAGGAGACGGGCAGCCGCGACATCTCGCTGTGGTTCATCGACGGCTCTTGCTACCCCGGTACGGCGAACATCCGCCAGCGGAAGCAGTGGTTCGCCGAGGGCTTGCGGGCCGCACACGAGCGCATGGCTGACGGGCAGCGCCTGCTGGTGGAGTACAAGCCGTTCGAGCCGGCCTTCTACCACACGGACATCGCCGATTGGGGGATGGCGCTGCTGCTGGCACGGGCGGCGGGTCCGCGGACGCGGGTGCTGGTGGATACCGGACACCACTACCAGGCGCAGAACATCGAGCAGATTGTGGCGTGGCTGTTGAGCGAGAACATGCTCGGCGGGTTCCACTTCAACGACCGGCGCTACGCCGACGACGACCTGACCATCGGCTCCATCGACCCCTACCAGGTGTTCCGCATCTTTCACGAGATCCACTTCTACGAGTGGGAGACGGGGAGCCGGGCGGATGTCGCCTATATGATCGACCAGAGCCACAACCTCAAGGACAAGATCGAGGAGATGATCCAGACGGCCTGCGCCGCGCAGGAGTTGTGGGCCAAGGCGGCGCTGGTGGATCACGAGGCGCTGGCGCGGCACCAACAGAAGTGCGAATTGATCGACGCGGAGGAGTGTCTGAAGTCGGCCTTTGCGACCGACGTGCGTCCGGCGCTCAGGGAGTGGCGCAAGTCGAAAGGCCTGGCGGAGGATCCGCTGAAGGCGTTCCGCGAGAGCGGCTACCTGGCGCGCGTGAGCCGGGAGCGAGGCGAGCGGAACAAAGGGGCCCTGGCGAGCTACGCGTGAGCGGAATTGGGCGCACTTGACTTAGTCCTGGACTTAGTCTATAATGACCGTGATGGGCAAGACAGTGAATATCCACGAAGCCAAGACCCACTTCTCTAAGCTCCTGGTGTGGGTCGAAGCAGGTGAAGAGGTGGTGATCGCACGCGCCGGCAAGCCGGTGGCGCGGTTGGTGCCCGTTGAAGGAGTCTTGAAGAAGCGGGTACCGGGTTTGGACAAGGGCAAGATCTGGATCTCCCCGGACTTCGATGCTCCTCTGCCGGATGAGATCATCGACCAGTTCTACAAATGAGGGTGCTCGTCGACACTCACGTGTTCGTCTGGTGGGGCGCGGGCGACCCACGAGTCTCGGCACGGACGCATTCGATCGTCGAAGACAGCGCTAACACGGTTTACTTCAGCGCGGTGAGCGGGTGGGAACTGGCCATCAAGTTCCAACTAGGCAAGATCCAACTGCCTGAGGAACCAGCCCGGTTCGTCATGGACCGCGTTGGCAGGTACGGCATGGTAAGCCTCCCAGTGCTCATGAGCCACGCCTTGTTGGCAGGCAGCCTCCCGCTCCACCACCGCGATCCGTTCGACCGGATGCTGGTGGCGCAGGCGCAGTCGGAGGGTCTGCCGATCCTCAGCGCAGACCCGGCGTTCGCCGCCTACGATGTGGAAGTGATCTGGTAAGGCCCGGCGGCCACCTCACACATCCCACTCCTTGTTCCAAACGACGCGGCTCTGCTGCTTGTAGGCGATGTTGCCAATGTGGCAGGCCATGGCGGAGTAGTGGCCGTCGACGACGTTGGCGTTCGGTTCCTTGCGGGTGCGCATGCACTGGAGCCAGTTGGCCATGTGGGGCGGCTCGGAGGTTCCGCCGACGGCGATTTCGCCCACCTCCTTGTTTTCCTGCGCGGGGATGTAACGGTAGCCGTAACGGAAGATGGTGAGGCGGCCGCCGGTGCCCATGAAGATGATGTCGGCTTCCTCTTTGGCGTCGAGGAGCGTGGCCTCGAAGGTGACGTTCACTTTCTCGGGGTAATCGACGACGAGGTTGATGACATCCGGCGTGTCGCGGCCATCATCGTACTTGTAGATGCCGCCGAGGGCGACGGCGGAGACGGGCTTCTGAAGATTCAAGTACCAGTGCACGACGTCCACGAGGTGGACGAAGAGGCCGCCGGTCTGGCCGCCGGTGGCGAAATCCCAGTAGGCGAAGCGATTGAAGTAGCGCTTGGGGTCCCACGGGATCTTAGGGAGCCAGCCGAGGACGGCGTCCCAATCGAGCCCCGGTGGCTTTTGCTCCATGCCTGGCGGAACGGGCGACAGATAGCCGCGGTTGAAATTCCAAATGGTGCGGACGAGACCCACCTTGCCCATGAGCCCGCTGTCGAAGTACTTCTTCTTGGCCTCGATGAAATGGGCGATGCTCCGCTGCTGCACACCGACCTGGAGAATGCGCTTCGTTTCCCGGACCACGCGCACGAGTTCGACGCCTTGCATCGGCAACGAGGTCATCGGCTTCTCGACGAAGACGTCCTTGCCCGCGCGGCAGGCGTCGATCGACATCGGCGCGTGCAGGTGATCGAGCGTAGCGATGATGACGCCGTCCACGTCTTTGCGCTCGAGCAGCTTCCGGTAGTCGGCATACTTTTCGACCGGCTTGCCGATGGCCTCCGCCGCCTTGTCGCGGCGAACGTCCCAGGCGTCGCAGACAGCGACCCACTCGACGCCGCCGGCGACGTTCGCCATATTCACGAGATGCATGCCGCGCCCGCCGCAGCCGATGACGCCGAGGCGAATCCGGTCGTTGGCGCCGGCGACCCGGAGCGCCGAGGCGGCCGTAGCCGCGCCCATCATGAAACTGCGCCTGCTTACGTTAGAGTCCATGTGATCAACCTTTCTTGGATACTTCCTGGAGGAGTTCTTTGAGCCAGGCCAGGCTGCGCTCGATCATCGGGCCGCCCTGGCCTTCGCACTCCATGCTGAGCACACCGTCGTAGCCAGCCTCGATGAGAATGCCGAGGCACTTGCGGATATTGTCCGCGTTAACGCCGTCGCCGATGGCGCAATGACTGACGGCGATGCCAGTGAGCTCGCCGCGAGCGGCCGCGGCCAGGCTCTCGCTCACGTCCTTGATGTGGACGTGGCTGACCTTGTGCTTGAAGCGCTCGAGGAAGGCGACCGGATCCTGGCCGGCGATGAAGGTGTTGCCGGTGTCCATGTTCATTCGCAGAAAGGGGGAGTCGGCGAAGGCCAGCATCTCGGCCATGAAATCGGGCTTGGTGGTGAAGTAGCCGTGCGGCTCGATATTGATGACGATCTCGTAGGCCTCGGCGACGGGCAGAATCCGCCGGTAGAGCCGCCGCATGTGGTCGAGCGCCTCCCGCTCGGTCATTCCCGCCGGCCTGTGGCGATCGTCGGTGGTATCAACCTGGGGACAGCCCGCATGTTTCGCCCACCGGATCGTGTGCAGGATGTACTCCACGCCGAGGGTGGCGCCCTCGGGCAACGACATCGGGAAGGCGGCGTCGATCTGTGAAAACTGGATGCCGTAGCGATCCATCTTCTTCCGCAGCAGGACCGGGTCCTCCCAGAGCGCGATGTGGGGCTGGTAGCCGAGGCCGTGGATCCAGCTCACGCCGTCGATGGCGCCGCACTCGATGTAGCGGAGACCGTTCCTGTGCGCCCACTGGAGGCACTGCTCGAAGTTCCAGTAGCTGCTGTTGAAGGCGTCGGTGTGAAAGCCGATTTCGATCATGGGAGCATCAAAGCCAGAACGCTGATGACATGCTGTGAAAGAGCGGGGAACATGCGGGCTGTCCCCGATTCTATATCGTCGCCAGAGGCAGCTTCAGCAAGGCGGCGAGCTTGGCGATGCGGCCGAGAACGTGGCCGACGCCGAGGGCGCAGTGGTGGGTGGGGCCTTCGGCGCACCAGCGGTTGGCGAACTCGGCCGGCGAAAGGCCGAAGCGGAGGCGAGAGTTAGTGTTGCCGATGCGGAGAACCGGCCCCGAGAGGGACTCGCCCTCGGCGGCGATCATTTTCAATCGCCCGTCCGCGGTCTGGGTCAGTCCGAGGATGGTCACGGGTCCGGTCTTGACGCTGAACTCGACCGAGACGCCGCGGCCGCGCTTGCCGTGGTAAAGGCCGAGGCCGCGCAGCACCGGCTTGCGGTCGCTGATAGCGATGTGGCCGGGCCCGTCGTGGCCCATGAGCAGAAAGCCCTCGCGGAAATCCATGGCGTAGAACTCGGTGTAGGAGCCGCCGCAGCCGAAGCGGTCCATGGCCATCATGGCGAAGCAGGTCTTGAGGTCGCCTTCGCCGCTGGCGGGGATGCCGCGGGCGGTGAGCAGTGAGTTGCCGAGGATCATCGCGGCGCCGAGGCGCTCGTACTCATTGCCGTCGAGGCCGCGGTAGTAGTAAGTGAGGCCGTCGAGAGCGAAGTCGGCGGCGAGGCGGTCGAGGCCGGCGGCGACGCGCGCGGCCCAGCGGAGGTCGTCTTCCTCCACGCTCTCGGCTATCTCGAAGGTCTCGCGGGCGATGCGCAGCTTGTCCTCGACTTCGCTGTCCGTGACCGCCGCAACGCGCTTGGCGAGGTCGCACATCTCGAGGACTTCGATGTGCGCGCCAAGCTGCGCGTGCATCATCGTGAAGTCCGAATACATGTCGAGCATGCCCGGGTAAGTGTGCCCGAGGAAACCGACACGGCTTTCGCGGACGGCGCGGGCCACTGCGGCCGCGCGGCACCACTCCTCGATCTCGCGCCAGGCGCCCGCATCGTCGAAGAGCACGCCGGAGACAACGCGGAAGTCGATCGAGGAGCGGACAAAGGCGTTAGAAATCTCGGGCGCCGAGCAGAGGGAGCAGTTGGCCAGCCACTCGCCGGTGTCGGTGCGCTCGTAGTCGAGAGCGGCGCTCGGCTGGAGGTTGAGGACGAGAACCGGGGCGCGGGCTTTCTGAACCACTGGCAGCACCTGCGAGGAGGTGGCGTAGGTGGCGACGTGGCAGACGATGAGGTCAACGTCTTCGCGAGCGAACAGTTGGCCGGTTTCGCGAGCGCGCTCGGGGGTATCGACGAGGCCGGCGGAAACGACGCCGGCGCCAAAGCCGCGGAGGCGCGATTCGATTCCGGCGACGTAGCCTTCGAGCCGCTCCTTGAGACCGGGGAACTGCGGCCAGTAAGCAGCCAGGCCGATACCAAAGAGTCCGACCTTGGCCGAAGGACTGCGCCCGCTGCTCATTTCCGCTCGCCCGCGCTCACTTCGAACGGCGCCATGAGGCCGTAATCGAGGACATCATACTGCGAGCCCGGCGGCTGATGTTCGGGGAAGTCGGCCCAGGCGGCGGGCCAGGCGCGCATGCGGAGCTTCATGCGGTTGTGAAAGGGGCCGAAGACGTTCCGCGGGGTGGAGACGACGCGGACGCCGACGGTGTGCCTGCCAGACGAGGCGGCGAACTCGGCCGAGTAGGGAGGCCAGCCGAGCACCGCCGCGCGCTTCCCATCGAGCAGCACCTCGGCGACGCTGCCGTCGAGCTTGCCCAACTCTACCCGCAACATTCCGGCGCCGGCAGGCGCCTCGATTTCGCTTTCGTAGAGAGTGGAACCGCCGTCGAAGGGCCGCCCCTGTTTCGCCCAGGAGCCGAAGTCGAGCCTGGATGGCGCGGCGACCTTGAATCCCTTGCTGGAGGGAACGACGGCGAAGTTGCCGCGGAGGTACACGTTTTCGAGTTCCATGCGCACATCGAACGGCCGGCCCGTGACCTGGATGACGTTCTCGCCGGGCTTGGCAAGCTTCTCCACCGGGACGGTCCGAATGTGTGGGTCCATCCAGGCAGCGGCGTTGCGGAAGTCAACCTCCTGGCCGTTCAGGGTGATGTGGTAGAGACCGGGCTCTTCGAGCGCCAGTTCCAGCCCGTGCATCGCCGCGGCGTCCGCTACCGTGAAGCGAAACGTAGCGGTGAATCCGGAATCTGGAGGGAAGCGATTCTGGTCGAAGATGCGCGTCTTGAACTGGACGGCGTTGTCCCAGGCAGGACGCTCGAAGCCGTGCGCCTGCCACAGGACCCAGTTGGCGCGCCAGGTGTTGACGTCGCGGAGATCGATGCCAGCGGTCGTGAAGTCGCAGTAGTCGAGGACGAGAACGTTCGGCGAATCGGCGGCGATCTTCCAGTTGAGTGGCTCGAGTCGTGTGAAGCGGACCGGCGGAGCCGCTGCCGGCGTCGCGCCCGAGGGCTTTACCACGAAGAGTTGCGAGCCAGCGGGGGCGAGGTCGATGTCGAGCGGGAGCGGGGCGGGTGTTATCTTGCCGGTCACTGTGTCCCAGAGTTCCGCCGAGCCCGCCTCGACCGTGGCTTTGGCGCGCACCGGCGTGAGGCCGGTGTTAGCGAAGAACAGCACGCGCTCGCCGCCCGGCAGGAATCGCTCGGAGACGCCCACGCAGCAGGCGGGCTCGCGGTCGAAGTTGACCCGCGGCTTGAGCCGCTTGCGGACTTCGGCGAGCAGGTTCTCGAGACCGGCGACATCGTGCCATTGCGCGCGGAAGCGATCGCGGAGCGCCGCGACGGCGTCACTGGGATGGCCGTCAACATAGGCAGCCGGAGGCGCCAGGGCGAGGGTCTCGCCGCCGGCGGCCAGGTATTTCTCCAGGCGCGGGATCGTCTGCTTGCGAACGTTGACGAGGTTCTTCGGCCAGACGATGAGATCGTAGGCGGCGCGGCCGAGCTTGAGCTGTCTACCCTCCTGCTGGCCGAACCATTCGAGGATGTGCTCGTCGCCGAGGTCGAAATCGACGTGGCGGTCGGCGAGGAACTGGTTCAGCTCGGCGTTGTCCGCTCGCATGTGCCCAAGTTCCGGCGTGGGACCGCCGCGCCTGGCCCAGAGAAAGCCGCTGGTGGTGGGCACAAGCACGAGCAGGCGATTGCGCGCCTCGCCACGGCTGAGCATGTAGCTCACGCGCCCGAGATGGTCGCCATGAAGCCGGTAGTAAGGCCACCAGGGCGATACATCGCTGAAGCTCTGCGGGTGGTCCCGCTTGCGCGCGCCGCGCACGGTCGAGAAGGCGAGGTGCTGGTCCATGAAGTTGACGCCGTGAACCATGAGCCAGTCGCCGAAGCGCTTGTAATGCTCGAAGGTGCTGTCCCAACCGGCGACCCCGTACGCCTCGCAGAAGGCGCGCCGCCCAAGTTGGCGGGCGACGCTCGCCACCTGCTTGATGGTGAAGAGCATGTGCGCGTCCTTGCCTTCCAGCCGGATGTTCGTGCCTTCGAGCATGTCGATGCCGGGCACGTGCTCGTAAGCGTAAAGCGAGGCGTCGGCGGGCGTGATCCACGGGTAAGGCCACTCGTGCTCCATCCAGTGGCCGGTGAACTGAAGGTTGTTGCGGTCGCACCACTGGAAGATGGGGCGGAAGTAATTCTCCTTCCAAAGGTCGTGGAGCGTTTGCCAGTAATCGAACCGCACTTGGCGGAAGTCCCCGACATCCCAATACAGGGAGGCGAGCTTTTCGGCGAGATCGTAGCCGCAGCGTTTGCGAAACTCGGCGAGGGTGTAACGGCTCAACGGCAGAGCCAGCGCTGAGGAGTCGTAGGCGCCGCCGCTTGCCAGCAGCGGCTCGTCGTCGAACACCCAGCGAACCGTCTTGCCGAACTCGGGGCCGAGATGCTGCTTGTACGGCTCGAAAGTCGTTTCGAGAAACAGCCGCGCGGTCTCCGGGTTGGTGAGATCGACGTAGGGGAAGCCGGCGGTCCAGGGATTGCCGCTGGCGCGGCGCAGGCGGAAGACGAGGGCGGATTCGCCGGGAGCGATGTCAGAGCGCCTCGTCACGTGCCGGGCCGACTCGATCGCGCCCGCGGCGTTCTTCTCCACGGCGAAAACGCTGACCGTCTCGACGGCGCCCCAGGGGATTCGGTCGGGATGCACGTCCAGTTCGCCTTGTACGAACTGGACGGCGGTGTCGGGTGCTCGCGCGGGCACGTGGCCGCCAGCGAAGCCCGACGGGTAGCTGTTCTCGTCGTAAATGTTGACCAGCAGGCCGAGCCGCTTGCCGTCGGCGGCCGACAGCTTCCACAGGCGGAACCAGTCGGCGCCCAGATATTCCGTCATCAAGCCGGGACGCGGATGGACGAAGACGCCGCCGATGCCCTGCTGCTTGAACTGCGAGAGTTGCTCCTTCAGCCGCGGCCAGGAAAGCTCATCGTTCCACACCCAGAGCGGCATCGAGCGGTATTCCGCCGGCGGGTCGGCAAAGTTCCGCCGCAGTTGTTCCGCCGATTCCGGCGTCGACTTGGGGATCGCCTTGGGATTGAGCAGAAGCTCGAGTTCGTCGTCCGCGGCCGCGCCGAGCGAGAGCGCGAAAAGGAGAACCGCTACAAGGGTCCGCATGCCAGCCTCCCGCACCGGATCTCAATATCTCATAACCGGCGCGGGAGGAAGGCGGCAGAGAGCGCTACTCCGGCTGAGGACAGATGCGAGTGGCCGGTAAATCGGGGATTGCGTAGCCTGTCACTGGTTTGCGGGGGTGGCGGCGGCCGTTGAGAAGGGCGCCGATCCAGGTGGGCCGCACCAGAAAGTGGTAGCTGGCCAGGAGCAGCGGCACCGAGATGGCAAGCGACACGACCGCTTTGCCCCACGCGGGCCAGGCCAAGCCAGCCACCAGGATCTGTGACCAGAAGACTACCGGCGGATGAAAAAGGTAGAGCCAGTAGGAGGAGTCGGAGAGGTACCGCATCCGGGGGATCGGCCTGTCGACATAGCGCAGGAAAAGGCCCGTGCAGCCGAAGATCATGAGCCAGACGGCGAGCGCGCCCGTCGCCGCCGTTCCGTAAAGACCGAGCGCGTCCACCGCGGGCCTCGCTTGGACGTGCCGCAGGAGGAACCAGAAGTTCGCCCAACCGAGGAGCAGGGCGGCGACAACCTGTTTCCAGGCGTGCTTCTGGAACGACGGCAGAAGGTCCGCATGCGCGTAAAGCAGCCAGCCGAAGCCGAAGAAGACGCCATACGCCAGCACGACGCGCGGTGCGGGCGCGAAGGAGTGCAGCGTATCCAACACACCGAGGTTCATCAGGCAGAGCGTTCCAAAAGTCGGAACGGCGAAGACAACGGGCCGCCAGGCCGACTCAACCACGGCCCGGAAGGCGCGGTGGATCCAGCCGCTGAGGAACGTTTCGTCTATTCGCCGCGCCAGCGGCAGGAATGCCAAAGCCAGCACATAGAGGACCAAGAGAACTTCCAGGAACCAGAGGTGAGTGGGATCGAGCCACTTCCAGTAGGTCCCTCTGAACACGTACGCGACTGCTGTCCAGACAGCATCAGGCTCGTTCCAGACCCTGGTGTACCTCCGCAATCCCTGGAGCAGCGGCCAGAGCACGGCCAGGCCGAGCACAAACGGCGCCAGGACCCGCTTGGCGCGGTTGAGGGCGAAGCCGCCCGTCCCCCGGCGTTCGTTCAAGAGGGCGGCAAAGAAGCCCGCCATCACGAAAAACACCGGAAGCCTCCAGATGTGGATGAACAGAA
>CAYZJD010000027.1:2425-21478 GCA_964478455.1 uncultured Solibacteraceae bacterium | reverse complement strand
GCGGCGCTGGCGCCAACGGCTTCGAAAACGTCCTGAATGGTGATATCGCGGCCCTTGTAATGGCCCGGCAGGATCGAACCGCAGTACAGCACAAGCCCGGGCACGTTGAGCCGCAGCAGGGCCATGGCCGCGCCGGGGATCGTCTTGTCGCAGGCCACCAGCGCGACGATGCCGTCGAACATATGGCCGCGCACCATAAGCTCGATCGAATCGGCGATGATCTCGCGGCTCGTGAGCGACGCCTTCATGCCTTCGGTGCCCATGGTGACCCCGTCGCTGATGGCGATGGTGTTGAACTCCATCGGTGTGCCGCCGGCGGCGCGCACGCCTTCCTTCACCTTCACAGCGAGCTCGCGCAGGTTGTAGTTGCAGGGCATCGTCTCAATCCAGGTGTTGGCGATGCCGATGATCGGCTTCCGGAGGTCGTCGTCGGTGAAACCAATGGCCTTCAGCATCGCGCGCGCGGGAGCGCGGTCGCGGCCCTGGGTGATGGTGTAGCTCGGGAGTTTCATAGGAAACCATTCTATCCGGTCGAGCCTCCGCACAAGGGTTGAAAACCGCTTCGGAATGGTGGAGACTGAAACCAACAGGAGGGGCGAGATGTCGATAGCCTGCCCGGTCGATCTGGATACGCAAAGACTACGCCGCGAAGTGACACGTATCTATGCGCGTGTGGCGGCCGAGCCCGGCGGCGATTTTCACTTCCACCGGGGCCCGGGGTACGCGGCGGAATTCCTCGGCTATGACGCCGCCGAGCTGGCGGAACTGCCGGCCACGAGCACGGCGTCCTTTGCGGGGATCGGCAACCCACACATCGCCGGTCCGATCGCGGCAGGCGAAACGGTGATGGACATCGGCTGCGGGGCGGGGATGGACCTTCTGCTGGCCGCCCGGCACGTGGGGCCGAAGGGCAGGGCGATCGGCGTGGACATGACGGATTCCATGGCCGAGCGGGCACGCGCGTCGGCCGCCGCTGCCGGCCTCCGCCACGTCGAGATTCGCAAGGGCGACGCCACCGCCCTGCCGCTCGAGGACGCCAGCGTGGACGTGGTCATCTCGAACGGCGTGCTGAACCTGGTGCCGGAAAAAGAGCCGGCGTTCGGCGAAATCGTGCGGGTGCTGCGGCGGGGAGGCCGCCTCCATCTGGCCGATATCGCCCTCGATGTGGAATTGTCCGAGGACATCCGGAACAACATCGACCTATGGACCGGTTGAATCGCCGGCGCTCTGCCGGAGGCAGAGCTTGTCGAGGTGTTGAAGACGGCAGGGCTGGCGGACGTGCGACTGATGGCGCGGTACGACTGCTTCCGCGGGACGTCGAAGGAGAAGGTGGCCCGGAAATTCGGCGTCCACGGGGTCACCGTGTTCGCGCGAAAGCCGTAGCACGGTCCTTGGCCGCAAGCTGGGAAGAAGACGAGAGGCCCGACAAGGACGGTGTGAGGCGCGGTCACGACGAAGTCACAGGCGAAGACCGGCGCGGATCTCTAGCAAGGAGCAGGGATGAGCAAGGTAAGAGTACTGGTTGGCACACGGAAGGGCGCGTTCGTCCTGGAGTCGGACGGAAAGCGCGAGAAGTGGGACATCAGCGGCCCGCATTTCGCGGGCTGGGAGATTTACCACGTCAAGGGATCGCCCACCGATCCGAACCGCTTGTACGCATCGCAGTCCAGCGGCTGGTTCGGGCAGATGGTCCAGCGCTCGAATGACGGCGGCAAGACGTGGGAGCCGGTGGGCAACAAGTTCGTGTACGACGGCGTGCCCGGGACTCACCAGTGGTACGACGGCACACCGCACCCCTGGGAATTCAAGCGAGTCTGGCACTTTGAACCGTCGCTCACCGATCCGGACACGGTCTACGCCGGGGTGGAGGACGCTGCCTTGTTCCGCTCAAGCGACGGGGGGCAGACGTGGCAGGAACTCGCCGGGCTGCGCGGCCACGGCTCAGGCCCGCGCTGGCAGCCGGGTGCCGGTGGAATGTGCCTGCACACGATCCTTCTGGATCCGAGCAACTCCGGCCGGATTTTCATCGCCATCTCGGCCGCTGGCGCCTTCCGCAGCGACGACGGCGGCCAGACGTGGCAGCCGATCAACCGCGGGCTGAGGTCGGAATACATCCCCGACCCGAATGCCGAGGTCGGCCACTGCGTACACCGGATCGCGATGCACCGCTCGCGGCCGAGTGTGCTCTTCATGCAGAAGCACTGGGACGTGATGCGTAGCGACGACGCCGGCGAGTCGTGGCAGGAGGTGAGCGGCGACCTGCCGACCGACTTCGGATTCGTGATCGACGTCCACGCGCACGAGCCGGACACCATCTACGTGGTCCCGATCAAGAGCGACTCGGAGCACTTCCCGCCGGAGGGCAAGCTGCGCGTGTACCGCAGCCGGACAGGCGGGAACGAGTGGGAGGCGCTTACCAGGGGCTTGCCGCAAGGGGACTGCTACGTCAACGTGCTGCGCGACGCGATGGCGGTCGACTCGCTCGATTCGTGCGGCGTGTATTTCGGCACCACGGGCGGGCAAGTGTACGCGTCGGCCGATGCCGGGGACAGTTGGGCGCCCATTGTCCGGGATCTTCCAGCCGTGCTTTCCGTCGAGGTCCAGACGCTGGCATGATCCGGGTGGCGCTGCCGGCGCATCTGAGAACGCTGGCCCGAGTCGGGGGCGAGGTGCAGCTCGATGTCGAGGGCCGAGCCACGCTGCGCTCGGTCCTCGACGCGCTGGAGTCCTCCTATCCGGTGCTGCGCGGCACGATCCGCGACCACGTCACGCAACACCGCCGGCCGTTCGTGCGGTTCTTCGCCTGCGCGGAGGATCTGTCGCATGAACCGCCGGACACGCCGCTGCCCGAGGCCGTGGCATCGGGGGCGGAGCCTTTGTTGATCATAGGGGCCATTGCGGGCGGTTAGCTGACCTTAACCGCAGAGGCGCCGAGGACGCAGAGATGACGCAGAGCGGCGGGAGCTTGTGGCGTGGGTTGTTAGAATGAAGTCGTGGGGTCGCTCGAGGATCGTCTTCGGAACGCGGTCTCTTCTCTGAACTGCGTTCGCGAGGAAATCGCCAAAGTCATTGTCGGCCAGCAGGACGTCGTCGACGGCGTGCTGATTTGCCTGCTCTCCGGGGGTCACGTGCTGCTCGAGGGAGTGCCCGGGCTGGGCAAGACCACGCTGCTGCGGACTCTCTCCCGTGTACTCCAGTTGAAGTACTCGCGGATCCAGTTCACCCCTGACCTCATGCCGGCGGACATCGTGGGCAGCATGATTCTGGAGACAGGCGATGGAGGGGCCAAGCTTCTGCGCTTTCAGCCGGGTCCAATCTTCGCCCACCTGGTGCTGGCCGACGAGATCAACCGCGCGACGCCGAAGACGCAGTCGGCGCTGCTCGAGGCGATGCAGGAAAGGACGGTCACGAGCGGCACGTCAACGCACGAACTGGAGGCGCCCTTCCTGGTGATGGCGACGCAGAACCCCATCGAGATGGAAGGAACCTACCCGCTGCCAGAGGCGCAGCTTGACCGGTTCCTGATGAAATGTCTAGTCAACTACCCGGACCGGGACCAACTGAACCGGATCGTAGACCGTACGATCCATCGCGACGAGGTGCGCGTGGAGGCGGTGATCGGCCGGGAGGCTATCCTCGAGATTCGCTCGCTCTGCCGCGAGATCCTGGTGGCGCAGCACGTGCAGGACTTCGCGGTGGACCTGGTGCTGGCCACGCAGCCGGAGCAGAAGCAGGCGCACGAGCTGGCGCGCAAGTACATCCGTTACGGCAGCTCGCCGCGGGGGGCGCAGGCGCTGGTGGAGTGCGGCCGCGCGCACGCGCTGATGCGCGGCCGGTACCACCTCAGCGTCGACGACGTTCTCGCGGTGGCGCCGGCTGTCCTGCGCCACCGGATCATTCTTAACTTCGATGCCCACGCCGACGGGCAGACCACCGAGTCGATCATCGCCGAGATCATTCGCGGCGTGACCGTGACAGCCTCCTCCTAAGCCGTCCATGCCGCAAGAGCCGCTGGTGGACCGCCGCTTCCTCGAGAAACTGGAGCGTCTCACGCTGCAATGGCAGAAGTCGTTCCCGGGCCTCATCGGGGGACACAACCCTTCGCGGTTTACCGGGCCGGGGCTCGAGTTTCACGATCACCGGCACTTCCACCAGGGCGATGACCTGCGGGCGGTCAACTGGCGCGCGTACCTGCGGCTGGAGAAGCTGTTCCTCAAAATGTTTCAGACGGAGCCGCGTATTCCGGTGCGCTTGCTGATTGACACCAGCGAGTCGATGAGCACCGGCGCGCTGCCCAAGTTCGACTACGGGCGCCGGCTCGCCGCGGCGCTGGCCTATGTGGGCCTTGTGCGGCTGGAGACGATCGCCCTCCAGCCGTTCAGCGACCGCCTCGCCGACAACTTCCTTTGCGGCGGCGGCAGGCACCGGTTCGCGCCCGCCGTCGAGTTTCTCTCTCAACTGACCGCCGGCGGGGCGACCAACTACTTCCAGTGCGCGCGCGCGTTCCTGTCCCGCTATTTGCAGCGGGGCCTGCTCGTCATCATCTCGGATTTCCTCGACGATGCCGGCTGCGAGAAGCCGCTCCAGTACCTGGCCGATTTCGGCCACGAGCTGCTGCTGATCCACTTGTGGGCGGAGGAAGACCGGACGCCGCCCTGGAGCGGCGAACTGGAGTTGACCGACTCGGAAACCGGCGCCCGTCTGGAGTTGCGGTTCGACCGCAAAGCAGCCGCGGAGTACTCTGACGCTTTCGATGCCTGGGCCCAGAGTCTGCGCGATCTGGCCTTGCGCAACGGCGGGCGCTACGTCGGTATTCCCACCTCGCTGCCGCTCGAAGAGGCGGTCTTCGGACCGCTAGCCCACGCGCGGGGCATCGCCTGAATGTTCCTACTGAATCTCAGCGCCGCGGAACTGCTCGCCATCCTCGGGGGGCTGTCGTCGCTGGTCGTGGCGTTGTACCTGCTGGACCGGTCGCGGCGGCGCCAGAAAGTTGCCTCGCTGCGGTTCTGGCGGCAGAGCACGGCAGTGGAAGAGCCGCGCCGTCGCCGCCGCCGGATCCGGCAGCCGCTCTCGCTGGCGCTCCAACTGGCGAGCATCGCGCTGCTGCTACTGGCGCTGGCTCAGCCTCGTTTGGGCTCGCAGGAAGACGGCGCCCTCGATCACGTGCTGATTCTCGACACCTCGGCGTGGATGGAAGCACGCGGGCCACGGCGGACGCTGATGGAGGAGGCACGCGGACTGGCTCGGTCCTGGCTGCGCGCGCTGCCGGCCGGCGACCGCGTGCTGCTTGTTCGCGCCGACGGGCTGGCCACTCCGGCCACGGGATTCGAGGCCAGCCGCCGGCTCATCGAGGACGCCGTCAACCGCTCTGCGCCGGCGGCGACGGGCCTCGACCTGCACCAGGCGCTCGAACTGGCTCGCCGCGTGCTGGCGCTGCATTCGCCCCGGCCGGGTGAGATCGTGTACGTCGGAGCGGGGCGCATCAAGGAAGGCGACAACGCGCTCAGGGAATCGCTCCCGGCGAACCTGCGAATCCTGCCGGTGACGCAGCGCGCCGACAACTACGGCCTGCGCGAGGTGGGACTGCGCCGTTCGGCGGCGGATTCCGAGCTATGGGAAGTGTACGTCGCCGTTCACAATTACGGCGCCGGTCCTCGCGCCGTGAGTTTGACCGGCAGCTTTGGCGGCGCGCCTGTCGGAACACGGCGGCTGCTGCTCGCGCCCGGCGCCGGCCAAAGCGCCACCTTCGAGCTTCGCACGCGGGCCGCGGGCTGGCTCGAAGTCCGGCTTTCGCCTCCGGATGCTTTCCCCGCCGACGATCGCGCGGTGGTGGAGTTGCCGGCGCACAAGCTGTTCCGGGTCGTTGCTTATTCGGATTCTCCCGCGTGGCTCCGGCCCGTCCTTGCGGCCAATCCGAACTCACAGGTTGAAATCCGCGCGACAGCGCAGTACGAGCCCTCGCGGCCGGCCGACCTTGTCGTTCTGGACCGCTTTCGCCCGCCCTCCGAGCCCAAAGCGGACAGCGTCTGGGTTGATCCTCCGGCTGACGCTTTGCCCGCCGCCGTGAGAACGAGGGTGGAGAACGTCACCATCACGCGCTGGCGCTCGGACCACCCATTGGCAGCCGGCCTGCGCACGCAGGATTTGCGGCTGGCCGAGGCGCAGGTCTTCGCATCCGTCCCCGGCGACATCGCCGTGGCCGAAGTGGAGCAAGGTCCAGTAGTTCTCGCCCGTCCCGGCCGGCCGAAGGCGGTTTTCCTCGGCTTCCATCCCGCCCATTCCGGATTGCGCTACGAACTGGCCACGCCGCTGGTCTTCGCCAACATCCTGCGGTGGATGTCTCCGGAGGCCTTCCGGCGCTGGGAATTGAACGCCGGCAGCGCCGGCGCCGTCGCCGCGCGGCTGGAGAGCGATGCCGTTGATGTGCGGATCCTCAGCGAGAGCGGCAAGAGGCTGCCGTTCACGCGGAAGGGATCCGAAGTCCGCTTCTTCTCCAGCCAGCCGGGCACGGTACGCCTGCTATCCGGCGACCGCGAAGTCGTTTACTCGCTGAGCCTGCCCGAGGTACCGGCCGCGCTGTGGGAACCGCCCGCTCAGGTACGTCGCGGTTTGCCGTTGTATCGGACGATCGTCCACTCGTCACGAGACCTCTGGCCGTGGCTGGCCATCCTCGGCGCTCTCGGCCTGCTGGCGGACTGGCTGCTGTTCGGGGGACAGCCCGCGCGTTCCCCGGCAGCCGCGCCCTCGTCGCAACCGCGGGCCGAACCGGCCGCGAGGAGGGCGTCGTGACCTTCGAACGCGCGTGGCTTCTCCTGCTGTCATTCTTGCCCCTCGCCTGGGCCGCGCTCCGCTGGAGGGTCGAGCCACGGCGGGGCGCGCTCTCACTGAAAGCTCTCACCTTTCTAGCGATCCTGCTGGCGCTCTCCGAGCCGCGGGTCGATGTCCCGTCCTCGCGAATGGCCGTTGCCCTTCTGGTCGACACCTCCGCCAGCGTCTCCGCGCAGGACCTCGCGCGCGCATCGCAACTGGCGGAGGCGATCGAGCAGGCGCGCGGGCGGCATTGGACCCGCGTGATTCCGTTCGCCCGCGCGACACGCGACACGACGCCGTCCGAACGCGGCGACTCCTGGAGGCTGCTGCATACAGCGGGGGAGGATTCGCGCGCCACCAATCTGGAAGCGGCCATCCGCGAAGGGATCGCGGCGATGCCCTCCGGCATGATCCCGCGCCTGGTTCTGTTTTCCGACGGCAAGGAAACCCAGGGGAGCGCCGCGCGCGCCGCCTGGCAGGCCCAGCAACTCGGCATCCCGATCGACACGTTTCTGCTCCGCGGCCAGCCGCGGCCCGCTCTCCGTCTGGAGGCGGTCGGCCTCCCGTCTCTTGCATTCACCGGAGAGCGGTTTGCGCTCGACCTTGTGATTCAGTCTCCCCGACGCGCGGTGGCTGCCATTGAGACATTCGCCGAAGGAAGGTCGCTCGGTTCGAGCGAGGCCGTGCTCGATTCCGGCACCAACCGGGTGCGTGTGAACGCCAGCTTGTCTACGGCAGGCGCCATTGACCTTACCGGCTCGATCCGGTCGGAGGGCCTCGGCGAAGTCCGCTTCGCGCAGGTGTTGCCGTTACGCCGCCCGCGCCTGCTGTTCCTTTCGCTCGATCCGCCGGGGACCGAAGAGCATTTGTTCCGGGTTCTGGAAGCCGGGCGATTCGCCGTCGAGCGAGCCACCGAGCTGCCGCCCGGCGATCTCGCCGCTTACCAGTTGGTCGTGCTGAACAACTGGAACCTCGAAGCGATTCCACCGGCGGGCAAGGAACGCCTGGAGGCATTCGTGCGCCAGGGCGGCGGCCTGCTGGTCATCGGCGGCGAGCGTAACATCTACGTCAAGCACAAAGGGGCGGAGGATCCTTTGGAGCGCGCCCTGCCGGCGAAACTCGCCCCGCCACGCACTCCCGAAGGCGCCTGCGTCACGCTCATCCTCGACAAGAGCTCTTCGATGGAAGGCCGCAAGATCGAACTGGCGCGGCTGTCGGCAATCGGGGTCATCGAGAACCTCCGCCCGATCGACCTCGTGGGCGTGCTCATCTTCGACAACTCGTTCCAGTGGGCCGTGCCGATCCGCAGGGCCGAGGACAAGTCCCTCATCAAGCGGTTGGTGTCAGGAGTCACCCCGGACGGGGGAACGCAGATCGCCCCGGCCCTCGCCGAGGCCTACCGGCGCACCGTTCCCGTGACCGCAGCCTACCGCCATATCGTGCTGCTCACCGACGGCATCTCGGAGGAAGGCGACAGCCTGGCGCTCGCGCAGGAAGCGGCGCGAAACCGTGTGACCATCTCCACCGTCGGGCTCGGCCAGGACGTCAACCGCGCCTACCTTGAGAAAGTTGCCGCGGCGGCGAAGGGCAAGTCTCACTTCCTGACCGATCCCTCCGGACTCGAACGGGTCCTGCTGCGCGACGTAAGAGAGCACACGGGTTCGACCGCGGTGGAGAAGCCCGTGAGCCCCATCGTGCTCCGGCGGGCAGAAATCCTCGAAGGCGTCGGCATGGAGTCGGCTCCGCCGCTCCAGGGCTATGTCCGCTTTGTCGCCAAACCGGCGGCGTCTACGATTCTCAGCATCGAGCACAAAGACCCGCTGCTGGCTCGATGGCAATACGGCCTCGGCCGCGCGGCCGTCTTCGCGTCGGACGCCAAGAGCCGCTGGGCCGCCGAATGGGTCTCCTGGCCGGGTTTTGACCGGTTCTGGGCCAATCTCATCCGGGACCTGCTCCCGCACGCCCAGGCGGGCGAAGCTTCCGTTGAGTACGACAGCGCCAACCAGGAATTAGTGGTGAACTATCGCCTGGCGAGGCATGCCGAGGAGCCCGTGAAGATCCCGGACATCTTTGTGTTTGGCCCCCAAGGGTTTCAGCGACCGGTCCCGGTGGTCAAGGTGGCCGATGGCGCATTCCGCGGCCGCGTACCTGTGGGGGACCGCCAAGGTCTGTTTCGCATCCGCCCGCTCGAGGAGTCGCGCATCTTCCCGGAGGTGGGGCTCTACCGCCAGGAGCAGGAACTCAATGAATACGGGTCGGATGAATCGGTGCTTCGCCAGATCTCGGACTTCACCGGCGGCCGCTTCGAGCCGCCGCCGGGCAAGGTCTTCGATCCGGCCGGCCGCTCCATCCCTTCCACCCTGCGTCTCTGGCCCGGCCTTCTCGCCCTAGCCATTGCCCTGAACCTGGCCGAGCTGGTGCTGCGCAAGTGGCGCGGCATCCTGGAGGCGCTAAAAACCGGGGACAGCCCGCATGTTTCCGCGCCGCGCTAGGCTAAGCACCGCGCTTTGATAGTGTGGAGGCGTCATGATCCGGCGGTTGGTGTACATGGCGGCGATCCTTACCGGCTGCGCGCAGGCAACGACGGTCACGCTCCAGCAAGGGCTCCACAATTACGATGGCTGCACGACACGGACGATCACGGATTTGACGCATCCGTCCGCGGAGCCCGACGATGGCGTCTTCCGCTTGCGCGGCGCGAGGAACAGCCTTCATATCCGCTTCGAGCTTCCGGCGGAGAAACACCGCCTGGCTCGGGCGCGGCTGATGGTTTTTCTGCCTGCGGCGCGAAACGCGAACCGGTTCACGGAGATCTTCTGTCACGAAGTGATCGGCGGCGGCCGCCAGCCCTCAATGGATGAGCAGACGGACTACGACAACGGCAGGCGGCGCGGCGCGGTTGATTCCGTTGAGTTGTTCGCGCCGGCGCACGAAGGCTGGCCCCACTTCCCGTTTCTGCCGCTCGGGGTACCCGAAGGAGGGAGGTGGATCGACTTCAACGTCACCCCGCTGGTGGAGAAGTGGCTCAGCGGCGAGTCAGAAAACAACGGAGTGATGCTCGTCCCCACGGACCCGCCGGATCGCCGCTTCCAGAGCACGTGGGAAATCGACATCCCGGCGGCAACGAATCCCGACAAGGAGCACCGGCCAAAGCTCGTGCTCGAATACGCCGACGACGCGCCGGCGGCTCTCATCGGAATGGCTAGCAGCCTCGTGCGGATCTCGGACCGCTCGACCCGCTACGGCTATCGCGGCCCGTACGGGCGGTCCTATCGGATGTCGATGGCCGCGGGCGAGCATGAAGGGTTCCAGGTGGTCGTCTACCCGATGCTTGAGGACTGGAAGGGCGTGCGACTAAGCCTCACGGACTTGAGCGGGGAAGATGGCGCCGGCATTCCCGCCTCCGACCTGGAGTACTTCCTGGTGGATTCCTACCCGCTGCGTCGGAACTGGATGACCAGCGGCCTGATGTTCGCCGGCAAGATCTACGACGTGCCGGACCCGCTCGTTCCCGCGCGGCCCGCCAATTGCCTTCGGCACGTCCACACGCCGTTTTATGTCACCGTCCGCACGCGGCCCGAGACGCCGCCGGGCGTCTATCGCGGCAAGATGGGCGTTACGCGTGACGGCGCGGCCGGGGCGACGGAACTCGATCTCGAGGTCAAGGTCTGGCCCTATGCGATGCCGAAGCGCTGGAACTTCCACACCATGGGCCATTTCATCTGGGGCAACGTGGAGAGGTTCCATGGGGCGGAGGCGACCGAAGGTCTTTTCCGGAAGTACCACGACTTTCTGCTCGAGCACCGCTTCACGCCGACGGAGCAATACCGGCCGGTGCTCTCGCCGCGCATGGATCTGGCGGACCTGCTGCGGCGGGGAATCAACACCGTGTACCTCAATGGGAACTTCACAGGCTCGGAGAAGGACATGGAGCAGGTCCGGCGCGACTGCGAGGTCGTGAAGAGACTGGGCGCGCTCGATCACACCCTCATCTACATCGGCGACGAGACGGACAAGTGGGACGAGATGCGCCGGCGCGCCAACCTGATTCACGCTCATTTCCCGGGAGTGCAGGTGATGATCGGCGGCAGCCTGCCGCGCGAGGAACTGCTGGGGTTCATTGATGTCTACGATCCGCACATCAGCGGCGGCAGCAAGGTCTACAGCCTGGAGCAGGACCTGGCCCACCTCATCCGGGAAGCGCAGGAACGCGGCGAGGAGTTCTACTGGTACGTCGCGGCCGGGCCGGCGTATCCGTATCCCAACGTTCAGCTTGAGAACCCGCTGATCGCCGCGCGCGTGCTGTTCTGGATGACGTGGAAGTACGGCGTCACGGGCTTCGAGTATTACTGCTACAACCTCTTCGAGCGAAATTACTCGAAGGACCCGGCCCGGCGGTACCCGAACGTCTCGTGGAAGGCCGACGGCTGGAGCGAGGGCTGGCCCACCAACGGCGACGGGCTGCTGTTCTACCCAGGCCCGATTTCGTCGCTGCGATTTGAGGCGATCCGCGACGGCATCGAAGACTGGGAGAGCCACATGTTGTTGCGGGACGCCGTGGAAGTGCTGCGGCGCGGCGGCCACACGGAACTGGTCCGGAAGGGCGAGGCGATGCTGAAGGTCAGCGACGAAGTGATAGCGAGCTTCAGGGACTACACTCAGGATCCGGACCGCCTGCTCGGCGAGCGCGAGACGTTGGGAGACTTACTGTCGGAAATCATGCGGGCTGTCCCAGTGAAGGCGGTGGAACGCGAAGGTCAGGACCGTGTTGCCCGGCAGGCGGCGAAGCGCCGCGCCATGTTGCGCGAACGGCATCTGGCCGCGTGCCGGGCGGTGAACGTGACGCCGATCAGCGAGGCGGCTTGGGCGGCGTTGTGGCGGCAATAGTGGGGATAGCCGCCGCAAGCGTAATTAATTCGCCGCCCCCGCTCCTGTCCAGCGCGCGGCAGGTGTCATCTGTGGTGAACGCCTTCTGGTGCGCCCAGCGATTGCGCGCCTCGCGCATGTAAATGCCACATCTTCCTATTTCCAGGCGTTCCGGATCGCCCGGTCCACCATTCGCCGGATATCGCGGGGCTCGACCCCGAACGGCGCCAGCAACACCCACGCCTTGGCAATGAGGGAGATCATTCTGGGATGGTCTGTGTCCCAAGGGTGCGCCTCCCGCTGGGCGGCCTGGGTCATCAGTTCTCGAATGTGCCGTTCACTGAGCTTCAGCGGTCGCAGGATCTTGGCGGCCTCGGCTGCCGTGGCGGGGCAGCCCTCCGGTTTCCCTGTTGAGGGTTGCTCGGCATTCGGCCGGGCCTTGAACCAGCACCGCTCCGAGTATCGCCTGATGCGAAGTCGCTCTTCGTCCACAGCCAGCGTCACAGGGCCCCCTTCGGGCAGGCGTTTGGCCATCCGCCGAACCCATCCCGAGTCCACGAACACTTCGGGCGGCCAATTCCCCTCCGCAGGCGTTTCCGCTGCAGTATCCCCCGCCTCAACGGTCAGCCTTCCGTTCTCGAAGGTGATCCGCGCGTCTGTTGCACCATACTTCAACGCGCGGGTCACTGTCTTGAGAGCGAACAGCAGGTCCCGCCGACCGACAGTGAGCGCGAACTCGCGCTTGCTTACCGAGGCTCCCATCGTGCTCCCCTCCCTTTCCGGTATGCGGCTGGGCGCGCTGCCAAGCAGAGGTGGGGCGTGGACGGATGCTCATGCCGGATCGACTTCTCCCGCGCCGGCTCGTGGTTGATGTCCTCCAGCGGCAGCGCCACTTCAATCAGCCTTCTTCCTTACCATCGCTCAGCCTCCAGCTGTCCGGCGAGCCCGAGTGGATTGGGTCTGGTATTAGGTCTGGATTGGATTTTTGCTCCATGTCAAGTCCTTTTTTTCCGCGGCTTAGGCATGTCTATTAGCTTTGGATTGGGTTTGGCTTGCGTTTATCCGGCCTCCACGCGATCAACCGGCGCCCGGGTACCACCGGCCCGCCCGGGTAGCCCCGACCACGTGCACTTTGCGCTCCGTCTTCAACTCCTTTAACAGCGTCCGGATCTGGGGCTGTGACAGTCCCGGCAGCACCTCGAGTAGCTCCGCCAACCTGGCACCGTCACGTTGATTGTCCTGGATGTGACGCAGCAGGAGCGTCTTGTTGGTCTCCCGATCCAGTCCTCTCCGACGAGTGTACACGCCCCGCCGGCCGAGGAAGCTGTATAGTTTGCGCGAGAGAATATACCGAACCCCGCGGCCTTTGCCGATGCGCTCGACGGCGCCGAGTTCTTCCAGGTGAACGAGTTTGGGCTTCAACTCGTCCCAGATGCTCTCCTCGCGTTCGATCAGATCCAAGACTAAGAGATCTTCCACTGAAAAGCGGGCCTGCCGCTCCTGTACGATCCCCTCGAGAAAACGGACAAGCTCAGGCCGTTCGATCTCGCCCCGAAGCGCAAGCGAGACGTGGAAGTTGTCGCTACGGGAGTAGTCGGGAATCCGCTTGCCCTCGCGGATTGACTCAGCGAACATGCGGTCGGCACCCTGACCTGAGCGCTCGACGAGCCCGCAGCGCTGACAAGCCTCAGCGATACGGCGGTTGCGCGGGACCTGGGTCCAGAGAATGTTTCTTGAGGTGACGCCTGGTGGAAAACCGCCGGGACTGATCACATCGAGCTTTCTAGGGCATTGGCGGATGAAAACGGAGCCAGGCAGCCGGTAGTCGCGGTGGGTCAGGGCATTGAGCATCGCTTCTCGCACAACTGCTTCGTTGAACACGGGGATATCCCAACGGAACAGCCCGAGTTGGAAGCTGATCACTTCGTTCCTGAGGTTAATCAGATTCCAGAGTTCGTCCAGGATGGTGAGAAAACCCTGGCGGAACTCCGTGCGCTGCTGGTACTCAATCGAGGACTCGGCGTTACGGTACTCAAAAACGATCTCCGACTGCGGGAGCCGGGTGCGAAGAGCATGCTGAGTTCCTAAGAGGACCAGAGCGGCATAAGTTGGCGAGGTTCCCACCACCAGCTCCGCATCGCGCAAGAGCTGCTCTGGCGGCAGCGATTCCAACGCCGCATTCCCTGACCTTCGCCACCACATTGAACGGAAGTGTTCAATTGCGTCAGGGTCCAGATCATTGAGTGAGGACTGAGGGCACGGTTCAGCGCTGAAGTCGGGTGCAGTCTCATCGAAGATCCGGCGCAGTTGATCCTGCGTCATCGGCTGGAGTTCTTCGCCGGCGCGCATGTAGTAGGCGCCGTTTACTTCGATAGGCATCCCCTTGGGCCGCGAGGGAACGTGAAAAATGAGCACACGACCTTCGGGCTCGTGCCTCTCTTCGCATTGAATCTTCAGGCGCAGGCGCTCGGTGAGCTGGGCCGCGGTGCGGTGCGGCTCCAGGAAGGCCTGCGTTCCGACAATCCTTCGGGGAGGCTTGTCCGTGACACCGAGAATGACCCTACCTCCGCCCTCATTGGCGATGGCGGCGCAATACTTGACGAGCTTGTCGAAGGGGAAGTTTGACTTGGCTTCCTTGCACTCCAAGCGCTCGCCCTCGCGTTCCAGGAGCCATGGGCGGTCGTGGGGTGTCTTCACGTCGGCGCCTCCGCGCGGGCAAGAAGCTCCTTCAGGTTGAGGTTGACGCTTTCGACCCTGAAGTTCGGATCACGCTGGAACGGACGCCGCACGTAGTGAATCGGGGGAGACGAATCCTCCACCACTACGATGGCAAGGATGAAGTCTTCCGGCTTGTTCAGCCCCTGTCCCCTTGTCACAGCGGCAGCTTTACCGGGCGGCCTTCGTGCGCTGAGATCTCCGTGGCCAGGCAGATTTCGTGGGTCTTTACCGCGTCGGCGATGTTGCAGTGCGACTCAGGGCCGGTGAGGATGCAATCCACGAAGTGATTGATCTCGCCAACGAAGGGGTGATGCGAGACGTCGCCCGAGTCCGGA
This sequence comes from uncultured Solibacteraceae bacterium, assembly GCA_964478455.1. Classification (GTDB taxonomy): domain Bacteria; phylum Acidobacteriota; class Terriglobia; order Bryobacterales; family Bryobacteraceae; genus CAYZJD01. Next base: position 6,749 of record CAYZJD010000027.1, on the reverse strand, counting down.
AGGATGGTGGGAATAGCCGCCCAACCCATCTGGCCCGGCCAGCGGCGCGTGAACACCTGGTTGTTGCGGATGGTCCCCTGGTCGCCGCAGAGAAGAATGTTGAAGGCGTACGGCATCTGGACTTCCAGGCAGCTTGCCACCTTGCCGATCTTGCCCCCGGCGAACTTGACCAGCGTGACGCTGTTCGGCTCGAACTCGTAGCGGTACGGGTTGGAAGGGCTCGTGTTCGCGTAGGCGAGCACCTCGACGGCTTCCTCGCCCACGAACCAGCGCAACGCATCGACGGCGTGGCATCCGCCGCTCAAGATGCTGCTCGCGCCGATCTCCTTCTTGATGATCCACTCGTAGCAGGGATACATCGGTCCGACGCCGTGCAGGTAATCGACCTCGGCGTAGAACAGGGCGCCTACCGTGCCGTCAGCGAGCATCACTTTGATGGTCTCGAGCAGCGGGTTCCAGCGAAGCACGAAGCTCACGACGGTCTTCACCCGGGCCTTCTGGACCGCGGCGTGAAGCCGGCGCAGCCCGTCCAGATCGATGGCGATCGGCTTCTCCATGCAGATGTGCTTGCCGGCGTCCGCGGCCGCCACGCCCTGCTCGACGTGCAGGTGGTGCGGCGTGCAGACGGAAACGATCCGCACGCGGTCGTCCTTGAGAATCGCGTCGAGATCGGCGTAGCCGCGGCAGTTGTCGAGGCCGTACTCGCGCGCCTTGGCTTCCGCCCGGCCCTTGTCGCGGCTCAGAATCGCGACGACTTCGGTGTGCGGGTTCTGCTGGAACGCCTTGACGTGCTCTCCGGAGACCCAGCCGGTCCCAAGGATAGCGACTCCCATTTTGTCGGGCATGGGGCAAGCTCCTTCTAACGAACGCTGATACTGTACGGCATCAGCCGCAGCATGCCGCCTTCAAGCCACGCCGCGGCGCGCATCTCCTCGAGCAACGCGCGCAGGCGGCTGTCGACGAGAGATTCCCTGGTGCGGCTCATGAGCCGCTCGAAGATCGTTCGTTTGCGCGGGTAGACCACCAGCGTCACTCGTTCCTCCGGCCCGATTCTGGCTTTGTTGCGGGCCAGCTCGATGGCGCGGTCGATCCCGCCAAGTTCATCGACCAAGCCGCGTTCCTTGGCCTGGGAGCCGAGCCAGACCCGCCCCTGCGCCAGGGGTTCGACTTCCTCGAACTTGCGCTTGCGGGCCTGGGCGACGCGCTCGACGAACACGCGGTAGTTGTCGTCGATCCCCTCGCGCAGCTTCTGCCGGGCGGCGTCGCTCAGCGGCTCGTAGTCGGAATCGATGGCGGCGAAGCGGCCGCGCAAGAGGACGTCCTTGGTGATGCCCAGCTTGTCATAGAGCCCGCGGAGGTTCACCTTGCCGAAGACAACCCCGATCGAGCCGGTGAAGGTGCCGGGGTAGGCCACGATCGGATCCCCGGTCATCCCGATGTAGTATCCGCCGGAGGCGGCGGCGTCCGACATCGAGATCACCACCGGCTTCCTCCGGCTCAGCGCGTTCATCTCGCGCCAGATTTCGTCGGAGGCAAAAGAACTCCCGCCGGGCGAATCGATGCGGACGATCACCGCGCGAATAGAGCCGTCGTCGCCAACCTGCCGCAGCAGCCGGTTGAAGTCCTGGGAAAGGATGGCGCCGTCGCCCGCCAGTTCTTCACCGCTGCCGCTCAGGATGCTGCCCTGCGCGGTGACGAGCGCCACGCGCCGGCCGCCTTCGAATTCCGAGGCGATTGCCCGCAAATAGCGCCTACCGCTGAAGCGGTTGATCCTGCCGCCGGCCACTCGCTTCTTGACTTCGTCGAACACCTGGTCTTCGTAAAGCAGTCCGTCGATGAGCCCTTTGTCGCGGGCCTGGCGAGCCAGGAACGGTCCCTCGTCGATGGTGGCGCGGATCTCCTCAGGCGTCTTCCCGCGCCCGGCGGCAACGGTCTTCACCAGACCGCCGTACAGTTCGTCCAGCACCGAGTTGAGCACCTCGCGCGTTTCCGGGCTCATCGCCGTGCGGGTGAACATGTCGCCGTAGTCCTTGTACTTTCCGGCGTGCTCGACGTCCACCTGGACGCCGAGCTTGTCCAGCGTCTTGCGGAAGTACATCAGCTCGGCGCGGAGGCCCTTGAGCATCAGCAGGTCCTCCGGCGGCATGTAGATCCGGTCGCAAGCGGTGGCCAGGTAATATTCGGCCGTCCCGGGAGTCCGCAGGAAAGCCACCAGCGGCTTGCCGGATTTGCGGAAGCGCGCGAGGCACTCGTGAATCTGCTGGAGCTTGCCCCAGCCGACGCGAACGCGTCCCGGCATCAGCACGACGGCGCGAATGCGCGAGTCGCTCTCGGCGCGCCTCAAGACCCGCCAGATGTCGCTCACCGACAGCGGCTCGCGTTCTTCAAAGAAGGGCAGCGGGATGCCCACCGGCGCGCGCTCGGGAACCTCGCCGTCCAGGTTGAGGACCAACGTGGCATCCGCCGGAACGGCCGGCGGTCGCTCGCTCAGGCGGACGAGCGCGAAGACGCCGATCACCGCCACCAGACCCGCGAGAATCACGCCCGTCAGGACGCCAATAAGGAACTTCGCCATGCCTTCAGACTAACAGGGGGACAGCCGGCGTGTTCCCACACTGCTGGCGCACGAGGCGCGCGCGGAAACATGCGGGCTGTCCCCGGTTTTATGCGCCGGAAAGGATCAGGTCCATGCGCTTGGCCACGTCGCGCAGATAGGCCTCGTCGCCCGAGTCCAGCTCGGCGGTCGCGGTGCCTTTGTAGCCGACCTCGGCCAGCGCCTTGTGGACTTCCTTCCAGTCGACGTCGCCCTCCCGGAGATTCACGAACTCCGTCTTCATCGTCTTCCAGCTCCAGCGGAAGTCCTTAAAGTGGAGCTTCACGATGCGCTTCCCGAGGGTGCGGATCCAGTCCTGCGGGTAGCCGTAGAACAGCAGGTTGCCGACGTCGAGGTAAGCCTTCACCCACGGGCTCTTGAATTCGTCGACATACTGCGCGAATTCGAGCGGGCTCAGCAGGAACTTGTTCCAGACTTCCTCGACGGCGATGATGACCTTCAGCTCCTGCGCCAGCGGAATCAGCTTGCGGATCTGCGCCTGCGAGCGCGTCCAGGCGTCCTTGTAACTGGTCTGCGGATTCACCACCGCGGGGACCAGCAACACCGTCTCGGCGCCCCAGAAGTGCGCGTTGCGCAGGCTGGTCTCCATGCCCTTCATGCTCTTGGCGACGACAGCGGCGTCGGCCGAAGAGAGCGGGAAGTCCCAGTGCGCCTGGTTCATCACCGAGTGGATGCGCAAGCCGGTCTTCTCGGCGGCCTTCTTGGCCTCCTCGGCCTGCTTCTGATCTTCCATGGTCGGCAGCTCGATTTCCTCGAACCCGCAGTTGCGGGCGAGCTGGAAGCGGTCGGCCAGGCTCAGCTTTTCGGGAAGCATGCTCAGGTAAAGCGCCTTCTTGATGGGAAGGCGCGTGGAGCCGGCGGCCGCGGCAGCGGCCGAGACAGCAAGGAATTCACGTCGGTTCAGCATGATGGCTCTCCTCAGGCAAATGAAAGTTCCAATTCCTGCGCCACCTTTTGAATGTGGCGCTTCCCTTCTTCGTACTCCTGCGGTGTTTTCAAGTGCTCGATCATTAGCGGCGCGTCCACGGGGAGTTTCGCCAGTTCCCGAAGATACGCGCGGTAATCCACCTGGCCCCGGCCGGGAACGACCTCCACGAAATGCACGTTCATCTCGACCACCCAATCCAGGTCCTTCGCGTGGCAGGAGGCGACCCAGCGGCCGAGCTTGCGGAAGCATTCCTCGATGAACTCGGCGTTCCGGTAGAAGCGCTCCGGGCTGTTGATCCCGTTGCAGACGTCCATGTGCACGCCGAAGGCCGGGCGGTCCACCGCCTTGATCAGCTTAAGGTACGAATCCGGGCCGTCGGGAATACTCCAGCCCATCATCTCGATGGTGAACTTCGTGCGGCTCGGTTTGATGTCGTCGATGACGCGCCGGCAGTTTTCCACGGTGGCGTCGAAGAACTCCTTCGAGAAATTGCCTGGATGAGGTCCAAACCAGACCTTCGGGTTGAAGGATCCGGCGATGTCCACGCAGCAGCGCGCGCCGACGGCCTCGGCCAGGGCAAGTCCCTCGGCGACAATTCTGAGGTTGGCCTTGCGCTTCTCGGTATCGGGATCGAGCATGTTGACCCACCGGCCGACTTCGGCGATGACGACGTTCTCGGCGGCGAACGCCTTCTCGATCTCGCGCACGCGGGCTGTGTCGCCCGCCTTGGCCTCGGGACAGTAGGCGGCGCTGTAGCCGAGGCGCCGATGCTCGCGCGCCAG
>CAYZJD010000027.1:0-2325 GCA_964478455.1 uncultured Solibacteraceae bacterium | reverse complement strand
GTTGAAGATGTGCTGGGCGTCGAACGGGCCATAGTAGTTGCCCACGCCGGCATGGTCGCGCCCCACGATGAGGTGCGAGCAACCGTAGTTCTGCCGGAAGACCGCGTGCAGCAGCGCCTCGCGCGGCCCGGCGTAGCGCATCTCCATCGGGTAGCCACCCTGCACGACGCGGTCTTTGCGGAAGTACTTGTTCACCAGCGCGTCGATCGCGCGCACGCGCACCTCGGCCGGGATGTCGCCCGGTTTCAGCTTGCCGACAAGCTGGTGAATGTACACGCCGTCGCAGACCTCGATCGCCACCCAGGCAAGGTAAGCGTGCGAGTTGTGCATCGGATTGCGGAGCTGGAGCGCGGCCACCGTTTCCCATCCGCGTTCTTCAAAGATCCGGCGCGCCTCGGCCGGCCGCTGGTAGATGCCGGCGAACATCTCCGGGTAGTAGGACTCCGACAACACACGCACCGGGCCGGCCAGGTTGACCGGCCCCTGCTCCATCACCTTCTCGACGCCGGGATGCGCCGCGTCGGTGGTGCGGAAGATCTCGCGGCATTCGTGGTGCTTGTCGATCGAGTACTTCTCCTCGACGCGCATCGTGCCCATCACGGACTCTGTTTCCGTGTCATACAGCGCCACCTCTTCTCCGGGCCGGATCGAATCCGCCAGATCCTGGGAGGCGGACAAAGTGATGGGGATCGGCCAGAAGAGTCCCTTCCGCGAAGGCAGGGAATAAGAGTCGCAGCAGCCGCGCCAGTCGTCGTGGCCCATGAAGCCTTCAAGGGGCGTGAACGCGCCGATGCCCATCATGATGAGGTCGCTCGTCTCCCGCGACGTCATGGGGACCCTCTTCAGGCGTCCCGCTCTCTTGATCTCGTCCAACCGTTCCTCGCCTTCGACCAGCAGCGGCTTCAACTGGGGCGAACCGTGGGGTGGTACCAGTCTGCTCATCAATCTCCTTAGCTAATGCCGGTTGCGCCGGCCGCGTTTCCGCTTCTCGCGCGGAGCAGTTCCTCGGCGTACATCGCGCCATCTGCGGTTTCTTCGTGCTTGAAGTAAAGGAACACGTCCCGGCCTCCGGCGACCAGGGCCTCAGCCTTGCGGCCGATCTCGGCGCGCTCCTCGGGCGAGTACTGGCCCCGCCGCAGCCGCGCGTAGTAGAAGCCGGCCGTCAGAACTTCCGGCGTCTCGAACTTGTCCGACTCGGCCAGGCACAGGCAGGCGTTCCGCTCCTTGAGCATCTCGTAGACCTCGTCAGTCAGCCACGACGCATGCCGAAACTCGAACACGCAGCGCAGATCGCTGGGCAACTCCTTCAAAAAAGCGGCCAGCAGTTCCGCGTTCTTTCGCATGTCGGGAGGCAACTGGAACAGGATCGGCCCCAGCCGTTTCACCGACCGCAGCGGATCGATCGCCTTGAGGAAGACCTCCAGAAAACCCGCGGCCTCCTTGAGCCGCAGAACGTGCGTGATTCGCATGTGCGCCTTGAGGGCGAACAGGAAGCCCGGCGGAGTTGCGCCCACCCACGACTCGAGCGTCGCCGCCGCGGGCAGCCGCCGGAAGGTATAGTTGATCTCCACGCTGTTCAGGCGGCCGGCATAGTATTGCAGAAACTGTTTTGCCGGCAGCTTCCTCGGATAGAATGCCGGTTTCCAGTTCGGATACGCGAAGCCGGAACTTCCGGCGAATAGCCCAGCCATTAGAACCAGCGTACACCAAGCCCTTGCGTGCCACCGGCAACCTACTTCGCCCAGGCTCGCCAAACGTTGTGCAGGCTCAACGCCAGCACGAGCGCGCCCACGGCCAGCCCCAGCACGCGGTGCGGCAAGCGCCGGCAAAACCACGCCGCCGGCAGCGCGGCCAGCGCCCCGGCGACCATCAGCGCCAGCACGATGTCCCAACGGAACCGCGAGACGCCGATCAACACGATCAGGGTGACGCTGGTGGCGGCAGTGACGAAGAACTCGGCCAGGTTCACCGAACCGACCGCCTCGGAGGGCCGCGTGCCGGTGATGACCAGGCTCGGCGTGCAGATCGGTCCCCAGCCTCCGCCGCCGATCGCGTCGATCAGCCCGGCCACGAACCCGAGTCCCGCCAGGTGCCGCCGCCGGTAGGGCGCGGCGTTCTCCACTCCGAAGGCATGACTCTCGCGGGAAGCAAACCGGTAGATGATCACCACCCCCATGGCGGCCAGAATCAGCCCGACCAGCAGGCTCACCGGGCGCACCGGAAGCCGCACCAGCCCGATGGCGCCGATGACTGCGCCGCCCATGCCCGCCAGCGCCAGCGGTCTCATGATGTCGTTCCGCACGTTGCCGAGCTTGAGATGGGACG
>CAYZJD010000026.1:0-21551 GCA_964478455.1 uncultured Solibacteraceae bacterium | reverse complement strand
GGCTTCTCGGACTTCGGCTACTCCTACGTCTACATCATCTTCGAGGAGGGAACCGATATCTACTGGGCGCGCTCGCGGACGCTCGAGTACCTGTCCGGCGTTCTGCCGCGGCTGCCGCGGGAAGTAAAGACGGAACTCGGCCCTGACGCCACCGGGCTGGGCTGGGTTTTCCAGTACGCTCTGGTGGACACGACCGGCCGCCGAAATCTGGCCGAGCTTCGCTCGCTCCAGGACTGGTATCTCCGCTACCACCTCCAGGCCGTGCCCGGCGTGGCCGAGGTGGCGCCCATCGGGGGCTTCGTCCGCCAGTACCAGGTGAACGTGGACCCGAACCGGCTGCGGGCGTTCAACATCCCGATCGGCAAAGTCGTGGAAGCGGTGCGCGCGGGCAACAACGACGTGGGCGGGCGGCTGGTGGAATTCAGCGGCACGGAGTACATGGTGCGCGGGCGCGGCTACGCACGCTCCACGGCTGACATCGGAGACATCGTGCTGGCGAGCAGCGCCAATGGAGTTCCGATCCGCATCCGCGACCTGGGCGAAGTGGTGCTTGGGCCCGACCTTCGGCGGGGGATTACCGAACTCGACGGGAAAGGCGAAGTGGTCTCCGGCATCGTCGTCATGCGGCAGGGAGAGAATGCGCTCCGGGTGATCGAGCGCGTCAAGGCGAAGCTCGATGAGATCCAGCCCGGGCTGCCCGCGGGCGTGAAACTCGTAACGACTTACGACCGCTCCGAGCTCATCCTCCGGTCGATTGACAATCTGAAGAACACGCTGATCGAGGAACTCGTGGTGGTCTCGCTCGTCATCTTTGTCTTCTTGTGGCACATCCCGAGCGCGATCATCCCGGTGGTCACCATTCCGATCGCCATCGTGATCTCGTTCATTCCGATGCAGGCGATGGGCGTCACCAGCAACATCATGTCGCTCGGCGGCATCGCCATCGCCATCGGGGCCATGGTGGACGCGGCGATCGTGGTGGTGGAGCAGACGCACAAGAAGCTCGAGGAATGGGAGCGCGGCGGACGGAAAGGAGACTACCGGGAAGTGGTTGTAACGGCGGTGAAGGAGGTCGGCGGGCCAAGCTTCTTCGCGCTGCTGGTGATCGCCGTTTCCTTCCTGCCGGTGCTGACGCTCGAAGCGCAGGAAGGCCGGCTGTTCAAGCCTCTCGCTTACACCAAGAACCTGTCGATGATCGTGGCGGCGGTGCTGGCGATCACGCTCGACCCGGCCATGCGGCTGCTGTTCACGCACATGAGGAACTTCGAGTTCCGGCCACGGTGGCTGGCCCGCGCCGCCAATGCGGTGCTGGTGGGCAAGATCCACTCCGAGGAGAGGCACCCGATCAGCCGAATCCTGATCCACCTGTACGAGCCGGTCTGTGCGTGGTCGTTGCGATGGAAATGGCTCGTTATCGCCGGGGCGCTGGCGGCGGTGGTCCTGACGGTCCCTGTCTACCAGAAACTGGGCTCGGAGTTCATGCCACCGCTCGACGAGGGCGCGTTGCTTTACATGCCCTCCACGCTGCCCGGCATTTCCGTCACCGAGGCGCAGCAGCTTCTGCAAGTGACCGACAGGATGATCACGCAGTTCCCAGAGGTGGACAGGGTGCTCGGCAAGGCCGGCCGCGCCGAGACGTCCACCGATCCGGCGCCGCTGTCAATGCTAGAGACCGTCATCCTGCTGAAGCCGCCGGACCAGTGGCGCAAGGTAGACACCTGGTATTCTTCGTGGGCGCCGGAGTGGGCCAGGCGCATCTTCCGCCACATTACCCCGGACCACATTTCGACCGAGAAACTCGTCAACCAGCTCAACGAGGCGTTGCAGGTTCCCGGCGCGAGCAACGCCTGGACAATGCCCATCAAGAACCGGATCGACATGCTCACCACCGGCATCCGGACGCCGGTAGGCGTGAAGATCTTCGGCTCGGACATCAAGACCATCGAGCGGATCGGGACGGAGCTCGAGGCGCTGCTGCCCAGAGTCCAGGGGACGCGGAGCGTCTTCGCCGAACGGACCGGCGGCGGCTACTTCCTGGACTTCGACTGGAAGCGAGAGGAGCTGGCTCGTTACGGGCTGAGTATCGACGACGCCCAGATGGTGGTGATGAACGCCGTCGGCGGAGACAACGTCACCACCACGGTTGAGGGCCGCGAGCGGTACCCGGTGAACGTTCGTTACCTGCGGGACTATCGCAGCGATCTGAACTCGCTCGGACGGGTGCTGGTTCCGGCGATGGACGGCCGCGCTCAGGTCCCGGTCTCGCAACTCGCCGACATCAAGCTCGTCTCCGGACCGTCCATGTACCGCGACGAAGACGGCCTGCTGGCGGGCTATGTTTACGTGGACGTGGCTGGACGGGACATCGGCGGATATGTGAATGAGGCCAAGAAGCTGGTCCGCGCGCGAATCCAATTGCCGCCCGGTTACTCGATCGCCTGGAGCGGGCAGTACGAGGCGATGGAACGCGTCAAGGAGCGATTGATCGTGGTCGTTCCGCTGACGCTGTTTCTGATCCTCATTCTGTTGTACATGAACACCAAGTCCACGGCGAAGACGCTGATTATTCTGCTGGCCGTTCCTTTCTCCGCCGTGGGCGCGATCTGGCTGCTGTACCTGCTCGGCTACAACATGAGCATCGGGGTCTGGGTCGGATTGATCGCCCTGCTCGGCGTGGACGCCGAAACCGGCGTATTCATGCTGCTCTATCTCGACCTGGCCTACGAGCAGGCGAAGAGGGAGGGCCGGCTGCGCAGCCTGCGCGAGTTGCAGGCGGCAATCCAGCACGGCGCGGTGAAGCGTATCCGGCCGAAGTTCATGACCGTCGCCTGCATGTTCATCGGACTGCTTCCGATCATGTGGTCCACCGGGACCGGGGCGGATGTGATGAAGCGCATCGCCGCTCCGATGATCGGCGGCATCCTCACGTCGTTCGTTCTCGAGCTGGTGGTCTATCCCGCAATTTACGAGGTATGGAAATGGCACTTCGAACTCAAACGGCAACTCTCGCCGGCGGCCTGATGGCGCTGTGGCTGGCGCCCCCACTCGCCGCGCAGGCGCAATTCCGGCTGGAGGCCCGCCACGATCACTGGCGGAAGCACTGCACGGGCACGCTGGCCTTCACAGCCGGCGGCGTCTCCTATGAGGAGGCGCCCTCAAAGAAGAAAGACAGGGACCGTCACGCCTGGCGCTGGGCATACACCGACATCCAGCAGCTCGACATCGGCGCGGGGCGTGTCAGCGTTCTCACTTACAGGGACGTGACATGGAAGCTGGGCGCCGACCGGAAGCTGGAGTTTATGGTGGCCGATGCCGCCGGGCTCGGCCAAGTCTACGAGTTTCTCAAGACGCGCCTGGACCAGCGGCTCGTCTCCCGTCTCGCCGGCGACGGATTCCAGCCGCTGTGGCAGCTTCCGGTGAAACGTCTCGGGCGCATTCGCGGATCGGAGGGCGCGCTGCTGGTGGGCGCGGATCGCATTGTCTACAGGACCAGCCGCCAAGGCGACTCGCGCACCTGGGGCTACGAGGACATCGAGAACATCAGCAGCGCCAGCCGGTTCCAGCTCACCATCACCACCTTCGAACGGGACAAGTTTCACTACGGCAACTACAAAGGTTTCAACTTTCAGCTCAAGGAAGCCCTGGACGAAGCGCGCTACGACGAACTCTGGCGACGGCTCAACCAGTCCAAGGGCCTGAAGCTGATCGGATCATATCGCGACAAGGAGGAATCGAAATGAAGAAGATCATGTTGGCTCTGCTTGCGGCCTCGGCCCTGGCGGCGGGAGCAGGCCAGAGCCAGACGTTCACCGGCGTAATCACCGACACGATGTGCGGGATGGATCACACGATGATGGGTGTGAAACCCGACGCCAAGTGCGTGCGGGACTGCGTGAAGATGGGCAGCAGTTACAAGTACGCGCTGCATGACGGCAAAAAGATGTACGTGCTGAGTGACCAGAAGCTGCCCGAGCAGTTCGCCGCGCAGAAGGTGAAGGTGACCGGCGTGCTGTACGAGAAGACCGGCATCATCAAGGTGGAGAAGATCGAGCCGGTGAAGTAATCCACCACCAAGCCACCAAGATCACCAAGAACCCTCAGGATCTCCGACTTCTTGGTGTCTTGGTGCCTTGGTGGTTTCCTTTCTGCTTACGGCGCGAGGACGGTGAACAGCGCAGGACCGGACATCATGCCCATAAACTGACCGCGGTCGGTCTCCAGGCGGATCGCACGCGAGCCCGGGGAAGCGCTTGGAGCAATCTCGACGGTCGCCGTGATCCGCGTTCCCTCGGCGCCGACCTGAATGTTCGTGGCTTTGATGGATTCGTCAGACCGGCCATAGCCGGATCCGGCGCCGCCGCCCATCATGCCTCCGCCCATCGTTCCCGGGATCACGAATTCGATTTCATCGACGCCCGAGAGGTTGTAGCCCTCGATGGTGAGCGTGAAGGTAGAGCCGGCTTTGGCCGAGGAGGGCGACACCGCCGTGATGACCGGCATCTGCCAGCGGGTGCCGCGATCGCCGGTCACTCCTGAGATGCGAAACGCGAGAGATCCCGCCGCGAGGTCTATCACGTCAAGAGTTCCTGTGCCTTGGCTCAGCACGATGAGCCGGTTCCGGGGCTGATCGACCGCGAGCGAGCGCGGGCCTGGGGGCACCTGGAAGGCGCGCAGCACGCTTCCGGAGGCCAAGTCAATCTCCGTCACCCTGGCGGCAAGCTGGTTCGCAACATAGGCTGTGCTGCCCGCAATCACGACACCGGCCGGGCCGAAGGCCGCCGGCAAGCCCAAGTTGACGCTCGTGATGGAAAGATCGGAAAGATTCAGCAGCAGGAGCCCGCCGGACATCATGGACGCAATGACCGCCTTGCTAACAGAAGGCGATACCGCAACATCTAACGGCCTCGAGAAGGCCGGCAGCGAGACCGTCGTGACGCTGAACTCGGACAGGCGGATCACGGACACATCGTCGGACAGCATGTTCACGACGAGCACCCGGTTATTCGAGGGATCCACCGCGATCCCGCGGGGTCTCTGCCCGACGGTAACGGTCCGTACCACCGAGCCCGCGGCAACATCAATCACCGATACACTGTCCTCGGCGTGATTCGCCACCAGCAAGAGGCCGCCGGCGAAGGCGAGGTCCATCGGGAAGTAGCCCGTGCCGATGATGGAAGACACCTTGTTCTGAGCCAGGTCGAGCAGGGCCACAGAATTCTGCCCCGAGAGGGCAACGGCAGCAAGCGCGCCGGAGTCGCTTACCGCCAGGGCCATGGGGCGGGAGTTATCGGGAAGCGAGATTGTCGCCAGCGTCGTTTGCGAGTCGAGCGAAATCACCCGCACGGCGTCATCGTCTTCGTCGCTCACCAGGACGGTGTTATTCGCGCCGTTGAACGCGAGCGCGGCGGTTTCGTGGCCTCTGCCCATGTTCTCCGCCACGTGCATACCCTGTCCCCAGCCCGGCATGCCCTGCATCATCGCGTCGGTCGGGAGCACGTGCATCGTCGTCACATTGCTGGCAACGCCGGCCGAGATCACCACTACCGGCACTGCGCCGGCGCCAGCGGTCTGCTCAGGCAGGACGATGTTGATCTGCTGGAGGCCCGGCCAGCCAGGCGCGGGACCGAAGTACAGAACTTCAGCCGCTACGCCGCCCACCAGCACTTGGGGCGGCGATGAAAGATCCAGTCCGGTGAGGAAGATGGAGACCGGCGTTGCCGAGCCGCTGGTGGTGACGCTGAACGGGCCGCGCCGCCACATGAGCCCATGGAGAATCGCGCCCTCGCCCACGCCCATGCCGTTCATCGAAAACACACCCGGCGCGGCTTTCGCGACGGTGACGCTGGCGGTCTGGAGAGACATGCCGTTGTTCACCACGACATTCGCCTGCCCTGGCGGGAGCGCAGGGACGATGAAGTTGATCTGCGCGGGCGAGACGTAGTAAAGCATTGCCGCCATTCCACCGACTTTCAGCGCGCACCCACCCAGGTTTGTTGGCAGGCCGCCCGGTTCATCAATGGCGCCCCACATCGTCTGCCCACATAGGTTCTCGCCGAAAAGAGTCGCTATAGACCCCGGCGCCACGGGCGAATTCGCCGCGTACGACGCCGAATTCACCACCATCATCTGCGCGAATCCCGCGGATGCGAGCAACACCGCGAAAATCGCGAGTTTGACCGAATGCTTCATTGGATTCCTCCGCTGTTGAGAGATGCAGCGAGCTGCGATCAGTGACACGAGCAATTTTGCGGCCAAACGCTCTTACATACGGCTCATCGCGGCGAGGTTGAAACTTATCGGGCTCTCCGTTCCAAGAGACAATGGCTGTCGCGCCTCGCAGGAACTGTTAAAAGTGTCTGGGGGATATGCCCCAAGCCTGAGGGTTGCGCGTAACACTTGTTGCGTCGCGACGGAACGGAGTGGAAGTTTTTACCGGATCCGCTCCCGCAATGCCTTCACCGCGCCCTCCAGATCGCGGTTCCGATTCGAGAGCTTCCTGACTTCGTGCCGCAGCCGACCGACCTCTTCCTCAAGTTCGCGATTCCGGCGCTCCAGGTCTTCGTTCGCTTGGGCCTTCGGCGTGGTGGGTGGCGCGGGCTTTGGATCAAGCCGCGCCTCGGGTTCGGGAGGTTTCAGTTGGGACTGCGCCGGCGGCGGCTGGGATACGGCTGGCGACCGGCGACCCGACGCCCAGTAGATCTGTGTCACGACCACGCCCGCGAAGAAACCCAAGATGAGCAGCAGTGCCGCCACCGCCCAGGCCACCCAACGGCTCGTTCGGCGGACGGGTGGAGCGGAAGTTTCGGTTCGAGGGGGTGGGGGCGGCTGCGGCGACCGCGCCTGCACGGATCCTTTCGAACGCCCTTCCGGCGCGAGCGCAAACTCCCGGTAACTGGACTTCGCGCGCACCTTTCCATCCGGTTCGCGCGCGAAGAAACCGGCGCGCACCGGCGCGGCGCGCTCCGGGCGCAAGACCAGGCTCACCTGCCACGGTTCGGGGAAGTAAGTGTTGTAGATCTCCAGATCGCTCTCCGTGAGGCACACCTCGCTGCGGGTGTGCGAGTGATACCAGCCGACGGGAACGAGATCCCGCAGGCCCTCTTCCGAGGTGTACGTCTCAAGGAGTCTGGCCAGACCTGCGCGATCGTGCTCGGTGAGCGTGAACGAAGGGCCTGTGGCGTATTGGCAGGCAATGGGCCGGAACGCCAGAATGCGCACTCCCTCCGGAATCCTCTCGCCGAACAGCACGCCACCCACCTCGACACCGCCGTGCGGGATCTTGTAGAAGCCATCGACAGCGGCGGCGCGGATATCCTGCATCACTGCCGGTGAGTATTCAACGGCGAGCGGTAACTCGTCCACCGCCCAGCGCTCGAAGGATGGGGATCGGTCCTGCGTCATAGCTTAAGAGCGTTCTGAATGCCCGCCGGCTCTTCTTCCTCGGGCGGCTCATTCACGTGGTAGTAGTAGGTTACCGCGCCAGCCAAGAGCGCCAGAACGAGGGCGGCGGCGAGCCAGCCGAGGGTCCTCCAGTTCCAGCTCTTCTCCTGCTCCATGGCGGCGGCGGTGGCGCGGACGATGACATAGGAGAGGCCGCAGCCCAGCCCAAGCTTCCAGGGCCAGGCCATCAGGTCGAGGTGGTACTGTCCTCCAACCTGGCTCCACAGCGTGTAGACAGCAATGAGCGCGATCAGGAACTCGAAGGTCAGCGCAAGCCGGACGAGCGCGGGCGAGAGGCTCAGGCGCGAGTGCTCCGCCCGGCCAGCGGCAGGTTGTCCTTCACCATCGCGGCATCGACCATTTCCGAGATCACCGCGCTGAGGTTCGGGTTGCGAAGCGCCCAAAGATAGGCCTTCTGCGGGATTTTCCATGGTCCGGGAACCGCCTCTTCCACCAGCTTCACGCGCCGCGGATCGTCCGTCTTGTTGTAGTCCCTGCCGTGATGGACCGGCCGCGCCACTTTCATGGCGATGACGCCGAAGTCGCGCTGCCGCGCTTCCTCGAGTGCCTGGGCGACGAAGCGGTGGTTCACGATGTTATAGGCTACCATGGCCGCCGAATAGACTCCCGTTTTCATCGCCGCTCGCAGAATGCCGGCTGGATCCGTGTGGGCCGACACGCCAAGATGCCGCACTTTTCCGGCTTTGCACAGCACGTCGAAGGCTTCGAAGATCTCCGGGTAATGCAGCAGCTCGTAGGGCGTGCTGGCGCCGTGCGGACACATCATCAGATCAAGGTGATCCGTACCCAGCCGCTTCAGGCTTTCGTCGATCGAGGTGAGAATGAGCTGCTTGTAGTTCTTGCCGCGGTCGATGCGCCGCCCGTACTCTTTCTCCATGACGTTGGCGAGCGCCGCCGCCTCGATTTCCTTCCTCTGCCCGTCGAAGTAGTCGCAGATGTAGTCGGGCTCCAGCGAGGACTCTATCTCCTCTGCCGCCTTGGTACGCAGTTTCTTCTGCTCCGGCTCGGGCAGGCTGTCGAAGATTTCGCGGTAACGCTTGTTCCGGTTGAGGTCCCAGAGACTGACCTTCGTGTTGAGGAAGAACCTGTCGCGGCCCCGCGCCCGAATGACTCTGGCGTAGCCGAGTTCGCTGGCTCCCTGGCCATAGACCGGCGCCGTATCGAGGTAGTTCAAGCCCATGTCAAGCGCCAGCAGGATGTGGTCGTGACTTTCCGGCTTGACATGGTTCCCACCCATGACCACTTCCGAGATCATGAAGCCGGTACGGCCGAGCCGGCGGTAGGCCATGCCGGATTGCCGGTTCCGCCATTCCTGCGATGGAGCCTTCCCGGCCACAGCGAGGCCGGCCAAGGATAGTTGAAGGAAATCCCGTCGAGTATGCATCCAATCCTCTGAGACAGTGAATCCATTGTAGGACAAAACCGGGGACAGCCCGCATGTTTTCCGCCCACCCGGGGGTCCTACATCACCCCGGGCGAAACCACTGGTGCTATATTGAGGGTGGTTTGAAGCCCCTGGCGCTGTTCTTGCTTCTGTTTCTGCTCGCGGGCGGCGGCTCCGCTCAGCGGCCCGCGGTCATTGCCGTCAATATCGACGGCGTCGTTCACCCGGTTACGGTCGAGATGGTCGCGCACGCCCTCGACCAAGCGGAACGGGAGAATGCCGAGATGGTCCTGCTCCGGCTGAACACGCCAGGCGGGCTGCTCGATGCGACGCGGGAGATCAACGAGAAGATCGTCGCCTCGGCGGCGCCGGTGGTCACGTATGTTTCGCCCAGCGGCGGCCGGGCCGCGTCAGCGGGGTTCTTCATTCTGATGGCGGGCGACGTGGCCGCCATGGCTCCCGGCACGAACACCGGCGCGGCCGCGCCCATCCTGCTCGGCCGGGAGATGGATCAGGTCCTGCGCAAGAAAGTGGAGAGCGATTCGGCCGCCACGCTCCGGAGTCTGGCGGCCAAGCGAGGCCGCAACAGCGAATTGGCGGAGAAGGCCGTCCTCGAGAGCAAGTCGTTCACGGAAAAGGAGGCCCTCGATCAGAAGCTGATCGACTTGGTTGCCAAGGATGAGGCGCAACTCCTCACGCTGCTGAACGGCCGCGAAATCACCCGTCTCGACGGCACCAAACGCGTGTTGCGGCTCGCCAGCGCCCAGATCGTCGCCTACGAGCCGACGCGGCGCGAACGCCTCATGAGGGCCATCAGTGATCCCAACATCGCGCTCGTCCTGCTGGTTCTGGGCGCGCTCGGCATCTACATCGAGTTCAGCTCTCCCGGGCTGATCGTGCCCGGTGTTGGGGGCGGCATTCTCGTTCTACTCGGGCTATCGGCGCTATCCGTGCTGCCGATCAACTGGGTCGGTGTGGCGCTGCTGGTGCTCGCCATCGCGTTGTTCATCTTGGAGGCGAAGCTCGCCTCGCATGGCATTCTCGGAGTCGGAGGTACGGTCGCTATGATACTCGGAGCCCTGTTGTTGGTTGACAGCCCCTTGCCGGAGTTACGGATCCGCCTGGGCACGGCGATCGGGCTGACTCTGCCGTTCGCCCTTATCACCGTTTTCCTGCTGTCGTTGATCTTGCGCGCCCGCGCCAGCAAGGTCGCCACCGGAGCCGCCGGGATGATCGATGAGATCGGGATCGCACACACGGCCCTGGCTCCTTCCGGCAAGGTCTTTGTCCATGGCGAGCTTTGGGACGCGATGTCCTCCACCGCGGTGGAGGCAGGCGCAAGAATACGCGTTGTGTCTGTCGAAGGACTGACACTGAAGGTGGAACCGAAGTAAGCCCCGAGGAGGTTCACATGTTCGATCCAACGATCATTGCCCTGGTTGTCATCGTTCTGTACTTTCTGGCTTCGATCAAGATCCTGGCCGAGTACGAGCGCGGCGTCATCTTCCGTCTTGGCCGCGTCCTGCCGAAGCCGAAAGGGCCTGGCATTATCCTCGTATTCGCCCCCATTGACAGGATGGTCCGCATCTCTCTTCGCGTGGTGACCCTGGAGGTCCCGCCGCAGGACGTCGTGACTCGCGACAACGTTACCGTCAAGGTGAACGCCGTCGTCTACTTCCGGGTCATCGATCCAAAACCTGCCGTCCTCGAAGTGGAGAACTTCCTGTACGCGACGTCGCAGTTCGCCCAAACGACGCTGCGCAGCGTGTTGGGCGAGGCGGAACTGGACGAGTTGCTGAGCCAGCGCGCCAGACTCAACGCGCGGCTGCAAGTCGTTCTTGACCAGCACACCGGGCCGTGGGGCGTGAAGGTGACCGCGGTCGAGGTCAAACAGGTGGACTTGCCGGAGATGATGATCAGGGCCATTGCGCGCCAGGCCGAGGCCGAGCGTGAGCGGCGCGCGAAGATCATCCACGCCGACGGCGAGTTCATCGCTGCCGAGAAGCTCAGCCAGGCGGCGGAGCTCCTCCAGCGGCAGCCGGCGGCGATCCAGTTGCGCTATCTCCAGACACTGGTCGAAATCGGCGTGGAGAAGAACACCACCGTCGTCTTCCCGATCCCGGTCGATGTGTACTCGGGCATCACCCGGATGTTGGAGAAGATCGCAGCGTCGTCGTCGCCCGGACAAGCCCAACCGGCGGAACCTATATCAACCCCTTGACCATGTGCAGCTCGGAGAGCTGCTGGCGGTAGGAGTAGACGTAGTAGCGGCCGTCCTGGACGATGGTGATGCCGCTGATGTCGTTGACGCCGGCCGGGTCCGGCGGGGCAATTTCTTTCCAGAGTCTTCGCTCACCGGTCTTCCAGTCCACCTGAATGAGCTTGGCCGGAAGTGAGCCGCGCCTCATGACGTGGAGGTACTTCTCATCGCTGCTCCAGGCGTAAGGTCGCTCACCGGGTTCGATTCCGGGACAAACGACCGATTCGCCTCCGGAGAGCGGGACGAGCATCACCTGCCGCTTGACGTTCACCACAGCCGCGTACTTGCCGCTGGGGCTGATCTTGAAGCCCGGCGTGATGCCTTCCGGCGTCAGCGCCTTCGGTTTCCCCCCGTTGAGATCCAAGGAGTAAAGACGAAGTCCGTGGCCGGCTTCGTTGCCCGCGAACAAGATGCTGCGCGCACCCGGCGTCCAGTCAGCCAGTCCGACCAGGAAGCCGGAGAGCGGTATGCGCCTGGACTCGCCCGCCCCGATGGGCAGGATGGCGATGCCAGCATCATCCTCGGTCACTCCCAGCACGCTTGTCCCATCGGGCGAGAGTTTCGGAGAGTTGATGTTGCCGAGCTTAACTGCCGGAGAGCCATCGGTCTTGCGGTAATACGCAACGACGGTCACGCCCGCGCCCTCGCCGCTCTCGAAGAAGGTCACGGCCTTGCCGTCCCGTGAGAGATCCGTGGCCAGAGTCCAATCGAGCCACGACAGATCCCGCTCGCCGTCCGGTCCGATATATCGCATCCGCATCTGCTCGTGGTGCGCGTTGATCAGGATGCGGCCATCGCGCGAGATGTCCTCGAGTGTGAGGTTCCCCGTCTGGGCCAGGATCGTTCGCAGTTTGCCGCCGGCTGTGACGGCACGGAGTTCTCTCTTGCTCCCGCCGATGCTGGCGGTGAACCAGATCTCCCCTGTCTTCGGCATCCATGCCAATCCCCACGCCGAACCCCACTTCCTGGTGAGGACTTTGGATCGGCCATTCAGGTCCACGACAACCACTTCGCCGCCGTCGTTGTTGGCCTGTGGATGGTGGATGAAGGCAATCCGGTCTCCTTCCGGAGAGAACCGCAGATGCGTGGCGATGCCCGCCGTGCGGAAAAGGATTTTCCCCACGGGGTATTCGATCTGGTTGCCCTTCTCCCCATCGCGAACGATCGCCAGGTCCCCGTTCGGCGCCCATTCGGCCCATTGCACGCGTTCGAGGACCTCACGCGGAGCGCCTCCGGAAAACGGGACCCGCGCCAGCGTACCTATCGTTGTGAACGCCACCACTCTTGGCTTGAGCAGAATGGCAAGCTCGCCCGAGGAGGAAACAGAGACCGGGACCGCCTCAGCGGCGACCGTGGGGTGGAATTCCGGGCTGTCGAGCCGGACCGAATACGCAGTAGTCGGAGCGCCCTCCCAGCCGGCGCCGTACACGACGGAGTGGCCGTCGGGGGCGAACCGCGCGAGCGGGATCACCCCGCGGCGGAAGGTGAGCCGCTGGAACTCCGGCGACGACTTCGCGCCCGCGCGCGCTCCCAGCCAGTAGCCGGCCCCCAGGCCGATCGCCGCCAGCGCTGCCGCCACCACCCACGCGATCCGGAGCCTCGTCCGGCTCTTCGGCGGCGCGGCCACGGCGCGTCCCGACGCCTGGCTCACTGATTCGAGGTCGAAGGCCAAATCACGGGCGGACTGGAACCGCTCATCCGGACTCTTCTCCAGACAGTGGCGAACGATCCGTTCGAGCGCCGGGGGAAGCGCGCCATCAATCGTCGTGAACTCGGGCGGTTCTTCCTTCAGAATCGCGTTCATTGTCTCCACGGACGTGTCGCCGTTGAAGGCCCGCCGCCCGCTGAGCATCTCGTACAGCACGCAACCCAGGCTAAAGATGTCCGAACGGTGGTCGGCGGGCTCGCCCCGCACCTGCTCGGGCGACATGTAGGAAACAGTGCCCAGCACCACGCCGGGGGTGGTCAGCGCTTGCGTCTCGGTCGGCGTGGCGTCGCCGGCTTGTCCCGGACGGGCGGTGGCGCTTGTTTCACGGATCTTGGCAAGGCCGAAGTCCAGGATCTTGACTCGTCCCTCGCTGGTGATGAACAGGTTGTCCGGCTTGACGTCGCGGTGCGTAATTCCCCTGGCGTGCGCCGCCGCCAGCCCCGAGGCGGCCTGCCGGGCGTAATCCACCGCCTTCTGCACGCTCAGCTTGCCGCCCTGTAATCTCTGGCGCAGCGTCTCGCCCTCGAGCAGTTCGGTTACGAGATAGGGCTGGCCGTTGTGCGATCCGACATCGTGGATGGAAAGGATGTTGGGATGGTTCAACGAGCCGGCCGACTGCGCCTCGACTCGAAAGCGGCGCAGCCGGTCTTCATCGCCGGCGACCGCCGCCGGCAGGACTTTTACAGCGACGTCACGGTTCAGCCGCGTGTCGCGGGCGCGGAACACCTCGCCCATTCCTCCGGCGCCAATCGAAGAGATGATCTCATACGGACCAAGTCGCGTGCCTTTCCCCAGGGACATGAATCTTCGGATTGTAGCGCAACCGCAGGGCGCCTGCTGCAACGCCGAGTCCAACTGCGCTAACCTCAAATCAATCGCTATGCCCCGCAACGAGGAAGGCCAGTTCGAAGTGCTGCTCGGCAACAAGCAACTGCTCAGCATCCTCTTCATCGTGGTCATTCTCCTCGGCGTTTTCTTCACCATGGGCTACATTCTCGGGCGCAACTCCACTACTGCCGTCGAGACGCCAGCCGCTGGCAAGGTCGCACCTCCGCCGTCCGCGCTCGCGCCCGAGCCGAAGAGCGCCTCACCGTTTGGAGAGTCATCCCAGAGGAAGCCGGCGAGTTCGCCGCAGGCAGCTTCCGCACCTGAAGCCGCTCAGCCGCCGGCCGCGCCCATGACCACTCAGCCGGCGAACATGACACCCCCGGCGGCGGCGCCTGAGCCGCCCGCCGCGGCGTCACTAGAGCCGCTCGTTCCCGGCGCCTATCTCCAGGTGGTGGCCACCAAGCGGCCCGAAGCTGAGCTGATTGCCGAGGTGCTGAAGAAGAAAGGTTTTCCGAGCCTGATCGCGCCGCATCCCACCGAGCCCGTCTTCCGCGTGCTGGTCGGCCCCCTCGAAGGACCGGACGCGATCGCCAAGGCACGCGCCGATCTCCAGACGGCCGGTTTCAAACCCCTGCTGCGGAAGTTCTAGCGAGTGCCTGAGCCCCTGGTCCAGCTTGAGCGAAACGGACCCGCCAGACCTCGCCTGCCCGAATGGGTGCGCAAGCCGCAGGTCCACTTCCAGAGCCTCAACCGGCTCAAGTCCGGCTTGCGCGCGCTGCGGCTCCACACCGTCTGCGAATCAGCCCGCTGCCCAAACATCCATGAATGCTTCCATCGCGGGACGGCGACCTTCATGATTCTCGGCAACCTCTGCACGCGAGGCTGCGGCTTCTGCGCGGTGCCGAAGGGTTCGACGCGGCGCAATGAGTTCCGACTCGAGCCCGAGGAGCCCGCCAACGTCGCCCGGATGGCCGCCGGTATGGGGTTGCGTCACGTGGTGATCACCAGCGTGAACCGTGACGATCTGTCCGACGGCGGCTCATTTCACTTCGCTGCTACCGTTCGCCAGGTGCGGCAGGCGCTCCCCGAGGCACGGGTGGAGGTGTTGACGCCAGACTTTTGCGGTGACCTCGATGCCGTCGCCCGCGTGCTCGACGCCGGGCCTCACATCTTCAACCACAACATGGAGACCGTGTCGCGGCTCTACCGGCGCGTGCGGCCGCAGGCCGACTATCGGCGTTCCCTCCAGGTGCTCCGCTTCGCCGGACGGCGCCGGCCGCAAGCGTTGATCAAGTCCGGCCTCATGGTTGGTCTCGGCGAGAAGCCGCCGGAAGTCGAGCAGTTGTTGCGCGACCTACGCGCCGCCGGCGTGCACGTTGTGACCATCGGGCAGTATCTCCAGCCATCGCGGCGCAATCTTCCCGTCGCCGAGTACGTAAGGCCTGGCGGGTTTGACGCGTACCGCGATTACGGTCTTTCGATCGGTTTCCGCTCGGTGTTCAGCGGCCCGCTGGTGCGCAGCTCTTACATGGCGGAGATGGTGAGCGAGCAAGCCTTGGGAGCGGCATGCTGAATCCGGCGCTGGCACTGCTCGGAGCCGCGCTCCTGGTCTTGAGTTTTCCCCGAGCTGACATTTCCTGGCTCGCGCCGGTGGCGCTCGCTCCGTTGCTGATCGCGGTGGCGCGCGAGAGCCGTCACTGGCGCCGCTTCCTGTTCGGCTACGTGGCCGGCGTCGTCTACTGGTTCGCCACCTGCTACTGGATTCAGTTCGTGCTCGAGGTACACGGCGGCATGGGCAAGTTCGGAAGCTGGGGATGCTTTCTCCTGTTTTGCCTGGCCAAGGCACTGCATCTCGGAGTGTTCACCACCGCCGCCGACATCGTCATCGGGCGCTGGTACGCGTTGCCCGCCGTTGCGGCCATCTGGGTGGCGGTCGAGTGGACGCACGCGCCGCTCGGCTTTGCGTGGCACGCTTTGGGTAACGCCGGCATCGACATGAGCATTCCCATGCGGCTTGCGCCGTTGACCGGCGTTTACGGCCTCTCGTTTGTCTTCGCGATGACGAGCACGGCCCTGGCTTTGGCGGCCTTGCGCCGGCCTCGCAGAGAACTGGCGTGGCTGCTGGCCCTCCCGTTACTGTATTTGCTGCCGTCTCTGCCCGAGGCGCGCGGCGGGACCGAACGAGCCGCACTCGTCCAGCCCAACCTCTCCCAAAGCGAAAGGTGGAACTTCTTTTCCTATAACCGGATGCAGCGCCGCCTCTCCTACTTATCGCTCCAGGCGTCCCTCAGCGCCGGGAATGTGCCGCCCGCCCTCCTCGTCTGGCCCGAGGTCCCGGCGCCGCTCCATTTCGACACCGACACGCGCTTCCGCGACAGGCTGGTAAACCTCACTCGGACGGCGCGCACGCACCTGCTTGCCGGCGTTGTGACCCACACCCCGGACGGCAAGCCGCTGAATTCCGCCGTGCTGCTGGATGCGGGCGGCAATGTGCTCGACCGCTACGACAAGATGATACTCGTGCCGTTCGGTGAATTCATCCCACCCGGCTTCAGGTTTGTGAACCGGATCACGTCGGAAGCGGGCGATTTTTCGCCGGGCAAGCGCCTCGTCGTGTTCTCCGTCGGCGGTCACGGCGCCGGCACCTTCATCTGCTACGAGGCCGTGTTCCCGCATCTCGTTCGGCTGTTTGTTCAGGCGGGCGCCGAAGTATTGTTGAACCTCTCCAACGACGGCTACTTCGGCCGCAGCGCCGCCCGCGAGCAACACTTGAAGATCGCCCGCATGCGCGCAGCGGAGAACCGCCGCTGGATGCTGCGAGCCACCAATGACGGCATCACCGCCGTCATCGACCCCGCCGGCCGGCTGGTGCAGCAACTGCCGCCGTATCAGGAGGCAGCCATGCTCGCCCAGTACTCCTACGAAAAGGGACTCACAGTGTACACGCGTTATGGCGACTGGTTCGTGTGGCTCTGCGCGGCGGCGGGCCTGCTATCCCTCGGGGTCTCTCTGCGGTCTCTGCGCCTCCGCGGTTAATCCTGTCTCCGCACCGCCATCGGCGCGCGGCTGCCGTCGATCGTCGTGTGGAAGCGTAGCAGCTCAAGGACGCGAGGATTCTCGCCGCCGATCCCCATCACCCACACCGGACGCTTGTCCGGCCTCCGCTCGCCGTAGGCGCGCTTGCTCGTTTCCGCACTGCGCCAGTAAATCTCGTCGCAGAGCCGGAAGGTGATCCACTTGTTGTCGCGAGACACCGCGGGTGACGTCGCCGCCCGCCCCAGCGAAGTCAGTTGCTTCCTGTTCTTGCCGTCAGGCTCGATGCTAAAGAGTTCCAGGGCCTCCCCGACGCGGTCGGCGTAGATAATCCGCTTCCCATCGGGCGTCCAGGACGCATGCACGCCAGCGAACGGATTCTCCTCGAAGGTCAATTGCCGTTCGTTGCGTCCGTCGCCGTCCGCCGCGAACAGGCAGTGGCCTTTGGCCAACGCCTTGGCGTACATGATCGTCTTCCCGTCCGGCGAAACAGCGGCGTCGATGCCCGTCCCGATGACCTCGAAGCCCGAGCCGTCGGGGTGGATGCGGCACATCTGCGGTTCTTTCTTCCCGAAAACGCCGAAGTAGATCCAGCGCCCGTCCGCCGTCCAGCTCTGCATGCCGGTGACAACGGGCACCTTCTCACGCGTGAGCTGCCGCACGTTTCTCCCGTCGGTGTCCATCACGTAGAGGTTGAACGTGCCGTCACGATCCGAGTTGAAGCTGACCTTGCGACCGTCAGGCGACCAGGCCGGGTATCGCTCGCTCGATCCCGGAGAGCGAGTGAGGTTCGTAAGGTCTCCGTTGTCCGAATCGGCCACGAAGATTTCGGTGTCGCCCGTACGAAACGTCGCCCACAGGATCTTGTAGCCCGGCAACTCGGCCGCCACGCAGCCGATCGCGCCGGCCAGCAGCAAACACAGCGCACCGCCGCTCATCGTGATCTCCTCGCTCGCTTCTTCAACCGTGCCGGATTTGCAGAACGTCGCCGTCCTTGACGATGTAGTCCTTCCCTTCGAGCTTCAGCACGCCCTTTTCGCGCGCGCCAGCGAAGCCGCCGCACTCCACCAGTGCCTTCCAGTTCACCACCTCCGCGCGAATGAACTTCTTCTCGAAGTCGGTGTGGATGGCGCCGGCGGCTTTGACGGCGGTCGTGTGAACCGGGATGGTCCAAGCCCTGACCTCCGTCTCGCTGCACGTAACCACCGACATCAAGCCCAGCAGCGAGTACGTTGCGGCGATGAGTCGTTCCTGTCCGGACTCCTTCAGCCCGAAGCTCGCGAGGTACTCCTGCGCTTCCTCCGGTTCGAGTTCGGTCAGTTCCGCCTCGATCTTCCCGCAGAACGCCGCCACCGCTGTCCGTGACTGACCGAGCAGGACCCCTCGCCGGTATTCCTCTTCGATCTCGTGCAACCGCGGCGCCGTCTCTTCGCCAAGATTCAACACGTAGAGCATCGGCTTCTGCGACAGAAACTGGAACCCGCGGAGGCGCTTCTCGTTCTCCGCGTCGAGATCCATCGAGCGCAGCGGCTTGTCCGATTCCAGCGCCGCCTTCGCCTTTTCAAGCAGCTCGAATTCGTGGTCGAGCTCCGGGCTCTTCATCTTCTTGCGGTCCTTGTCCAGGCGCTCGAGCCGCTTCTCCACAACGATCAGGTCGCTCAGGATCAGCTCTGTTTCGACGTCGCGCATGTCGCGCAGCGGATCCACGCTGCCCTTCTCGTGCGGGACCGTGTCGCTCTCGAAGACGCGAAGCACGTGTGCCAGCGCGTCAGCCACCCGCAGACTCGCCAGGTAGCCCGGCTCGTGAAGCGCTTCCTTCGAGATGGATGGGAAGTCCAAGTATTCGATGGTGGCGTGTGTGGCCTTCTGCGGCTGGAACACTTCCGCCAGGGCCTCCACTCGCGGATCGGGCACCTTCGCCACTCCGAGCCGCGCCTCCATCGTCCCCACGCGCGCGTGTTCGTGCACGCCGGTGAGGATTGTGAACAGGGACGTTTTGCCTACCATCGGCAGGCCGATGATCGCAGTGCGCATGAGTGTTGGCGGCGCAGGCTCCAGCCTGCGGGCACTACAACGGCACTTCCACCTGCGTGAGTATCTCTTGCAGGATCCGGTCCCCGAGGTCCGAGGTCCGTTGAGCGAGCGCAACCCGCGTGTTGATGACCACCCGGTGCGCGAACACCGGCACCGCCAGGCGCTTGACGTCGTCCGGCAGCGCGTATTCCCGGCCCTCGGCCAGCGCCAGCGCCTGCGTCGCCCGGTAGAGCGCCTGCGCGCCGCGAGGGCTGACTCCGAGCGAAAGCGCCTCGTGCGACCTTGTCCTCTCGACGATCGCCATCATGTAGTCCACCAGCGCTTCGTCCACCCGCACCGCGTGCGTCCGCGCCTGAAGCTGAAGCACTTCCTCTGCGGAAAGGACGGGCCGCGCGAGGGTGGGCAGCGTGCCCTCGCTGTTCCGCAGGATTTCGCGCTCGCTTTCGGCATCCGGGTAGCCGATGCGCACACGCAGCAGAAACCGGTCCAGTTGCGATTCCGGCAGCGGGTACGTGCCGTGGTGCTCAACCGGGTTCTGCGTGGCGATGACCATGAACGGCTCGGGCAGCGGGTAGGAGCGGCCGTCGATGGTCACCTGCCGCTCGTTCATCGCTTCGAGCAGCGCCGACTGCGTCTTCGGCGTCGTGCGGTTGATCTCATCCGCCAGCAGGAAATTCGTGAAGATCGGCCCTTGCTTGAACTCGAAGCTTTGCGTGTGGGCGTTGTAGATGACCACCCCGAGCACATCGCTCGGCAGCATGTCGCTGGTGAATTGCAGCCGGTGGAAGCGGCACTGCGCCGAACGCGCCAGCGATTGCGCCAGCGTGGTCTTGCCCACGCCGGGCACGTCCTCGATGAGAAGGTGGCCGCGGGCCAGCAGGCAAACCAGCGACAACCGGATCACTTCGGGTTTGCCCCGGATCACCTGCCCGAGGCTCGCTTCGAGTTCGCTCAGCTTCGACAGCGCGACCGGCGGGGCGTCCATGATTTCCCGCGAGGCCATTACTGCTATAATACAGAATCCGAACGCGGCAGTTCTGTGCGCGGAGATGATGCGCCGAACCGCCGTCAAGCTCTGCTACGGGCGCGTAGCTCAGTTGGTTAGAGCGCCTGCTTCACACGCAGGAGGTCACAGGTTCGAGTCCTGTCGCGCCCACCACTGATCTCTTGTAGTGACAACAACTTGCGAATTGGGGCAATCCTGGGTTTGGGGGAACTTGTGTTCATTTATGTTCAATTCACCAAGGAGGTTGTGGCCGACAGCTTCCCGAAGATCGTCTTGTCCAAGGACTCGACGGCGGCTCTGACGGAAGCGGGAACCTCTTGAACATAGATGCCGAGCGTGGTCGTTGCCTGGGCGTGGCGCAAGTGCCTTTGAACGTCCTTCAGGTTGCCGTGCTTGCCGTCGAGGAGCAACGTCGCGCAGGAGCGTCGGCATTGCTGGAAGGTGACTCCTTTCAGTCCAGCCTTTTCGAGAGCTGGGCGAAACATTCGCCTGCGGTAGTTGTCGAGGCGCATCACCCGGCCCGTTGGCGACGGGAAGATGAACGACTCTGGCTTCGGGTCTCCGTAGGCCGAGCGCCAGAAGTCGAGTTCTGCTTTGATCTCCGCTGGCATCCAGACGTGATCGATGCTCGCCTCAGTCTTGGGGGCGTAAACCGAGCCGTCTACCGTGGCTTCGTCGATCCGCAGGGAATGAGGAAATATGTCGTTCCAGCGCAGAGCCAGAATCTCTCCGGGCCGCAATCCGAGCACAAGAGCGATGCGGAGCATCAATCGTTCGCGCATCGGAAGAGTGGCGAAGGCTTCGGCGACCCGTTCTGGGTTCACTGTCTTTCGATTGACCTTGCGCGTCTCGGGCATTTCCAGCTTCCAGCCAGGATTCTTGTTGAGGAGATCCTGATCGACGGCTTCCTCCAGAATTGCCCTCGACCAGATCAACGCTTTCTCAACGACGCTCCTGCTATAGTTCTTCGCCAGCGAGTTGATGTGAGTTTGAAGCGTGAACTTGTCGATGCTCGCGAGCGGGAGTTCTCCAAGGGGCGCGATTATGTACCGTTCAATGTTCTTGACGGTCTCGCCCCTCGCACTGGCTTTCCACTTCGGCGCTTTCATTGGGCAGAAACGTTCCTGCCAGAACCATCGCAACGTGCATTGGGCGGGCAGGGCGCTGGTGTGGATCTCGCGCTCGATGATTGCCTGGAGTGCGGCCTCGGCCTTCCACTTGGGCATTTCGGACTTGAGGCCGAGGACAACTGCTCTATGCTGGCGTCGTTCGGTGCCGTCCGGCTGGCGGACGTAGACGTAGTAGTGGCCGCGCCATTTTCTGCGGCGCTTGCCGGCCTCCTCGACCCAGCCGCGCTGGTGACGGGCGCGGGGCATGCGCTTGCCGACCTCCTTAACGATTTGCGGGACGCTCTCAATCATGCGACCAATCCCCGTCGCTCCGCAAGCTGGCGGCACTCCACGATGAAGTTCTCCACGTCGCTCGCCCGAAAGCGCAGGCATTTGCCCAGCTTGAGGCTGGGCAGCAGGGGGCGGCGGCGGCCGCCGGCGTGATCGCGCACCCAGGCGGACGACGTATGGAGCCACGCCGCGACCTCGGCGGGGGTCAGGAGAGGATCGCGCTCGGCGCTCATGACTGTAGGTGGCAGACCGGGGCCGCTCCCGTCAGGCGGATGCTGGCGGAGTGGAGATAGAGAGTGACGGCGACTACCGCTCCGGCCTCGTCGCGCTCGATGCCCGTGCCTTCGATGCAGGCGGCGCGGACGCGGTAGGTGAGGCTGTCGCTGTCGAGCGTCAGCCATTCTGATTTCGTTTCGTCGTTCATGCGGTCTTGTTCT
>CAYZJD010000025.1:0-21575 GCA_964478455.1 uncultured Solibacteraceae bacterium | reverse complement strand
GCGCTCTTCCTGAACCGGTTCAAGACCGAGAATCTGCCGGATCTCTATATTCTGATCGCGGTCGTCGGTGGCATCCTCGCTTACCTCTACACCAAGATAACGGTGCAGGCCTCGCTCGAACGGGCGGTCAACTGGGCCATGGCCCTGGCCTCAGCCATGCAGCTTGTTTTCTGGTGGCTTATCCAGTTCGATCTGCCGTGGCTGATTTATGCCTTCAACGTCTGGGTGAAGCTGTTCAGCATCGTCATGGTGACGCAAGGGTGGGTGGTGGCCTCGAACGTCTTCAACCCTCGTGAGGCCAAGCGCGTATATGGCCTGCTCGGCGCGGGGGCCGTTCTTGGCAGCGCATTCGGCGGGTCTTTCACCAGCTTCTCGGTCCACTACGTCGGCGAAAGGAACCTGGTCGCGATTTGCGTGTTGCCGGTCCTGCTGGCATACTCCGCGTTTCGCGCCACCATTTCCCTGAAAGGCGTGTTGCTGGCCAGGGCCAAGGCTGGCGAGGGCGAGGAAGCCGGCTTCTCCCTTCGCGACATTGCCGTCGACCTCCGCCAGTACCGGCATCTTCAGGTGATCGTCGGCATCATCCTGATGAATTACATGGTCGATGTACTGCTGGACTTCCAGTTCAAGGCCATGGCCAAGGGCGCCTATCAGGGCGCCCAGCTCACTGCGTTTTTCGGGACCTTCTACGGCGTCTACCTCAACACAGTCAACATCATCCTCCAACTCTTCCTGACGGCGGCGATCGTCCGCTGGCTCGGGGTCGGCGGCACCTTGCTGGTGGCGCCGGCGGCCATCTCCGTGGTGTCGACGGCCAGTTTCGGTTTGCCAAGCCTTGGCGTGGCCACCGTCGCCAAGCTCACCGACGCCGCCAGCCGTTACACGCTGAACAGGACAGGGATGGAGCTGCTCTACCTGCCCTTGCCCGCCGAGCTGAGAAACCGGACGAAAGCGTTCGTGGATATTTTCGTCGACCGCGCCGGCCGCGGACTTGGCGCCCTGTTGCTGGTGGTCCTCGTCAGGATGATGAAAGTGCCCTTGAGGAACGTGGCCCTGTTCGTAGTAGGGTTCGCCGTCGCCTGGATCGTGTTGGCCTGGCGCGCCAAGCGGGAATATGTGCTGACGGTGCGCAAGCGACTGGATGCGCGCCGCCTGGATCTGGAGAGTTCCCGCCTCGCCGTCGGGGATCCGGCCACGCTGGCGCTCGTAGAGCAGGCGGCCCGGGGCGGCAACGCGCGGCAGGCGTGTTATGCGCTGTCGCTGCTTGCGGACGCGCCGGGTTTCCAACTGGAGCCGCTGCTCCGTGATCTGGCCGCCAGCCCGCTGCCGGAGGTCCGAGGAAAGGTGTACGAACTGGCCAAGGGCGCCCGGTTTGCGGGCCTGCTGCCCGAGGCCATGCGCGAAACGGAAGCCTCACCGTCTTACGCCTATTCCGAGGCGGTGGTGGCGGCAGTGCAGTACGTGCTGGAAGTGTCCCCGGACGCCGTGAACCTGGGACGGGTCTTCCTCGATCACCCCGACTCCCGGGTGGCGGAAGCGGCCCTGCGCTCGATGAGATCGCGCCCTGAAGCGATCGCGGACGTGGCCACCTGTGACTGGATTTCCCGCGCGGCCGCCGATTCGAGTCCAGATCGCCGCCGCTTGGCCGCCGTGGCAGTGGGAGCGTGCGGTGACTCGGGCACCGAGGCGCTGCACCGCCTGCTCGAAGACAAGGATGCGCGCGTGGTGTCGGCGGCAATGCGCGCCGCGGGCACTATCCGCAATCGCGCCTATGTAGGCGCCATACTGAACCGCCTGCCGGATTCACAATTCCGTGGGGTGGCGATCGAGGCCCTGGCAATGTATGGCACGCGCATCTCCGGCACCCTGAGTGACATCCTCGGCGACGACAGCGTGCCGGTGGAGGTCCGCCGGCAGATCCCCCGCGTGCTCAAAGCCGTTCCAGATCAGCGAAGCGTCGACGTGCTTCTCGATTTCATCGACTGCCGCAATCTCTCCATCCGCGCGGCCGTGCTCCGAGCTCTGAATAGCTTGCGGGAGAGAGCGCCGAACCTGGACTACCGCGGCGCCTTCGTCACCCGGCAGATCTTGACGGAGGCGCGCTACTACTTCGAACTGAACGCCATCTTGTCGCCGCTCCGCGGCCGCAAGGACAAACGCAGTGCGGCTGGGCTGTTGGCTTCGAGCATCGAGGAGCGGCTGCGCCAGACGCTGGAACGCCTTTTCCGCCTGCTGGGTCTCCGCTATCCTCCCAAGGAGATCTACGCCGCCTGGCTGGCCGTCCATCATGGGCGGCGCGAGCAGTATACGACCGCCCTCGAGTTTCTCGAAAGCGTGCTCGATCGGGAGTTGAGACGCATTCTCATCCCGCTGCTGGACGACGCGGCGCACCTGACGGAACGCGGCAGGGAGTTGTTCGGCGTGGAGATCAAGACCGCCGAGCAGGCGGCCCGCGAGTTGATTCACTCCGGAGACGCCTGGCTGGCCGCATGCGCCATGGCCGCCGCCGCCGAACTGAAGATGCGGGACCTCACGCCTGACATTGCCGAGGCGGCGCGTGGCGCCGGGGCGGAGATCAACCAGGTGGCCTTAGCGGCGCAGGCGGCGCTGGCTTGAGGGGGACGGAGGCTCATGGCCGAACTGAACATCGTGGAAAAGGTCATCGCCCTGGAAGGGGTGGAACTCTTGCACAGCCTCTCGCCGGAGCAGCTCGCCCGCATCGCCTCGATTGCCAAAGAGGTGCCGCTGTTGCCGGGGAAAACGATCCTCGAGCCTGGCCAGCCGATGGATGCCTTGTACGTCATCCTCGACGGCTCCGTGGATCTGCTCCGGGCCGGCGACCGGCTGCATGTTGCCCGGCAGGGCGAGGTGCTGGGAGCGTGGGCCCTGTTCGACGACGAACCGATGGCAGTGACGGCGCGGACGCTCGAAGACACGAAGCTCCTGCGGATCAGCCGCGATGATTTTTACGACCTTCTCTCGGACAACCTGGAGATCGCGGCGTCGATCTTCTCGACGCTGGTCAAGCGATTCCGAAAGCTGGTTGAGCCATAATGGAATCGGGAGCGGATGCTAAGTGGCGGATAGTACAGCGGTCGCGGATTCCCAGCAAGAGGCGGAGCGGCTGCGGGCGGAGCTGGAAGCGGCTAACCGGCGGGTAGCGGAGCTATACAAGATGGCTTCACTGGGGCGGCTTCTGGCCGGCGTCGTCCACGAGATCAACACGCCGATCAGCTCCATCCTGACGAACAACGAAGTCCTCGTGCGCTCGCTCGACAAACTGCATGGGCTGCTCGGCGCAGATGCTGCCAAGGGAAAGGCGTTGGAAATCGTCGACACGATGCGAAGCCTGGCGTCGGTGGACAAGATCGCCTGCGAGCGGATTTCCTCGGTGGTGCGGAGCCTGCGGACGTTTTCCCGCGCCGACGAATCCGAGGTGCGCAAAGCGGATCTTCACGAGCTCCTGAAGAACACGCTGAAGCTGAGCGGCTGCGAGTACCGGCAGCGAGTCCAGGTGGAGACCGATTTCTGCGAGTTGCCGGAAGTGGAATGCTACCCGCACCTGCTGAGCCAGGTATTCCTGAACCTGCTCGTCAACGCCGGACAGGCGATTGTGGGCGATGGCAAGGTGATTGTGCGCACGCGTCTGGAAGACGGGTGGGTCCACGTTACGGTTTCGGACACGGGTTGTGGGATCGCGCCAGAGAACAGAGAGAAGATCTTCACGCCTGGTTTCACGACGAAGCCGCTTGGGCAGGGGACCGGGCTCGGGCTCTCGATCTCCCGCAAGATCGTGGTGGAAGCGCACGGAGGCTCGATTGATTTCGATTCCACGCCGTGCGCCGGGTCCACGTTTCACGTGCGGATCCCTTTACGGCAGAAGGCAGCGGGGCAGGCCTCCGGCCTGCCAGGTGCGGCGGAGAACTCGAGCGGCTGAGACGGGCACTGCTGAGGAACATACATTGTGCATTACAACGAGAAGCCGTCCGTTCTGATCGTGGACGATGAGGACATGGTGATTACCAGCCTGCGGGCGTACCTGCGGCTGGAAACCGAGTATCACGTCGAGGGGATCACGGACCCCGAGGACGCGGTGCGGTATCTCGAAGCCAACGGCGTGGACGTGGTTATCTCCGATTACCTGATGCCGAAGATGAACGGCATCGAGTTGTTGGCGCGCGCCAAACGCCTCCAGCCTGAGTCGACGCGCGTTCTACTCACCGGACACGCCGATAAGCAGAGCGCCATTCAGGCGATCAACGAGGTCGGTCTGTACCAGTACATCGAGAAGCCTTGGGAAAATGCTCAGTTGCTGCTGGTGATCCAGAACGGGATTGAGCGCGCTCAATTACTGCGCAGGCTGCGAGAGAAGATCTCGGAGCTGGACACGGCCCACTCCAACCTCAAAGACGTGCAGAGCCGTTTGCTGAGGGCGTTCCTTTAGTGCGCTTCGGCCTTCTGCACTCCATCCCCCTCTTGGCTTTGACGCTGGCAGCGCCAGTGCCCGCGCAGGAATGGCGGCACTATGGCGGCGACGCGAGCGGCTCGAGATTCTCGCCGCTGAAGCAGATCAACCGACACAACGTCACGCGGTTACAGGTTGCCTGGACCTATCGCACCGGCGACTTCAGCGATCCGAAGACGTGGCCTGTGCCGACGGCCTTCGAGGCAACCCCATTGGTGGTGGATGGCGTGCTTTACGTGACGACTCCGTTCTGCCGGCTGATCGCTCTGGAAGCAGAGACGGGCCGTGAGATCTGGACCTTCGACCCGCGCATTGACCGGGAGAGGCCGTACTACCTTCTGGTGAATCGCGGCGCAGCCTACTGGACGGACGGGAAGCAGAAGCGCCTGTACTACGGCACACTGGACGGGCGGCTGTGGGCCATCGACGCCGGGACAGGCCGGCCGGTGGAGGGTTTCGGCGAACGCGCCTCCGTCGATCTGAAAGTGGGAGTCGCAGAGGCATCCCCGGACAGGCTGTACAGCCTCACGTCTCCCCCCGCGATCTACAAGGACCTCGTGATTTGCGGCTCGGCGACCTCGGATGGAGAGCCGCGAGCCCCGCTCGGCGACGTGCGCGCTTTCGATGCGCACACCGGCAAGCTGGCATGGACCTTCCATGTTGTGCCCCGCAAGGGAGAACCGGGAAACGAGACCTGGGAAGGGGAATCATGGAAACAGCGCGGCGGCGCCAACGCCTGGTCGATGCTGAGCGTGGATGAAGAGCGGGGCATTGTCTATCTTCCCCTGACTTCGCCGTCCTTCGATTTCTATGGAGGCGACAGACCGGGCGCGAACCTCTACGGCGATTCGCTGGTGGCGCTCGACGCCGCCACCGGCCGCCGGCTTTGGCATTTCCAGACTGTCCATCACAACATCTGGGACTACGATCTGCCGGCCCAACCGGTGCTGGCCACCGTTCGGCGTGGCGGCGCCAGCGTGCCGGCCGTCGTGCAGGTGACCAAGACGGGCTTCACCTTCGTATTCGACCGCGTGACGGGCGCGCCCCTGTTCGAGATCGAGGAACGAGCCGTCCCGGCAAGCGAGGTTCCCGGCGAACAGGCGTGGCCGACGCAGCCGTTTGCCGTGAGGCCACGGCCGTTCGCGCGCCAGAGCATGACGCGCGAGGAATTGACCGATGTCACTCCGGAATCGCGCGCCTATTGTGCCAAACTGGTGGAAGGCGCGGTGTTCGGGAGCCTGTTCACGCCGATCGGGCTGAAGCCGACGGCCCTGTTTCCCGGCACCAACGGTGGAGCCAACTGGGGTGGGGCTTCCTTCGATCCCGAAACGCGCACGCTGTATGTGAACTCGATGGACGTCGGAATGGTGTACCGGATGGTGAAGCGTCCCGAGGGGTCGGACGTCCCTTACCGCCAGCAAGGATTGGGCACGCAGCACTCGCGTTTCTGGGACAAGAACCGCTATCCCTGCCAGAAGCCGCCGTGGGGACACCTGACGGCGATCGATCTGGACAGCCGCGAGTTCCGGTGGCGCTCCGTGCTCGGGGTGATCGACGAGCTGGTTGCGAAGGGGTTGCCGCCGACGGGCACGTCGAACATCGGCGGCTCGATCGTGACGGCGGGCGGTTTGGTGTTCATCGGCGCGACGAACGACAAGCGATTCCGCGCGTTCGACAAGGAGACCGGGAAAGAGCTTTGGGTTACCAGGCTGCCGGCAAGCGCACACGCCACGCCGGCGACGTTTCTCGGAAAGAAGACCGGCAAGCAGTTCGTCGTAATTGCAGCCGGCGGAGG
This sequence comes from uncultured Solibacteraceae bacterium, assembly GCA_964478455.1. GTDB lineage: Bacteria > Acidobacteriota > Terriglobia > Bryobacterales > Bryobacteraceae > CAYZJD01. The sequence continues at coordinate 15,315 of CAYZJD010000025.1, read as the reverse complement.
GAACAAATACAACGTCGACTACTCGGATGCGTTGGTAGCCTTCTCGTTGCCCTGACGGTGGCGGCGGAACAGCCCATCCCCTTCAGTCACAGGCGGCACGGGCTCCTGAAGCTGCCGTGCGCGAGTTGTCATCCGGCGGCCCAGGTAACGGAGAGCGCTGGCTACCCGGCAGTCTCGCGTTGTATGACGTGCCATCAGGCTGTGTTGAGGGAGAGCACGGCCATCCGGCGTTTGGCGGCCCTGCCCGCCGGTGCCGTGCCGTTTCCGGCACCCGGAGTGCGCCGGATGCCCGATTTTGTCCTCTTCAGCCATGGGCGGCACGCGGTCGCTCAAGTGAACTGCGATGACTGCCATGGCAAGGCGTACGAGTCCGATACGGCGCCCTCGGCGCCTCGCACGATGAAGGCCTGCATGGACTGCCACCAGGCGCGGAAGGCCACGGTGGTCTGCAATGCGTGCCATGAGTTAGGTCAGTGAGGAACAGGAATCATGCTACGGTTGTTCTGCGCCCTTAGCCTGCTGTGGTTGGCCGCGCTTTCTTCCTTTGCGCAAGCTGCGCGGCCGGCACAGCGGCCGAAGCTGGTCGTGGTACTGATGATCGACCAGTTTCGCTACGACTACCTCACGCGCTTCCAGGAGCAGTACACGGGCGGCTTCCGGCGGCTCCTGGATCGTGGCGCGGTATTCACGAATGCGCACTTACAGCACTTCCCGACCGTGACCGCGGTCGGGCACGCAACCGTCACTACGGGCGCGCTGCCATCGCTCAGCGGCATTGTGAACAACGTGTGGTTCGACCGCGCCGCAGGCCGGAATGTGACGAGCGTCGGCGATCCCAACGTCAAAGTACTCGGCGCCGAAACAGGCGGCGGGGCATCGCCCCACCGGCTGCTGGTAAGCACGCTGGGCGACGAGTTGAAGATGTCCGGCCGGGAGCCGTCGCGCGTCATCGGCATCTCGGTGAAGGACAGGGCGGCGATTCTCCCGCCGGGCCGGCTGGCTGACGGCGCCTACTGGTTTCAAGAGTCGAGCGGCAACTTCGTGTCCAGCACGTGGTACTTCTCCGAACTGCCCGCCTGGGCGAAGGAGTTCAATGCCCGCGGTCTCTCTCGCCGGTTCCTGGGGGCCGAATGGAAACCGGTTGATGCCGACGGTCCGGCCGGCGGAACCCTTTTCGGCAATCTCCCGGCGCAGGCCAGCCTGGCTTACTTCCGCGCGATGCTGGCAAGCCCATACGGCAACGAACTGGTGGAGCAGTTCGCCGAACGCGCGGTGGAGGCGGAGAAACTGGGAGCACGCGGGGCGACGGACCTGCTCACGGTGAGCTTTTCCTCGAACGACCACGTTGGGCACGCAACAGGACCGGACTCTCCCGAAGTACGAGATATCTGCCTCCGCACGGACAAGACGCTGGAGCACTTCTTCCGATTCCTGGATGAACGGCTCGGGCTCGAGCATGTGCTGGTCGTGTTTTCGGCGGATCACGGCGTCGCGCCGGTTCCCGAAGTGCAGCAATCCCGGCGCATGCCGGGCGGGCGGATGGCGGAGAAGACGCTCGAGGATGCAGCGCGGGACGCTGTCATTGAGAAGTACGGCTCCGGCGAATGGATCGCGGCTTCCGATTACGGGACCTTCTACCTCAACGAGGGGCTGATCCGGGCGAAGAATCTGAATCCAGGTGATGTGCAACGGACTGTGGCCGATGCGCTGGCGAGGGCGCCGCACGTCGCTCGAGTCTACACGCGAGAGCAGCTCGTGAGCGGCCGCTTCCATGCCGATGAGATCGGGCGGCGTGTAGCCAACGGGTTCCATCCGCATCGTTCCGGCGACGTGATCGCCTTGCTCGAACCCTACTGGCTGTTCGAAGGCCACGGCACAACGCACGGCAGCGCGTACAGCTATGACTCGCACGTGCCGGTCGTGTTCCTGGGTCCGGGCGTCAAGCCGGGCCGCTACGACACGCCGGTCGCCGTGAATGACATCGCGCCAACACTGGCGACCATGCTGGACGTAGAAACGCCGAGCGGAAGCAGCGGCCGCGTGCTGAACGAAATCCTCGTGCGCTAAGCACCAAGTTTGCGGCCCCGGCAGCCGCAGTATTCTGCCCGGTCAGACCAGGTTCGGAATCTTGATGATCTTCTTCTGGATTGCGTATTGCACCAGTTGGGCCTTGTTGTGAATGTCGAGCTTGCGCATGAGGTTGAACTTGTGCGCCTCGACGGTCTTGACGCTAAGGTTGAGCTGGCAGGCGACTTCCTTGACGGAGTTGCCCTCGGCCAGCATCTTGAGCACTTCCTTTTCCCGTGGGGTCAGGGTGGCGAAGCGCGGGAGCCGGTCGGCGGACTTGATGCGCGTCCGGAAGTCGTCCACTAATTGCGACAGCATGCGGGGACTGAGGAAGCTTCCACCGCGGTGGACGTCCCGCACCGCCGAAACCAGTTGCGCGGCGGGGCTGTCCTTCAAGACATACCCATTGGCGCCGACCTCCATGCTTTCCACCAGGTAGTCCTCGTCGTCATACATGGTGAGGAACAGGACCTTGGTGTCGGGCCGGTTGCGCTTAATCTGCCGGGTGACTTCAAAACTGCTCGGACCCGGCATGCCGATGTCCATGAGGACTACGTCCGGGCGTAGTTCGGCAGCCTTGTCGGCCGCCTCGGTGCCGTTGCAGGCCTCGCCGACGACCTCCATGTCCTGCTCGACTCCGATCAGGGTCTTCACACCTTGGCGGAACAACGTGTGGTCGTCCGCCACCAGAATCCGAATCTTGGCCATAGCGACGTCCTCGCCAGCCCCGGCTGCACCGTGGGCCGCATCCGCCCACCAATTTCACCGGATGGGCATCTCAATCAAGATTCTCGTGCCCTGCTTGGGCTTGCTGCGAACGTGGAACTTCCCGCCGAACAGCGTAGCGCGTTCCCGCATGCCGACTAAGCCAAAGGAATCCCGTTTGGCCAGCGCCTGCTCGACATCGAAGCCGACTCCGTCGTCTTCCACGCGCAACCTCAGTACTCCATCGGCGGATTCAAGTGAAACCATTACCCTGGAAGCCGATGCATGCCTGGCGACATTGTTGAGACACTCCTGCGCCAGCCGGTACACAACCATTCCCAGCTTTCCAGGGATGTCCCCGAGACGGGAAACGTGGAGGCTGATCTTGCCGCGATGGAACCGGCGAAAGCGGTTCACAAGCTGACGGAGCGCCGCGGCGAGCCCTAACTGTTCGAGCACGGCCGGACTCAGGTCGGCGATCAGGCGCCGGATTTCGACAACCGCATGCTCTGCCAGGACGCGCGCTTCCGCCAAGCCTTCCCGCAGCTCTGCCGGAGCGATCCGCTCCAGCATCTCCAGTTGCAGCCTGATACACAGCAGGGACTGGCCCGTCTCATCGTGCAACTCCGAGCTGATGCGTCTCCGCTCGCGCTCTTCTACGTCCAGAATCTGCTCCGCCAGACGGCGCACCTGGTCCTCCCTCCGGGAAAGATCTTCGGCAAGCCGGGCTTTCTCGGCGGCCAGCAGGCAGCGCTCGGCGGCCGTCGAGAGCAGTTCTTTCTCGCGCGGCAGCCATTCGTAGCGGCCCGGGAACAGGAACTGGATTACTCCCCGGCAGCGTCCTCCCGTCGCCAGGGGAACAGACCAACAGGTAAGGCCTCCCCGGAGCCCGAGCGGGGACAGTGCGAGCGATCTCCGCCGGGCTTTGCCGGTTGCGCACTGCGGTCGCGACAACCGGCGGGCCGTTGCCGGCGTAACCTCGGCAACTTCTGACGGCCCCGACCGTCGCGGCCGTGGCGCCAGCGTCCGCAAGCGCCAGTGGCGGCTGTCGTCATCGGCCAGGTACAATGCCGCGCCGGCCGCCCGGCAGAAGCGAGCCAGTGCGCCCAGCATCCCGTGGAGCAGCTCATCGAGGTTCCGTGATTCCAGCTCCGCGCGGAAAAGTTCCTGGTAGGCCTCCGTCTCTGCTTCACGAACCTGATAAAAAGCGTTGTTCAGAGTGAGCAGCACACAGAAGTGCAACTGCTCGAGCGCCCACCGCAGGTTAGCAGCCTCGCGCGGGGCCAGCGGCCTCAGCAACGGCGCCAGCAGCAGGTCGTACCCCCGCAGGGCGCCGGCAATCCGGCCCGGCGTCACGCCCAGCTTGGCCAAGCGGCGGCCGCTGTATTCCACCTGCTCGATCACGTCCGCCAGCCGGCGCCGGCCGGAGAGGATTCGGGTCGCGGTGGCGGGCGTGATAGCCGCCAGGGCCTTTGCCTGGCGCTGGTCAAAGCCGGCTCGTTTCAGCCGCGCGAGGAACCGGCGCTCCAGAGCCGGCGCTCTCGGCCGCAGCAACTGCGCTAACCGTTTGAGCTGCCTCCGCAACTGGCCGCTCAGCAGGTCGGCCGCGTCTGCCAGCGCGGGCGGCGGTGTGGACTGCACTCACCCTGCTATCGGAGTTGAGCATCCTATTCTTTAGCGCCGTGCTGGCGCAGCCGGGCGGCAACATCCGCGTGGCCGGCTGCCAGGGCGGCCTGGAGAGGCGTGGCGCCTTTCGCGTCCCTGGCGTGGAGGTCGGCCCCACTGGCGACGAGCAGATCCACGATCTCACCCCGGCCCCAGGAGGCGGCGCGATGCAGCGGCGTTGCGCCGGATTCCAGTTCCCGCGCGTTCACCTCCGCCTTGCGCGCCAGCAGAAGCTCGACCACTTGCCGGTGGCCGCCGAGCGCGGCATCGTGCAGCGGCGTGCCGCCCGCGTCGTTTCGCGCATTCACGGCCGCGCCCCGGTTAAGGAGAAGAGCGACGATCTCGCGGTGGCCTTTCAGGGCGGCATCGTGGACCAGGGTCGATCCGCCCGGACTCCTGGCGCCGGGGTCAAGGCCCTTGTCGAGAAGCAGGCGCACGAGGTCTGTCTCTCCCCGCAGCACCGCCTGCTGGAGACGTTCGGCGCCCGCGGGACCTGCACCTTCGACCTTCGCCCCGCGCGCGAGGAGTACCTCCACGGTCCCGGCATGGCGATAGCGCAGCGCCTCGTCGAGCGGGGTCGAGCCGAACTTGTCGGGGGTGTTTGGGTCGGCGCCGGCAGCGACAAGCTGCGCCGCCACATCGGCGTGTCCCTTGATGGCCGCTACGTGGAGCGCGGTCACGCCCGAGGCCGGATTTCTCGCGCGGACGTCGGCGCCCCTGGAGATGAGAAGGCCTACGACCTCTCCGTGTCCTTTCCAGGCCGCTTCTTCCAGAGGCGTGGCGCCGCCATCACCTGGTGCATTGACGTCGGCGCCGCGGGCGATCAACAACTCCACGATGGCCACGTAGCCACGGCTGGCCGCCAGGTGCAAAGCGGCGGCGCCGGACTTCTGCCGAGCATGCACGTCCGCCCGGCGATCGAGAAGCAGCCGGACAACGTCGAGGCGGTTCGTGATCACAGCGTAGTGGAGTGGCGTTGATCCGGCCTCCTTGTGCGTGGCGTTGACGTCCGCGCCGCGCGACAGAAGCAGTTCCACGACCGGCAGGTGGCCGCTCCAGGCGGCGTCGTGCAAGGGCGTTCCCCCAAGAGAGTCGCGGCCGTTGATGTCGGCGCCGGCGTCGAGCAGCGCGCGCACCTTGTCGATATCGCCGGCGCGAGCCGCCTTGTGAAGATCGCCCGCCGTGGCGCACAGGGCGGCCCAGAGCAGGCATGGCGCCAGGGCCGACTGTGCGCAAGGCATATTCACTCGACTCGCACCGCGCGCCAGTAGGCATTGCCGGGAATGCGGTCCGGCAGGAGAACGAGCTGGTACAGACGCAACTCCGTGGCTCGCCCGGCGCGCTTCCCCAGGTCCACCGTAATGATCTGCCACTCGCGTGCGGCGGCGCCTCCCTCGACCACCCGCGACAGCAGCCGCTCGTTGTCAGCGTAGACGTCAAGCTGCCACGCACGGCCTGGGTCGGCGGCCACCTCGAAGCGAAGCGCCTGCCCCGCACCCGGTGTAACCCGGCGGCGCAACACTACTCCCCGTACCTCGTCCCGAGGCCAGGTGGCGAGCACGTCGCCGTCGAGGAACGTGATTCCGCGGACACCGCGCAAACCACCGCCCGCGCCGCCGAAACCTGCTCGCTCGAGTTCCCAATCCGGGTTCCAGTAGTGCATCAGGTCGCTGAGGCGAAACAGCTCGGCGGGCTGCGTCTCGATCTCTTGCTCCGGGATTTCGAGAACGCCGCCTTCGATCCTCGCACCATGCGCCCCCAGGAATCTCTCGCCGGCAACGGCCGTGCGGCGCGCGATGCCGGTGATCGTCTCCTCCACCGGCGGCGTCAGTGGCACGCCTCCCATCTCGCTGCCGGCGATCCGGTCGTTCAGTTGCGCCACGAGCGCCGCCGGCAGCGCCTTTATCCCACGCATCGCGCCAACCACAGCGGCGGCGTTGGCCGCGTTGCAGTCGGCGTCGGTAAAGTCGGCCGCCGCGAACGCCGCGTTCACCGTTTTGAGGAAGTCGCCCTCGCCGAACCACACGCTCGATGCGACAAGTCCGCCGTTGGCGACGGCATTGTTTGTCGCGGGGTACTCGATGTGCCAGCGGTCCTCGACTGCGCGGGCGACCTCGGCCGCGTTCTTCCCGCTCTCGGCCAGCGAAATCACCTGGTCGAGACACTGGCGGTACGGAGAAGCAGGATGAATGAGGCGCGCCGCCTTTCGGACGACCGCCTTGGGATCGGTTTCGCCGAAGGCGAGGCTCACCATGCCCGCGATGAACACCGCGCCGTCGGTTCCTTCCGCGTAGCCGTTGATGTGCCCCAGCCTTCTGGCGAGACGGCCGGCCAGGTTGGGCATGGCCGGCGCGAGCAGTCCGTAGAGGTCGGCGCTGAACTGCGGGCCAATGGTGAACCACAGCCGGTTGTTGCGGGGATGGCCGGTGTCCGGCGGCTTGAAGCCACGCGCCAGCAAGAGGCGTGTCTGCTCGCTCGATCCCCACGAGCCGGCGTTGTTTTCCCGCCACTGCTCGCCCAGTTGCTCGACGGTGAGCCCGATGCCGTACTTCTCGAATGCGCGCAGCGCGACAATCTCGTAGTAGTAATCGTCGTCCACGGGCGCGTGGTCGTACTTCTCCGGCAACCGGTCCACCCACTGAAGCGATGCGGGCTTGTGTTCGAAGCGGAATCCCATCAGGGTGCCGAGAATCTGGGCGGTCCAGGCGGCGCGGACCCGGTCCTCGCACTCGGCCCGGGAAAGACGCACCGTTCGCGCTGGCGCGAGCGTCGCGAGAAGGCACGCCGCCAGCAGCAGCCAGGTTCTCCGGAGGCGGAAGCAGTTCATTGGGATCCTCCACGCAACCACGCGTCGATGCCCCGGGCGGCGCGAACGCCTTCAGCGACGGCCTGGACGACGGTAGCGCCGCCGTTGACGATATCGCCCGCCGCGAAGACGCCGCGCACGGATGTTTCGAGAGTGTCCTCGCGAGCCCACAAGCGGCCGTCCTCGGTGAATCGCAGTCCGGAGAGTGCGCCGGCCAGTTCCGGATCGATCCGCCGTCCGATCGCCTCCACGACAAGATCCGCCGGCAGGACGTGCTCGGAACCGGGGATCGCTTCCGGTTTGCGGCGGCCGTCGGGACCCGGCGCGCCTAGGCGGGTGCGAATCACCTTCACGCCGGTGAGGCGCAGCTCCGCATCCACGACGTAGTCGACCGGCTGGGTGAGGATGAGGAAGTGCACGCCGGCGCGCACCGCGCGGTCCCTCTCCGCGGGCCAGGCGGGCATCTCGACAAACGAGCGGCGATAGACGATGGAGGCGTCCGATGCGCCGCCGGCCAGGGCAGCGATGCCGGCATCGATCGCGGTATTCCCGCCGCCGAGGACCAGCACCGATCCCTTCACACGCTCGCCGCGCTTGACCGACGCCAGAAACTCGAGCGCGCCACGGACGCCGGAGGCCGGAGGGATGGCACCGGGCAGCGGGACCGATTCGGCCAGCCCGAGCGCGATCAGCACCGCGCCGAATCCTTCGGCCCGGACGTCGTCAAGCGAAAACGAAGGGCCAATGCGAGCGTTGTAGCGGCGGTGGACCCGGCCGCTCGAAGCCAGCACGTCCTCGATCTCGCGGCGATAGATCGAATCCGGGAGCCGCTCGGCCGGGATGGTGCCTCCGGCCACTCCCCCCGGCTCGGGGCCGGCGTCGAATAGGACGACGGAATGGCCGAACGAAGCCAGCGTCGCAGCGGCAGCCACTCCCGCTGGACCCGCGCCCAGCACCGCCACCCGGCTGCCGGTTGAGGGCTGGAGCGCGCGCGGCTCGGCCACCCATCCTTCTTCGACTGCCCTCCGGCTGACCCATCGCTGCAAATGACGGATCGGGACTGTTTCGGTGTAGTGCTGGTTGATGCAGCCCGCCTCGCACAGAGTCTCCGACGGGCAAACATAGCCGCACACCGCCGTCAGCACGTTGGCCTCGCGCAGCGTCTCGTACGCTTCTCGAAAGCGCCCGGCGGCGATGTGGCCGACGAACTCCGGGATGTCCACCCGCGCGGGGCAGCCGGCGACGCAGGTGGGATCGTTGCACTGGCGGCAGGTCTTGGCCATGGCGACGATCGTGTCGAGCGCTTCGGCGCGGCCGGCCTTGTAAATCGGCTCGTAGATCGCCGCGTCGCGCGGCACACAGCCGGCCCTGCCGCCGTCGCGCATGATCTGCGTACAGGCCGAACACGCCACGCACACGCGCTCCGGGTCGAGGCGCCCGCAGTTCGCGAGATCGCGCGCGAAATCGGGATAGGCAAAGGCCATGCGGCCGAGTCCCACCAGCGACACCCAGCCGTCGCGCACATGCGCGGCGGCCACATGAGGGAAGAACTGCCGCAGCCACGAGTAGCCGCCACCGATCACCGCCAGCGAGGGGAACTCCTGCTGGATCCGCCGGACAACGGACACGAACCGCGCCACGCCTTCCAGCGGCGATTCCGCCGGGAACGGGCCGCCGGCCGTCGGCAGGTCGAACGGGCGGTTCACGTGCGGGTTGTAGTACGGGTTGCCGACGGTGATGTTGACCACCGGCGCGCCGGCCCCCGCCAGGAAGCGAACCACTTCGACCGGCTCGCTGAGGTCGGGCTTGGCCGGATCCTCGCGGTCCACGCCGAAGCCGTACGGATAGGCCATGGCGTCGTAGGCGTTCATCCGCGAGGTGACGTGCAGACCCGGCACGGCGTCGCGGATCTTGGCAACCACGTTTCGCAGAAAGCGCGTCCGGTTCTCGAAGGAGCCGCCGTAGCGGCTGTTCTCGCGCGTGTGCGAGGCAAGCAGCTCCGAGACGAGATAGCGGTGGCAAGCTTTCACATCGACTGCGTCGAAGCCGGCGCGCCGGGCGCAGAGCGCGGCCTCCACGTAGCGGTCTTCCAGACGCTCCAGCTCTTCGTCGGAGATCAGCGGGAAATCGGGCGGGAGATTGTGGACCGGGTCCAGGTATCGGGAATGGTGTGCGATGATCGGCCGCGCCTCGCGCACTGGCCTGCTGTAACGGCCGGAGTGCGTCAACTGAAGCACCAGGTACGGCCGGTGGTTCGGCCCGTCACGGGCGGCCTTCAGAGTGGCCTCGACAAGCGCCGCGAACCGGCCGTCGTTTCCCTTGTGGATGTAAAGCTGGCGCGGATTGGCGCGGCCTTCAGCAACGACGGCGGTCGCTTCCATCCAAAGCAGGCCCGCGCCGCCGGCGGCGAAGCGCCGGTACCGGCGGAGGGTCAGCTCGTCAGGGGAGCCGTCCGCCGTGCCGTCGCATCCCTCCATCGGCAGGACGACGAAACGGTTCGGCAGGATGAAATCACCGAGCTTGAGGGGCTGGAAAAGCGGGCTCAGGTCCTCGGTGACGCCGAGGTCGAGGTCTAGCTCTGCGATGCGGCGGCGCAGTTCGTCGAGTGAGTGAAAATGAAACGGCTCGTGGGCGGCCATAACCTCCAGCCGCGGTCTACCTGCCGAGCAGCGGCAGCAGCGCCTTGTCGAGTTCGGCGTCGGTCCACGCCGGGATCCGGACGTTCTTGTGCAAGCTCCAGCGCTCCACGTGCTCCACAGTACCGTCGGGAGGCACTTTCGTCACCGGTCCGAGCGTCTCCAGTTCCAACATGTCCGCGTTGGTGAAAGTTTCGTACGAGCAGCCGAAGTCGGGATACGTCTTTGACGGATCGGCCTGGTAGCGCTTGATGAAGAGGTCAGTCCCGAGCAGGTAAGCGCCCCACGTGTCCTTGTTGAAGTGGCCGATCTTCTCCGGCTCGGACGCCGTCGGATCCTGCCGCAGCACCGCGTACTTCTCCGTGAACGTCCACCGCTTGTCCGCCAGGTTGGTGTAAGCCCACATGACGAGCGGGTTGGTGGGAGGCAGCGCGTCCGGATGCCTGCCGCGCGGCGGGAAACCCGTAATGCCGGCGCCGCCGGGCGCCATCACCGTGAGCGCCCAGGCCGCGAACTCGACGCTCCAGCGGTTCTTGTTGGTGATCCGGTGGACGACTTCCACGCCGTATCCCGAGGGCGCGAGCTTGATGACGATCTGCTTGAGCAGCCCGGTGAGCGGCTCCACCGGCGCTGTGGCCGTCAGCACGCCGCCGGCAACTTCGATCTTGACCGGGCCGTTGTCCAGAGCGTAGGTCAGCACCGGATCCTCCGGCGCCATCCACAGCCGGTGGCCGCCACGAATCATCCACTGCGATTCCCCGGACTGGCCGATCATCTCGGCGTATTCCTTGAACAGGTTTTGCCCGCCGGGGAAGCCGTAGCGGATGACGCGCGGGCCGACGTCGCCGGTGACTATCAGCTCGACGTCGCCGTTGGTGATCCGGTAGCAGTTGGGCCAGCCCTTGTAGTTCGTTTTCTCGATGCGGACACGAGCGGAGACGGTCATGGCAAGCGCAATCGTAAGAGTGAGGATTCGCGACATCGAGCTTATTATGTCAAAGCAAACCGGGGACAGCCCGCATGTTCCCGCGACGGCCGTTCACTGTCGGCCGAGATGGTCCCAGCCGCGAGGCTCAAGAGGCCGTCCCGCAAGGCTGATGCTGCCCGGTCTTCCCTTGCGGATTGTGCCGATGCGCGTGACGGGCACGCCGGCGATCCTGGCCGGCGCCTTGACCCCGGGGTGCAGAGTGAACAGCAGCTCGTAGTCTTCTCCGCCGTGCAGCGCCTGCTCGACGGTCGCGCCGGGGAAGATGGGAATGTCTCCGTCGAGCGAGGCGGCGACGCCCGAGGCCAGGCACAGACGATGGAGGTCGAGCGACAGGCCGTCGCTCAGATCCATGGCCGCCGAAGCATGCAGCCGGGCGCGGAGAAACCGGCCGGTGGCGAGCCTCGGCTCGGGCCAGAGGTGGGTCCGCCAGGCGGCCCCGCGCCGGGTCGCAAACCCTAACGCGCTCGCGCCCAGCCGGCCGGTGACGCAGATCGCATCGCCCGGGCGCGCGCCGTCGCGGCGCAGGGCCGTGCCTTTCGGCACAGTGCCGCAGACGACAATGTCGCAGGCGAGTCTTCCCGCCCGCGCGAGATCGCCTCCCGCGAGCGCGGTCTTCGTCTTCCGCGCCAGCGCAAGAAAGCCCCGGTAGAAGGCGTCGATCCACCTCGTATCGGTCCACGGCGCCAGCGCCAGCGAGAGCAGGCAGAAACGCGGCTTCCCGCCCATCGCGGCGATGTCGCTCAGCCCGCGGGCCAGCACGCGATGCCCCACCGCCGCGGGCGGGTGCGTCGCCCGCCGGAAGTGAACGTCCTCGAGAACGAAGTCGGTGGTGATCAGCAGGTCTTCCCGTGCACCGGCGAGCCGGAGGATCGCGCAGTCGTCGCCGATGCCGAGCGCCAGCCCGCCCGTCCTGCGCGAACCGGCCATGCGGCGGATCCGCTCGATCAACTGGAGTTCATTCATCCGGCTTGCCCCTGGGGGCTGGAGGACGAGCCCGGCCCATGGATTCCCGCGCGCGGAACTTCGCCTCCCTAAGATACACTCTCGCGCTCCGGGTCCTTGGCGGCGCTCTTGGAGCCGCTGAGTACGGTGGCCCGCCGCAGTTTCTCCAGTTCCTGCCGGGCGATCGCCGCCCACGGGCTGTTCGGATCCAGTTTCAAGTAACTCTTCCAGTGCCGGACCGCCCGCAGCGCCTGCCCGCTCGCCTGGTACAGCAACGCCAGGTTGTAATGGGCGTCGCCATAGTGCGGATCCAGGCGGAGGGCCATCATGTAATGCAGAAGGGCCTCGGCCCGGTCGTTCTTCTCGTCGTAGAGGTTCGCCAGGTTGAAGTGCGCCAGCGCGTATCCGGGGTCGACTTCGAGGGCGCGCCGGTAATTTCGCTCGGCCTCGTCCCATCGCCGCAAGTGGAAGTAGATCGTGCCGAGATTGACCAGCGTGCCGGCCGAATCAGGGTCGTGCTCGAGCGCGGTCTGGTACGCTGCGATCGCCTCTTCAACCGGCGCGCCGCGTTGCTCCAGCTCCAGCGCCCTCTCAAACCACAGGGACGCTTCCAACCGCCGCGCGGCCGCCGTTGCCCTGCCGGTCGCCTCCTGCCGGCCGCGGGGGAAGGCCAGCAGTTTGTTCAGCTCGGCGCGGTCAAAGTCCAGCAGGAGCTGCCCGGAAACCGGTTCCATCCTGCTGCCGCCGAGCTGAACGGTCACCTTCTTGCCCTCGGCGTAAATCCTCAGTTCTTTCAGCGGATCGGCGACGTTGCCGAGCTTCTGGCGCAGCGCGCTCACGGCCTTGCGGATCCGCGCCGGCGGCACACGGTCGGCTCGCAGGCGCACCAGCGTGCGCAGCGCGATCAGATCGGAAAACGCGAATGACTCGAGGCGCGGGACGAGCCCCTGCTTCTCCCAGCTCCCAAGCTGCCGCTCGGAAACCTCCAGCAGCCGGCAGACCTCGCGCCGCGTATAGTTCTGCTTCGCAGGTCCGCTTGGCACGCGTGAGATTTTAGCATGAGACGGCTGCCAGCCCGCGGCCCGCCCCACGGGCGGTTTGCCCCTGGTGGTGTCCTTGACAAAGCGGACCCGCACGTCTCATACTAGGTATCTGAAGATGCAACTGAGTTTCAAGAAGGCCCGCAGCCGCCGTCCTCACCCACCGGCCACGTTGGTGGAACTCCACGAAGGCGAACACGGGGTGGTCGACCGTCTGGACTTGCCCGAGGACATCACCGGGCGGCTCATGGAACTCGGCTTTCTGCCCGGGAGCCGCGTCACCGCGGCCCGCAGCGCCCCCGGTGGCGATCCGCGCGTGTTCCGCGTGGACGGTTCCGAGGTGGCGCTGCGGCGTGAGACCGCGGCGCACGTACGGCTGAGGTCGCACCACTGAATCGAGCGATGAGCGAGTCCCGTGCCACCGGCACTATAACTACCGCCGCGCCGCCTCCCCCCGCCGCAGCGCCGTTGCCGCACGTGGTCGCCATCGTCGGCCCTCCGAACTCCGGCAAGTCCACGCTCTTCAACCGGCTGACGGGTATGCGCCAGAAGGTGGCGAATTTCCCCGGAGTGACCGTCGAGCAACGGATGGGGCGCGCGAAAGTGGCCGGACGCGAGGTCTATGTCATCGATCTTCCCGGGGTCTACAGCCTGACGCCCCGCTCGGAAGATGAGAGGGTGACGCACGACGTCCTCCACGGAGAGATGGAAGGCGTCCCGAAGCCGGAAGCGATCTTGCTGATCCTCGATTCGACGAACCTCGCCCGGCACCTCGTGCTCGCGGCCCCGATCCTTTCGCTCGGCATCCCGACGCTGGTGATCCTGAACATGGCCGACGACCTTCGCGCCCGCGGCGGGCAGGTCGACGTCCCTTCCCTGGCCCAGCATCTCGGGGCGCCGGCGGCGCTTATCAGCGCGACCAAGGGGGAAGGCCTGGACACCGTGCACAAGTTCCTGGCGGGCCGGGTGGCGGTGCCCGCGCCGGTGGAGCTGCCGGTCATCCAGGACGTGCCGAAGTGCCGCCAGTGGGCGGGCCGTGTCGGCGACCGGGCCCGGTATCACCCGCCGGCGCCGCCGCTGTGGACCCGGAAGCTGGACGCGCTCCTGCTCCATCCCGTCAAGGGGCCGCTGATCTTTGCCGTGGTGGTCGTGGCCGTCTTCCAATCGATCTTTTCGTGGGCCCGGCCTCTGATGGACGGCCTTCAGGGATTGATCGTCGCCTCGGGCGGATGGCTCGAGCGGCTGCTGCCGGAGTCGCCGCTGCGCTCGCTTCTGACAGAAGGCATCTGGGGCGGCGTCGGCTCGGTGGTCGTGTTCCTTCCGCAGATCCTCCTTCTGTTTCTCTTCATCGGCATCCTGGAAGACTCCGGCTATCTCGCCCGGGCGGCCCTGATCGCCGATCGAACCATGGCCCGCGTCGGCTTGCAGGGCAAGTCTTTCATCCCGCTGCTTTCGGCTTACGCCTGCGCGGTGCCGGCCATCCTGGCCACGCGGACCATCGAGAGCAAGCGCGACCGCATCGCCACCATTCTCATCGCGCCGTTTATGACCTGTTCGGCGCGGCTCCCGGTCTACACGCTGATCATCGCCGCGTTCCTGCCGGAGCGGCCGCTGCTCGGACCGCTGCTCGGCACGCGCGCCGCCGCCCTGCTCGGGCTGTATCTTCTCGGCTTCCTGGCGGCGTTCCTGACGGCCAGCCTGCTGAAGTCGTCCATCTTGAGAAGCGAGCGCGCGCCGTTCGTGCTCGAGATGCCGCCGTACCGCTGGCCGACGCTGCAATCGCTGGGCTTGCGGCTGCTCGACCGCTCGAAGATCTTCCTTCGCCGCGCCGGCACGGTCATCCTGCTGGTGGCGATCGTCCTTTGGGGACTGGCGCACCTGCCGCTCAGCGGCGGCAAGACGCCGCCCATCGAGGACAGCCTCGCGGGCACGATCGGCCGCACCGTCGAGCCGGCCATTCAGCCGCTGGGATTCAACTGGAAGATCGGCATCGGCCTGATCACGTCGCTGGCGGCCCGCGAGGTGATCGTCGGCACGCTCGGCACGATTTACGGCATCGAAGGCGACACCCAGTCAGTCGGCCTCCAGGCCGCCGTGCGCAAGGATCTGACCATCGCCGGCGCGGTCGCGCTGCTGGTCTTTTTCGCCTTCGCCATGCAATGCATGTCCACCATCGCCGTGGTGCGGCGGGAGACCGGCGGCTGGAAATGGCCGGCGGTGCAGTTCGCCTACATGGGCGGCCTCGCCTACGCCGGCGCCTTCATCGCGTACAATCTCGTCCGCTTCCTGACCTCGTAGCTGGACGAGCGTTCTCCCGGCCTCCGGCTTCATCCATGTGCTTGCGTACCGCAACGAGGCACTTCGCGTTAGACTGGTGAAGTCGGGGCGTGGCGCAGCCTGGTAGCGCACCTGCCTTGGGCGCAGGGGGTCGGCAGTTCAAATCTGCCCGCCCCGACCAATGGGATC
>CAYZJD010000024.1:0-21647 GCA_964478455.1 uncultured Solibacteraceae bacterium | reverse complement strand
GCCATCCTGTTGGTTCACCATCCGGATACGTTCACCGAAGTTCCGTCCTTTCGGATTGGGCTGACGCTGGCGGGACATACTCACGGCGGCGGGCAGGTGGTCTTCTTCACGCGGGACGGTGTTCCCGTGGGCCTCTTCTCGTCGCATTTCAAGTACGTGGGCGGCCTCTATCAGGAGAACGGGTGCAGCCTGTATGTCAATCGCGGGCAATCCGCCTCCTGAACCGAGCCGTTCACAAAGCCACTCGATGGATTTCGGGCACAGATCCGCCTTGACGGGCAACGTCCCTTTCATTGACTTCCCGCACCCGCTTTGTCAGACTCGGTTTTACTTCGTCGAGGAGTTGCGCCTATGAGGTTTGCACTATTGCCGATTTCCCTCATGGCCTGGGCTTTCGTTGCCTCCGCGCAGGCGCCTGCCCGACCCGCCGAGAAACTCGCCGCGGATAAGGAGATCACCACATTCGGCGGAGCCACCTTCACGGCTCCAGTTGGGTGGTCGATAGTAATTGCCGGACCGCTCATTGTCGTCGAGGCGCCGGAAGTCGACTCGCACGTCGTTCTTTTCGATTCCGATGCCGGCGCCGCGGACGCCGCCATCGACGCAGCGTGGACGGCGTATGGACGTGGAGAGAAGCGCGCCATCCGTCAGAAACTCTCGCGCCCGACCCGAGAAGGCTGGGAAGAGGTTCAAGTCTACCTCTACGAGACATCGCCCAATGAGCGGGCGGTGATGCAAGCCATCGCGCGCCGCGCGAAGAATACGTGGACCGTTGTCATCCTGAACGGAAAGCAGCCCACCTTCAAGAAGCGCGGCGCCGCAGTGGGCCTGAGCCTCGGAAGCTCAGGCCGGCCCGGTAGGGATCGAACAGCGGATAGTTCCTATCTGCTCTGTTTTGCGTAATCGACCATGCCCTGGAAGTCGACTACCACCACCGGCTCGTTTCCCACCACCCAAGCGTCGTGTCCTGGCGGAATGTTGAAGACGTCACCAGCCTTCGAAGTCCTTTCGGTGCCGTCATCCATCCGCGTCGTCGTCGTCCCCGAAAGCTGGTAGCCGTAGTGCGCGGCCTGGCAGCTGTTCGTCTTGGCGATTGGCTTGACGCAAGTAGACCACTTCCAGCCGGGCTCGAACGTAGCGCGACCGATTGCGACTCCGCCCACATTCACAAGTTCGACCCTTCCCTTGTCAAATTTCCGCACCTCATCCGGCGAATTCAAGCTCTTCAATTCGAACGTCCCAGCAGTCATTGTCCTTTTCCCCCTTATGCGGTCTTCACACAGGTAGCCAGACAGATGGGAATTCCCGAATTAAGGATACATATCCAGCATCCCCTTGCTGGCCTCCCCGATCAAACACTCTACCACTTCGGCGCACAAGGCTCCGGCAAGGTTCTTAGCAGTAGAGTCTTGTCGGGCGGCTGGGAGATTGTTCCCGAGCGTCGGGCCTCCCGGAAGTGATGCTCTCTGGTAAGCCCAAACCAGCGCTTCGCGATACGCACTCGAAGTCTGAGTCAAGAGTCGACGCGATTCGCCACGCAATGCCGCTTGCAGAAAATCGCGGACCCACGCGCGCGTCATCTCCAGTGTAAGACGCCGTGCGGCGCGGACCGGTGGGGCGAGATCCCTCTCCAACACGCGCACATCACTGAAGTCCATGTGATCAATGCCGGCATGTGGGAGGCGTACGTCGAAGCTTCCACCGCCAACGCCCGCCATCACGCGCTGGCCCATCGCAATCTCCTCGTCGAACTCGGCGCGCGTCAGGCCAACTTGTTTCAATTGGGCATCCGTGAATAGGAAGAGCGGGCGTCGCAGCCATAGCAACGGCGGATTCAGTTTGCTCGCCTCCACCGCAGCCGGACACGGGCGGGCACGATAAGATCCATCAATGTTGATGCAGCAGGAGAATCCGGGATCGAGTTGGCACGCTCGGAACGCTGCCATGCCGCCCAGTGAGTGACCCGCTACGCTCACTTTGGAGAGGTCCAGGCTGTTTCCAAACGGCCCGTTAGCGGCTTGATTGAGTCCCGCGAGCTGTCGTTTCACGAACAGGATATCCCGCGCGCGGCAGTCAGCAGCCTCCTGCTGCGCGACCAGGTCTGAGACTTGACGGGGTGCGAGCGCGCTCTTCGGCAATGGGCGCACGGCGCGGCCATCCAGGAAGACCACAATGGGCGCGTCGTAGGGATGCTCGATGGCCGCGACCAGATAGGCTGCCTCGAAGCCGGTCCCCTTGCAGTACTCCTCTGGCGCTCACCTGGCGACCTTCCCAGATCGTGCGAAAGCCGATCTCAGTCGAACTGATGGCGACGTCCGTGAGGGGCTCGGCGTGCAACCGTCCTTCGACTTGTATGCGGGCCCGGGCAACATTGGCTCCGACGGATTGGTCTATCGTTAGCTCCAGGCCGCCCCAGATGTCCGGCCCTTCCAGGGCGCCCGACCACGTTCCAGACAGCGTCTGGGCTTGGGCGCAGCCAATCAGGATGAGTGACGCGAGCACAAGCCGTGACATGGGATCATTGACACTGGCCTGAGGCCAATAGTTCCGGCAGCCAAATCTGGAGAGGCGGCCGCCTCGCGGAGTCTTCCCTCGCCAAACATCCCCAGCGTAGCTCTCTTCTCATCCACTGGCCTTGGTGTCTTGGTGCCTTGGTGGTGAGATTTGCATTATCCGGTCGCCTGAAATCGTTTCTCACGCGCAGACTCGTTACGTGATTCCTTTTCATGATGTACAATCGTTATTCAAGACTTGCTTCGAGAAGATGTAAAAATTCATGTCCCATGATTTTTCTTTCAACGAGGCACGGGAAAATCATCGCTTTTCAGGCCCAGTGACCGTTTTTCACGGAAGGCCGCTCCCGGAGAGGGCTACACCCGCCGGGTATGCCGCTCTCACACACGCCTTCGGGCTGAAGGTCCCGCTCCCACGAACACTCTCTGCCACCGGGGAACATCACCGCGTACGGACGGAAGGCGGCTGGCGTATCCTGACGCCCAGGCATGCACCGTCGCCCGACTTGGAGGGGCATCTCACCTTCGCCCTCAAGTACGAAGGGGTCGATCTCGCCGTCTTGAAACGCCTCTTCGAAGCCGTCGGACCTCGCAAGATCGAAGCCCTCGTGCGCGCCAAGCCGACGGGAGGCTATGCCCGCCGGATCTGGTTCCTGTATGAGTGGCTGACCGGCACGCGCCTTGACCTCCCCGATGCTCACAAGGGAACCTATGTGCCTGTCATCGATCCGGAGCAGCAGTGGGCGATCGAGGGCGAAACCTCGTCCCGCCATCGCGTCCGGAACAACCTGCCGGGAACACCGGCATTCTGTCCCCTGGTGTTCCGAACACGGTCTCTGGAGGAATACTCGGGGATGGATCTGGCTCGCCGGGCTCAGGCCGTTGTCGCTGACGTCCCCCGTGATCTGCTGGCCAGGACTGCCGCGTTCCTGCTGCTGAAAGACTCCAAGTCGAGTTACGCGATCGAGGGCGAGCGCGCTCCCCAGGACCGCATCCAGCGATGGGGGCGGGCCATCGGGGAGGCCGGCCGCCGCCCCATCGATCTTGACGAGCTGCTGCGGCTGCAACAGATCGTTATCGGCGATTCCCGCTTTGTGCGCCTCGGCCTCCGCGAGGAGGGTGGCTTCGTCGGCGAACATGATCGAGACAACCGCATGCCGATCCCGGACCATATCGGTGCGCACCCCGAAGACCTGCGATCGCTGATCGAAGGCATGGTTGCATTCGACCGTGGAGCAGCGCGACGCCTGGATGGTGTGATCGCCGCAGCGGTCCTGGCTTTTGGGTTCGTCTATGTCCACCCGTTCCAGGACGGAAATGGCCGTATCCACCGCTACCTCATTCACCACGTCCTCGCTCAGCGCGGATTCAATCCGGCGGGCCTGGTCTTCCCGGTCTCGGCGGCGATCCTCCAGCGCATCGATGAATACCGGGCTGTCCTGGAGGACTACTCGAGACGCCTGCTGCCGGTGATAGACTGGCAGCCTGCGGGGGACGGGAACATCCGCGTGCTGAACGACACAGCCGACTTCTACCGCTACTTCGATGCCACCCCGCATGCCGAGTTTCTCTACGCTTGCGTCAGGAAGACCATCGAGGAAGATCTGCCGCACGAAGCCGATTTTCTGAGGCGGTATGATCAGTTTCGCGCGCGCATCGAAGCCATTGTCGATATGCCCGATCGCACAATCGATCTGCTGTTCCGGTTTCTTTTGCAGAACGGAGGCCGGCTTTCAAAGCGAGCCCGCGAGGGTGAATTTGCGCAGATGACTGACGCGGAGGTAGCCGCCGCCGAACAGGCTTATGTCAGCTTGTTTCCTGCGCACGGGGTCTGAGACGGGCTCTCCGGTCACATCGCCCCTCTGGCCCGTATCTCATTGCGAGCTTCAGCGCCTGAAGGCCGGGCGCGCCGGCCAGCCCGTCCCGCCGCCCCAGGTGATCGAGGTCCATTCGCCTGAGAATGAAGGAGCTACCGCCCCAATTGGGATTGTTCCGTCAACTCCGCCGGGCGGCCCTGGTCCTTCTCCTCCCTTTGTGTCTTTGTGGTGGAATTCTCCTCTCCTCCCTTGGTGCCTTGGTGTCTTGGTGGTGAGATTCGAGTGAGATTCGTCTTCTCCTTGAGCCAACTCCCCTTTTCTGCTATGCTTTGGACGGATGGTTGCACCTCCGCTAAGGCGGACACAACCGGATGGTCCCGAGCCGGCTTCCGGGTGTGCATCCCACGTGGCTCATCCCACCAGCTTGCAGCCCGAGCTTGTCCTTTCATGATGGAGGTAGCCAGACCCTTTTGAGAACCAAAGTCAGTGTGCAAATCAGCCGGGGAATCGAGTCGCTGTTCGGAACCCGTGACGAAAACATCCGGCTGCTGGAGACCGGCCTGCGCGTGCGCACGCAACTGCTGGAAGACAGCCTCGAGATCGAAGGAGAGGAAGCCGACGTCGCCCGCGCCGAGAGCATTCTCAACGACTACGTCTCGCTGGTGCGCGAGGGTCACAGCTTCGGCAACGGCGACCTGAACAGTTACCTGCGCGTCGTCACCGAGGACCCCGATGTCACCCTGCGCGACCTCGTGCTGAGCGGGCGGCAGCGCAACTTCGGCAAGAAGTCGGTGGCGCCGAGATCGGTCAACCAGCGCCGTTACGTGGAGGCTATCGAGCGCCATGATCTCGTGTTCGGCATCGGCCCCGCCGGCACGGGTAAGACGTACCTCGCGGTGGCCATGGCCGTCTCGGCGCTGCTGGCGAAACGCGTGAGCCGGATCATCCTCACGCGGCCGGCGGTGGAAGCCGGCGAGCGGCTGGGCTTCCTTCCGGGCACCTTGCAGGAAAAGGTCGATCCCTACCTGCGGCCGCTCTACGACGCTCTGTTTGACATGCTGGAGGTCGAGAAGGTGGAGAAACTGCTCGAGCGCTCGGTCATCGAAGTTGCCCCCCTTGCCTTCATGCGGGGCCGCACGCTCAACGACAGCTTCATCATCATGGATGAGGCGCAGAACTCCACCCAGGAGCAGATCAAGATGGCGCTGACGCGCCAGGGCTTCAACTCGAAGATGGTGGTGACGGGCGACATCACGCAGATCGATCTCCCCTTCGGCAAGCGAAGCGGGCTGTTGGAGGCCATCGATGTCCTCCGCGGCGTGGATGGAATCCGCTTCGTCTACTTCGACGAACGCGACGTCGTACGCCACAGCCTGGTGCAGCGCATCGTCAAGGCGTACGAGCGGTACCAGGAGAGCAACGGCGCCGGCGGCCAGCTCCTGCTGCGGCTCGGCGACACCGCCTCGGATCGCCCGGCCGCCGACCTTCCCGAGGCGCAGAAGGACAAGGGCTGAAGCCGGGCTCTAGCCAATGTCGAGTTCAGACGACTCACTCCTGTTTTTTGGGCCGGCCGCCGGTCTTCCGCGGAGGCCCCTGCGGGAATTCGCCGGGCGGCTTCGAGAGGAGGTCGCCGGCGGCCGCCGGTTCACCTGCCTGCTGGCCGGCGACCGCGAGTTGCGCCGGCTGAATCGCCGCTTCCTCGGCAAGGATCGTCCGACGGACGTGCTGTCTTTCCCGGAGCATGGCCCCGATGGGTTCCTGGGCGAGATCGCGATCTCGGTGGAACGGGCAACAGCGCAAGCCCGCCGCTACGGTCATTCGATGCTCCAGGAACTGCGCATCCTGATGCTGCACGGCGTATTGCATCTGACCGGCATGGACCACGAAACGGACGGCGGCCGCATGGCGCGGGCTGAAGCCCGCTGGCGGAAGAAACTCAGCCTGCCCGGCAGCCTCACCGAACGGGTGCGACGATGACGGCGCTCCTCATCATCCTGGCGGCGTGGTTTGCCCTGTCGCTGGTGCCGGTGACCTTCGTCCAGGTGATGTACCTCGAATCGCTGCGGCTTCGCCGTGAGGAGCTGCCGGCGCTCGCCTTCTTCAAAGAGAGCCTGCAAGCGCGGATGGGTCTTCAGTCGGCCCGCGGGGCGCTCGCGTTCTCGCTGATCAAGCACACCACCATCGTTCTGCTGGGCGTCGTCGTCTTCGGCCTCTTCAGCACCCGCCAAGCCCCGCTCTGGCGCGGGTTGGCCGAGGCGAGCCTCGCCTCCTGGCTGGTGGTTCTCGCGGGAACCTACATCGTGCCGCAAACCCTCTATCGCAAGAGTTCCGGCCGCTGGCTGCTGCCGCTGGTTCCCCTGCTTCGCGTGATGGCGGCCGGGGTGCGCCCGCTGATCGCGGTGCTGGAGTTCTTCCAGTCCGTGGTCGAGCTGGCCGAATCCGCCGAACAGGCCGAGGAACCCCCCAGCCCGGCCGAGCACATCGACGCCTTGATTGACGCCGGCGCGGAGGAGGGCCTCATCGAGGAGGACGACCGCAAGCTCATCCATGCCGCAGTGGCCTTCGGCGACAAGACCGTGCGCGAGGTCATGACGCCGCGCCCGAACATCGTGGCCATCGATTCCTCGAAGTCTTTGGAGGACCTGCGGCAGCTTGTGATCAACGAGCAATACTCGCGCATCCCCGTCTATGACGGCTCGATCGACCGCGTGGTTGGCTTCGTGCATGTTCGCGACATGTTCGAGCTGGACGAGGAGGAGCGATTGCGGCGGTCGGTCCGCGACCTGATGCGTCCGGTCCGCCTCGTTCCGGAGACCAAGCCCGTGCAAGAGCTGATGCGCGAGATGCAGGAGGACCGCGCTCACGTGGCCATCGTGATCGACGAGTATGGCAACACGGCCGGCCTGGCGACCATGGAGGACCTGGTCGAGGAGATCCTCGGCGAAATCCGCGACGAGCACGAACCCGAGCTTGACGTCACGCCCGACGGCGCCGGCGGCTACGTGATGGCCGGCAGTTGCGACGTGGACCGGCTTCAGGACCTGCTCGAGTACCGCCGCCCGGAAGGCACCGAGTCCACCACCATTGCCGGACTGGCGGCGGAGTGGCTCGGGCGCGTGCCCCGCGCCGGCGAAGTGGTGGAGCGCGACGGGATCCGCCTCGAGGTGCTCTCGGCCAACGACCTTCGGGTCGAGCAGCTTCGCGTCGCCCGTTCCCATCATGACTGAGGCGCACAAGCAAAGGTTCGTCTCCGGCTTCGTGTCGATCCTGGGCCGGCCGAACTCCGGCAAGTCAACCCTCCTTAATGCCCTGGTGGGCGCCAAGCTGGCCATCGTCGCCGAGAAACCGCAGACCACGCGCACCTCAATTCAGGGCGTCCTGAACCTGCCGGGGGCGCAGGTCGTCCTGCTGGACACTCCGGGCATTCACAAGCCCGACACCGCGCTGAACCGGCGCATGCTCGAAGTGGTGAAAGCGGCTCTGGAGGAACGCGACCTCCTTCTTTACCTGATGGACGCAACCAGGACATTCACCGAGCAGGACCGCGAGGCGGTGGAGATGGTGCGCCGCGCGCGCACTCCGTCGCTGCTCCTGCTCAACAAGATCGATCGCCTGAAACAGAAGCCGGCCCTGCTTTCTCTGATCGACCAATACCGCAGTCTGCACTCCTTCGAGGAATACATTCCCATCTCCGCTCTCTCCGGCGAAGGCGTGGACACGCTCGTCTCGGCCATCGTGGCCCGGCTGCCCGAAGGTCCACCCTACTTCCCGCCGGACTACCTCACCGACCAGCCGGAGCGCTTTCTTGCAGCCGAACTGGTCCGCGAGAAGGTTCTGCGCGAGACCCGCGAAGAAGTCCCGCACGCCGTTGCCGTCCTGGTGGACCAGTGGGAGGAGACTCCGAAGCTCACCCGCATCGCCGCGACGATCTACGTGGAGCGGGACGGCCAGAAAGGGATCGTGATCGGCGCCGGCGGCTCGATGCTCAAGCGCATCGGCGCCGGTGCGCGTCACGAGATGGAGGCGCTGTTCGGCCGCAAGGTCTTTCTCGAGCTTCATGTGAAGGTGCGCCCGAACTGGCGGGAGAACCCGCAGTTCCTCAATGCGGTAGACTGGCGTTCGATGGCAGGCGCTGAGGTAGAACAATGATGCGGCTCATGTCGAGCGTACTCATTCTCTCGCTGGTGGTCACTTCCGTGGCCGTTCTCTACGCCGAGGAGAAGGTCTCCGACGACGTCATCTACGACCAGGTGCGCCGCAAGCTGGCTTCCGACTCTCAGGTGAAAGGCGGAGGATTTGAGGTCGAGGTGAAGGAAGGCGTCGTCACCATGCGAGGCAAGGTGCGCACGGAGAAGCAGAAACTCCGCGCCGAGAAACTCGCCCGCAAAGTCAAAGGCGTCGCCAAGGTCGTCAACGAACTCACGGTGTCTCCTTACTGACAAGCCGCAACGCCACGCGGCGCAGCCACAACGTGCCTTCGATGCGTGCCGTGCCGGGGGCGCGCCCGTAAGCGAGTTGGAGAAGCGCGCGATCGGCGCCGGGCGGCGTGGAGAATGTCAGGCCGGAAGTGACCCAGGATTCGCCGGCGGCGTCGAAACCTGCCGTCGAGAGCAACCGGCCTGAGGCCGGATCGATGACTATCCAGCGCAGACCCGAGCCGGCGGCGATCCCCGCCGTTCGGTACTCCACCTCCAGGCGGTAGCCCGCGCCCCGGGCGACGGGAACGATCTGCTCGAGGATCAGGCAGTTCTCCGGCTGGTGGCCGGAGAACTCGATGCGCAGACCGCCTTCCGTGCCTGCCCGCTTGCGCGAGACGCCTTCCAACCGCGGGTACCGCCAATCGAACGCCACCGACATCGGCTCGCTCAGAAAGCGACCGTTGGTAAGAGATTCTCCGGATTCCGGGCGCAGCGGAGCGTGTGCGATGAGACGCTTGTCCGCCAAAACGTTCCAGGTCTGAACGGCCGCGCTGGTGTCGCCGGCGGAAAGCAGGCGGTCGCAATATGCCAGCAGCAGGTCCCGCTCCGTCGGACCCGCTCTGGCCAGCAACAGGCGCGCGGGAGCTCCGGCGGCCTCAAGCCGCCCGCGCTCGAGGAGAAAGCGCAGGTACTGGGCCAGAACGGGACCGCGCTCGGGTATGGCGCGGTTGAGGATCTCCTCCGGCGATTGCGAAATACGCCAGCAGAGGTCGAACAGTGCCGACTGGTCCTGGTAAGCCATCTCCGCCGACCGGCGTGCCCAAAGCCAGAACTTGTCGCGATCACCCCGGCGGAAGTAGAAGTTGGCCAGTGTCCAGCAGGGCACGTAGGTGCGGTTCACGCGCGCCGCTTGAGTCAGACACCGTTCCGCTTCGGCCGGATCGCCCTTCATTTCAGCCGCGAGGCCGAGCCGGATCCAGGAGTCGGCATCCCGGGGATTGTGGCGAACCGCTTCAGCCGGTTGTGGGGGTGACGCTCCTGACCAATAACGGGCATTGCCTGGAACCAGTCCGGCGGCGCGGTGCCCGTCCTCAGGGGAACCCCGGTGGAAGAGCCAGTCGGCGTATCCGAGGCGTACCGTGTGCCAGGTCGCGATCGCGAGGCCGGTCACGGCGGCTAATAGGAGGAGATTCAGAAGGATACGGCGGGAAAGCCTCTCTGTGCCCGGTGCGGTGGCGGTCGGCCGCGCCGTCACCTTTGAGCTGTTCCGGTCCACGTTTGTCTGTAATTTAGCACGGAAATGGCCCTAGGGCCTCAGGCCGGGCTCGGAACCAGCCGATGGAACTCGCGTGAAGTCAATCGCTCGGAGATTCGAGGAAGAAGGAGGCACGCGGGTGTTTCAATCGAGGTTTGCGCAAGGATTGTCGCTGTTTCTCACGGTGGCTCTGGCAGCCGGCTGGGCGGCGACGGGGGGATCGGAATCGCCACATCGTCTGGAAGCTTTCGTGTGGGTCAGGCGCCAGTGACCGGCAACGCCACATTGTTCGAAGGAAGCGTCGTGGAGACCAGCGGGACTCCGTCGGTGCTGGACTTGAATGGAGGCACCCGCCTGGAGCTCGGCGCCGGATCAAGAGGCACGGTATACCGGGACAGACTCATCCTGGAGAAGGGCACGGGGCGAGTCCAAGGACAGTCCGGGTATCGGCTTGAGGTGAGGAATCTGCACGTGCTGCCGTCGCCGGCTGGGGCGGCCCGCGTGCAGGTGGGGACGGGCAACATCGTGGAAGTTGAGGCGGTTTCGGCTCCGGTGAGCGTTACGACCTCGGGCGGGTTGCTCGTTGCCAGCGTGGCGGCGGGGAACTCCCTCGCTTTCGAGCCGCAGGCAGCGGGAGCGGAGGCGCCGTTCACCGTTAGCGGGTGCGTCCAGAAGGTGGGCGACGGCTTTGAACTGAGGGACGACACGGCCTCGGTCACCTTCCGACTCCGGGGCAGTGGACTTGAGAAGTACGCGGGCCGCCGGGTTGAGATCATCGGCGCTAACCACGGAGATCCCAACGCCATTCAGGTAGCAAAGGTTAAGGTACTGTCAGGAGGCTGTCCTGCGCCAGGGACTCCAAGGGATGCCGGAACGAAGGCAGGGGGCAAGGCCACAACGGCCGCTGGCGGGGGGACGAAGAAGGCCGTCATTGCCGGGGTGATCGTCGCGGCCGGCGCTGGGGCCAGCGCGGCTGTCGCTCTCAGTGACGAAGAGCCACAAGGCACTGTCAGCAGGTAATCCACAGAATTCGTTCGAAATAGTCCGGTTCACTCGTTTCCTCAAAGCCCCGGCTCAGGCCGGGGCTTCTTGTCTTCCCGCCGCCGGCTCCGGAGCCCCGGGTGCCGCACATGCTATACTTCCCCCATGCAGCGCTTCTGCCTGATCGCATTGGGCGCTTGAGAACCAAGTCGACCTGTTTCCATTCGTCCGAGTCCCTTCTTCTGGGAACTCTATTTAGAATCAATGGGTTATCGCGTAAGAGCGACAGTTGCGAAAGGTGTCCTGCTTCTGACGGGATTGCTCTTGTCGCATTCAGCGGCTAGCGTGGGGCAGCAATTTGAGCCCCCGTCTTACGACGATGATGTTAGACTATTGATTCTAAAGAACTTCTTTGAGGAGAGGAGAGCCCCGGCCAGTAGCCTGGCAGAAGAGTTCCTTATTGCGGCGGACCGCCACAACCTGGATTGGAGGCTCCTTCCGAGTATCTGCTTCGTTGAGACGGGAGGAGGTAAAGCGGCGAACAACAACAACCTCTTCGGTTGGGATTCGGGCCAGGCCGAGTTCGCCTCGATGCGCGACTCCATCCACCATGTTGCCGCACGGCTCACCCACTCCGAACTCTATCGGGACAAGCAACTAGACGAAAAGCTCTCCCTGTACAACCCCTTTCCGCGCTATGGCCCGCTGGTCAAGTCAGTAATGAATCGGCTCAGCCCGAGCCGACTGCCTCCCGGCGCGGCTGGCACCCAAGCGACTCATTCAAGCATCTGGACCCCAAAGTAGAGTCCCATAATCAGGATGACACCGCCCACAACCGCGACCAGCAAGGGAAGCCACCTTTCGGCTGGGGTGGTTTCAACCTTCTTGTCGTGTTTTATGTGTTCGTCGAGGCTCTCGAACATCCTCTCGACACCTCCTTGTTCCAGGTGCACACCTGCATCCTGGCCTCGCGATCAGGCCGAGCTACCCAGATTGTAATCCTAGAAAAGAGAAAAAGCACGCGAATTCGGAATTGGCTGGATTGACCAGGACCGCCGGGGCTTGATGGAGCTGATCTAATCCGGATCCGGGCCCTGGCCCGCCCGGTCACGGGGCGGCACGCGGACTCCGGGATTCAGGGCCTCCATCCGCTCGAGCTTCCGGTACAGGGTCTTGCGCTCGATGCCGAGGATGCGGGCGGCCCGGCTCTTGTTGCCGGCGGTTGCGGCCAGCACCTTTCTGATCTGATCCATCTCGGCATCGGCCAAGGTCTCCCCGCCGGCTTCGCGGGGCTGGCTGTCGCGGATCCCCGCACGCACCGCCTCGTCGTCGATGCGCCCGCCCGGCGCAAGGATCACCATGCGCTCCATCATGTGCTGCAACTGGCGGACATTGCCCGGCCAAGTGTAGTCCTCCATTGCGCGGACTCCGGACTCCGTCAGGCGGGCGCTCAGGCCGTAGCGCTCGTTGTACTTCTTAAGGAAATAGTGGGCCAGCAGCGGGACGTCGCCCCGGCGCTCGCGCAGCGGCGGAACCGCGATGCGGATGACGTTGATGCGGAACCAGAGGTCGTCTCGAAACTTGCCCTGCTCGACCATATTTTGAAGGTCGCGGTTGGTGGCGGCGATGACTCGCACATCCACGAGTTTGGCCTTGGGCGACCCCAACGGGCGGATCTCGCGCTCCTGGAGGAACCGAAGGAGCTTCATCTGGAGGTTCAACTCGATGTCCCCGATTTCGTCCAGGAAGACGGTACCGTTGTTGGCGGCCTCGAAGACGCCCATGCGGTCGCGGTCGGCGCCGGTGTAAGCGCCGCGGAGAGCGCCGAACAGTTCGCTCTCCATCAGGGCGGGGGCGATGGTGGCGCAGTCAACCGGGAGGAAGGGCTGGCCGGCGCGAAGGCTGTTCCGGTGGATCATCCGGGCGATCAGTTCCTTGCCGGTGCCCGTTTCCCCCTCGATGAGGACGGTGGCGTCGGTCGGCGCCACGCGTGAGACGACTTTATAGATGTCCACCATCTCACCGGAACTGCCGATCATGTCGGTTTCCGGCAGATCTTCGATGTCCTCTTCCGCCTCTCCGCCGCCGGCGCGGGCCTCCTCGGCCCTGCGGACGGCTTCCAACAGAACATCCAACTCGAACGGCTTGGCGATGTAGTCGAACGCGCCGCCCCGCGTAGCTGCCATGACGGTTTCCATGGTGCCGCGGGCGGTCATCAGGATGACGGCGCAACCAGGGTCCACGGCGCGGGCCGCCTCCAGCACATCGAGGCCGGTGCGCTCATCCAAGTAGATGTCGCTGATCACGATCGGGTAGGTGCGTTCCTTAAGATGCCGGAGCGCCTCGTCGCTGGATGCGGCGGCATCGACCTGGTAGCCTTCGAGCTCGAGGAAGGTGACGACGGTAGTGCGGACGCCGGCGTCGTCTTCCACCACCAGCAATCGTTCTGCGCTCATCTCGTCATCTCCAGGGGCCGCGCCCGGGGCGATCACCGGCTAGCCGTATCCGCTGAAACCGCCACTGGTACCACTAGTGTAAAGCAGGAGCCCTTGCCGGGCGCGCTGGAAACTTCGACCGAACCCCCATGCTGGGTGATGATCTGCTCCACGATGGAGAGACCGATGCCGACGCCGGGCTCGCCGGAGGCGACCGCCCGGCGGGTGCGGTAAAACTTCCTGAAGAGGTTGCGCAGCTCCTTCTCATCCATGCCGATTCCTTGATCCTCGACCGCCAGCCGATAGCGGACGCCGTCTCGCCGGCCCGAGACCGCGACCTGGGTTCCGGCAGGCGAGTACTTCACCGCGTTGGTCAGAAGGTTGAAGACCGCGTACTCCATCAACTCACGATCGCCGACAAGCGTTTCGTTTTCGATCTCTCCGGTCTGGACAAGGATGCGCTTCGGATCGGCGAGCGGGCGGGTCCTGTCGATACAGGCCAGGGCAAGTTCGCGCACGAGGAACGGTTCGCGCTTCAATTCCATCTGCCCGGCGGAAAGACGCTCGACGCTGAGGAACGTTTCAATCATGCGCGCAAGGCGCTGCGACTCGGTGTGGATGAGGCCGGCGATCTGCTTCCGCTTGTCCTCCGGCAGACTGTAGCGGCTCATCAACTCGCTCGATCCTTGAATGGCGGTGAGCGGCGTCCGCATCTCGTGAGTGACGAAGTGAACCGCCTGCTGGTAGCGCGATTTCTCGGCTTCGGTGCGGCGCAGTTGCCGGCGAACGACGAAGTACTGGTAACTGGCGGCGCCGGCGACAGAGAGCCAGGCGGCTGCAACCGGGACAGAATACGGCAGGACCGCGCCGCGCGCGAACAGGATGAATGGGACGGCATGCGCAACAATCAGCAGCAGCGCGCCGGCTGCGTACGCAAGCCAGCCGGCCAGGAATGCGTAGGTGACTCCTGCAGCGGCGGCGAGCAGCGCCGCGAAGAGGAGCACAGAGGACTCCGACGCGCGCCGGAGAAAGCCTCCGCGAGCCAGCGTCTCGTAGGCGGTTGCATGGATCTCTACGCCCGGCATCGGGCGGGCCGTGGCGAACGGCGTCATCAGCCTGTCGCGGGCCGCCGATTGAGCGGTGACGCCCACAAAGACGGTTCTGCCACGCAACTGCTCACGAAGAGTTGGATCCCGCCGAAGCGCGTCGATCGACAGGTGCTGGATCGGGATTGAGCTATCGGCAGCGGGTGGCAAGTAACGGAGGAGGACCGAGCGTGCGTCCTCGCGTCTGGCGGGGACAACGACGGAGCCGACCTGGAGATCGTCCGGGGACTCGACGATGCGTTCCACACCGCGGCTCAGGCGGAACGCTTCCAGCGCCAGGGCCCAGTAGCGCCGGTTGCCGGCAACTTTCTCGAGCGGGATGTGACGATTCACGCCGTCGAGTTCGTCGGGGGCCGCATGGACGTGCCCGACTGCGGCGGCGCAGCGGCGAAACCGCCCGAGCGGCTCCTGCCATCCCTGGCCGGCGGGCAGCATCTCAGCGGCCAGCACGAGGTTCGATATCTTGCACATGGCCGCTTCCAGCCGTGCGTCTTCGGAAGGGTCGCCGGCGTCGGCGAGCGTGATGTCCAGGACCACCGCCTTAAGGGGCACGCCCTCAAGGCTCTCAAGTCCCTCTGCGAGAATGGTCCGAAGCCGGCGGATGCCGCCCATACCGGCAAGCGAGGCTTCGTCGATCGTGAGCAGCGCCGATTCAGGCTGCCAGGAGGCGGGCGGGGTCAGGCGGAACATCCAATCGTAAGCATCCGCGTCCACCTGCCGGCCCATGGCGGTAAAGCCCGCTACGACAGCCACGGCGAACGCGGCCGCGAGCACCGAAACGTAGCCGACAGCCTGTCTGCGCGAGAGCATGTTGCTTTACTTCGCGAGCGTTCTCTCGATCTCGTCCGCTTCCTTAGGAAGCGCGGAGCTGAGCACTTTCCTTCCGCTCTCCGTCACCAGTACGACGTCTTCGATCCGGATGCCGAGGCCCTCGTCCGGGATGTAAATCCCGGGCTCGACGGTAATCACCATTCCAGACTCGAGCGGCCCGTGCCGGAACAGCTTGCCGCCGTCGTGAACGTCGAGTCCGACGTGGTGGCTGGTGGTGTGCAAGACGTACTTGCCGAGCGGCTGACCCTGGCGGTCCTTGCCGTGTGAGTTGATGTAATCATAGGCAGCGTCGTTGACGCTGTTGGACGTGCCTTTGTCCAGCGTCGCGCCGGGTTTCACCGCCGCGATCGCGGCTTTCTGCGCTCCGAGCACGATTTCGTACAGCTCCTGCTGCCGCGGCGTGAACCTGCCGTTCACCGGGACGGTGCGGGTGATATCAGCAGCGTAGCCCGAGCACTCGGCGGCGGCATCGATCAGCAACAGGTCGCCCGAGTCCATCCGCCGCGTGTTCGCATCGTAGTGAAGGACGGTGGCATTGGAGCCGGAGGCGACGATCGGTGGATAGGCGCTGCGCTCGCAGCCGAGACCGAGCCACGCGCCCACCATCGCGGCGGCAGCCTGGTATTCATAAGATCCCGGAGCGATGCGCTTCCAGGCCGCCAGATGGCCTTCGATGGAGGCGTCCACGCTTTGCTGAATCAGCTCGACTTCACGGGGGGATTTCTTGAGCCGGAGCCTCCAGATCGGTTCGGCGGCGTCAGCGATTTCGCGAAGCGGCAGCATCGCACGGAGCCTCTCCTCTGCCGAAGCGCCAGTGAGCGCATACACTTTCCGATGTGACTCGAGGAGCTTCGATAGGCGGCTCTCGAACTGCTCAACCGGCAAGATGCTTTCGAATCCGGTGATCTCGGCCGCGTCCGGATCACCGGGACCGACGCGGCGTCCGGTGTAGACCTCCGCCTTGGGATCGCGGGCCGGCAGAAAGAGGGTCTCCTCCTGGGCCGCGAGGACGAGAATCGCTCCCGGCTCGCGCCAGCCCGTCAGGTAGAAGAAGTTCGGTTCCTGAAGGAAAGTGGTTCGAAAAGGGGCGACTTCCTTGCCGGTCCGGCCGAAGAGGACGGTGACGCCGTCCGGCAGGGCCTTGCGGAGGGCATCGCGCCGCGCGCGGTATTCCTCCTTCGGGATCGTCCCGGCAGCGAGAACAGGAGCAGCGAGCACGGCCGCTGCGACCAGGAACCGAAGGACGAGCATCAGTTCTGAGTATAGCGGCTGGCCCGCTGTAATTCGGCGAATCCGCGCGTCTGCTACACTCTTCCGGGTGCTCTGGTTCTGGGTTCTGGTGATTCCCGCGCTGGCGCTGGCATTGCTGTCGCTACGGAGGGAGCGTGCGCGCGCGGCCTACTGGAAGGAGGGCGTCAGCCACGCGCGCAAGGAGCGCCGTCTGCCGCCTGCGACGGTGATCGTCCCGGTAAAGGGACCTGAGGAGGGACTGCCGGAGAACCTGGCCGCGCTCGCGTCGCTCGATTACCCGGACTACGAGCTGATTGTCGCGGCCCGGGCGCCGGCCGATATTCCGGATGGCGCGGTTCCAGCGCGAGCGCGGATCGTGCTGGCAGGGGAGGGAGACCGCGAGAGCAGCGAGAAGATCGGGAACTTGCTCGCCGCGGTAGCCGCGGCGCGTCCGGCGTCCGAGATCCTCGCCTTCGCGGACTCCGACGGCAGGCCGGGAAGCCTGTGGCTGCGCGCCCTGGTTGCAGGTTTGTCGGGCGAGCGAACCGGCGCCAGCACCGGCTACCGCTGGCACCTGCCACAGCCGCCGGATTTCTGTTCGCTGGCGCGCAGCGCGTGGAACGCGGTCATCGCCGGGCGGTTCGGCGCGGGGCCGTGCGATTTCGCCTGGGGCGGAGCGATGGCGATCCGGAGGCGCGATTTCGAGCGGCTGCGGGTGGCCGAGTTCTGGCGGGGCTCGCTCAGCGATGACTACCGGCTGAGCGATGCGGTGAGGGAGGCCGGCCTGGAGATACGCTTCGCGCCCGGCGCGCTGACGGCGAGCATCGATCACACGGGGCCGGGGGAGTTCTTCGGCTGGATACGGCGCCAGATGATTCTGACGCGCGTCCACCGGCCGAAGCTCTGGTGGTATGCTCTCGTGGCGCATCTGGTGTACTGCGCGGCCACGACAGCGTGCGTGGTTGAAGTCACTCGCGGAGGTTGGGCGGGCTTGGGCGCGCTCCCGGCGATCTGGGGTTTCGGGATGTGGAAGGGCGCGCGCCGCGCGAGGCTTGCGGCGCTCGCGCTGCCGGAGCAGGAGCGGTGGTTCCGGCGCCACGGCCGGGCCTACGCGTGGCTCACGCCGCTCGCCACGTGGCTCTGGCTGTATTCCTCGCTTGCGTCCGCCTTCGCCCGGGAGATCGAATGGCGGGGCAGGCGTTACCGGCTGGGCGGGAGCCGGCGACCGGGATGAGCGAATCTCCGGCTGCCGGCCGTTGCACTGCGCGGGTCACCGTGTTCGAGGCCGCCCCGCTGATTGGAGAGCACAGCCAAATCGACTCAACGCATCTCGCTTTCACGGCTCGGCATCGAGCACCAGAACCCAGTCGTCTTGCTCGCCCTGGGATGGTGCAACAAACGCCTGGACGCCTTGGCTGACATACTGACCGATGGCTTTCCAAGTTCCGTTGCGTGGGTCGTACCACTGAGCTTTCACTGGCGAGCCGCTGAGCTTACTCATGTGAATGCTCACGCGCCCGCCGCGCGGCGCATATGCGATCACGAACCTCCCGTTTTCGGCCCGCGCCGCAACGAGGCTGTACGGGCCGTCGCCCGGCTCCGACGCGATAGCTGACTTGTCGGGAACCATCTTGTGCCACGGCCTCTGCTCGAACAGGCGGCGCATCATCCCCACTTGGCGAGAGCCCTCGTAGGCCATCGCGGTGCGCCAGTGCTGGAAACCATCTTTAGGGAACGGACCGTCGGCGTCCTTGTAGAAGTAGAACAAGTCCAACGTGCCGTAGCCGTGCCCCGCCGCGCCAGCGAGCATGGCCGAATAGGCTTGAGAACGCACCTTGTGAGCGTCAATGCGCGGCTTGTTGGGACCCGTGGGATGGTTCTCATACGCCGCCTCCATGTCCACGGTCGGCTTGGCGGGTGTCAACGCATAGTCCTTGCTGACGAACGCGTAGCTGTCCGACCCGAAATGATGCCCGGATTGGATCGAGTTGAAGTCGAGCCAGTCCGCCTTGTGAAACCACAGGGACGAGGAAGTGCTTCCCTGCCCGTGATAGGAGACAAGCTGGCTTCCGCCACTCCCTTGCTTTAGTCCCCGGGCCATCGCGACCCAAGTGGCCTCGTCTTGGCCCGGCGGCGAATCCCCGCCCACGTACCACAGGACGGCGTTGTTCTTGTAGCGCTCACCCAGAAGTCTTCCGAACGTGAAGGCGTTCTGAGCATTGAAGACACGCTCTGGGTGTTCGTTGACGTGCCACGACTTGGCGGTGACCAGGCCCATCACCAGCCCCAGCTCGTTAGCTCGGTCTATGACATAGTCCATGTTCGTGAAGAACGCGGCGTTGAGTTTGGTCGGGTCGCGGTCGATAAACGGTGACTCCCCGAGAAGCGAGCTGTTCCCGTCAGGATGCCTCTTCTCCAGGCCGCGAATGACATAAGCCTGGATCACGGTGAATCCCTTGCCGGCGCGGTCCTTCAGGTACTCGTCCACTTCCTTGCGGTTCAGTCGTTGAAACAGCAGCCAGCAGGTGTCGCCGAGGTAGAAGAACGGCTTGCCGTTCTGGTCCTCGAAGAATCGCCCGTTTCTGCTAACGCTCAGCTTGAGGTTCTTGACGGAACGCGCGCCCGCATCGTCCGGTTTCGCAGTGGCGGTACGACAGACCGCCGGCAATAGCGTCGCACCCAAGAGATCACGCCGCCTCCACAAGAAATGTTCAGATTTTGTCATGGTTTCTGACCCTGCGAACACGAAGGCTCCGTTGCGCAGAAGAAGTGCGCCTTCATTCGCGTCGCCCCCATCTAAGATACCTGGAGCACAGGCGCGAAGTGAAGTGGGAGGAAATGATGCGATCCGATTGAC
The DNA here is from genome assembly GCA_964478455.1 of uncultured Solibacteraceae bacterium. Taxonomy (GTDB): domain Bacteria; phylum Acidobacteriota; class Terriglobia; order Bryobacterales; family Bryobacteraceae; genus CAYZJD01. The sequence continues at coordinate 2,204 of CAYZJD010000024.1, read as the reverse complement.
ACCTTTGTAGCGGCTGCTGGGACCTGAATCTTCACCACTTTCGCCCTGGAGCGAGCAACAGGAGGCAGCAACCGGCCTTCAAGCGCACGGATGCGAACATGGTCATTGGTGATGCCGAGGGCGGGATGAACCTTGGTCTCGGCAAGCACCCCGCTTGTCCGCAAGGAAGCTCGTGAATGCGACGGTCCATCGCCAGGCGCATGCTTCTGCGGCTTTCGGCAAACTTGTCACCCGTCACCCGTGAGAGGTACCGTGTGGGGGATGCGCAACGGCATTGTATCCTGAGCTTCTCGATCGTCCGTCGCGTGGTCTGATCCCCGTTGTCGCGACACCGGCTGGCAAACGAGGTAGATCCAGCGGAATCGAGAGGGAACCAAGGTGGACTCTGCTTCTCCCATATCATCTATCGGCCCCACGGCACCGGCCGAGCGCATCGACTCCCTCGATATTCTGCGGGGGTTCGCCCTCTTTGGCATTCTGTGGGCAAACCTACCCGGCGGCGGTGGCCTTTCACCGCTCGATGCAATCTCCGACCGGATGGAAGCGTTCCTGGTGCGGGGCAAATTCTTCACGATCTTCACATTCGCGTTTGGCGTGAGCTTCTCGCTCCAGTTCGATCGAGCCGCAAAGCAAGGACGCAGCCACGTCACGTACTATCTGCGACGTCTCTGTTTCCTGTTCCTGATCGGCGTCTGTCACTGCGTGTTCGTCTGGGATGGTGACATTCTGAGGTCCTACGCCCTGTTCGGGGCATATCTGGTGGCAATGCACCGCGTGCCTCAAAAGGCGATCCTGGCCCTCGCGCTGTGCTTATACTCCATGGTTCTTATCGGTGGCGAGATCAGCCTCACACGGCGCATCTCTCGGGAAACCAGCGCGGCTCAGTCTGCGCGGATCGACCCCACACGACTTCGGGAAAGACGGCAGCGGATGATCGCCGAGGAGGCGCAGTCCTATGCCACGATCTCCTATCAGCAGCTTGTCCACAACCGCTGGGGCGAGGTTCGAGAATCACTCGGACGTGGACGGACCTACTTCCCTGACAGTTCGTTCGTGCTCTTTCTCCTCGGGCTGTGGGCTGGCCGCTGCGGCGTTTTCCGGGACTCGTGCTCGCATCGAAGGCTTCTGCGCCGCGTTGTCTTGTGGGGTTTCCCGGTGGGGCTAACCCTGTACTTCGGTGGAGAGTTTCAGCGCTACTTGCTCTATGCGGGCCACATCACATGGCTAAACGGCTCCCCTCTTCGCGTCGGAGCCGACATCGGGCAAATGGCTCAGGGGCTCGCCTATGTGGCCGTCATTTTGCTCCTCCTCGAAACCAAACGCTGGTATCCACGCCTGAACCCACTTCGATGGGCTGGTCGGATGGCGCTAACCAACTACCTGATGCAGTCGCTCGTCTTCACTGTGGCAGCATACGGCTATGGGCTCGGTTTGTATCCCATGCTGACAGGATCGATCCGGCTGCTTTATGCGGTCCTGTTCTTTACCGCACAAGCGCTCCTCAGCCGCTGGTGGCTGACACGTTTCCGCTTCGGGCCTGCTGAATGGCTCTGGCGATCACTGACCTACTGGAACCTGCAGCCTTGGCGCGTGAGCATCGTGGGCCACGTGGGCCACGTATGAGGCGCGCCACACACCAGAATCCGATGTAAGACGTCCCCCGCCGATGTTGAGTTAGGAAACATTGATGTGCCAGTGCTGATGAGCCGCCACCGGCTGCGCGAAACCGGTACCCTTCTTCGAAGCATTGGCGTTCCGTTTCGATGGCAGCCCAGCCTGGCTGAGCACTCGCCGTATACTGGACGGCCTGACCGCCACGACGTCGGCATCCAGCGTCATGACCGTCAGCCGCCGGTAACCTTCCAGGGGGTTCTTCAGATGGAACCCGACGATGGCCTGCTTCTCCCACTTCTCCAGGCAGCAAGCCCGGGGAAGCCGGCCGTTGTGCTCGTTCACCTCGCCGTAGCGTTTCCGCCAGTCATGGACATCACTGGAGGCGGGAACTGGATGCTCGGAAGCTCATCCCTGTGGCCCGTTGGCGATGGGTTCGGCCTAGAGCGCAGACTCAGCTCATTGGCCGGAATCCCATCCCCACGCTAAAGCACCACTACCGGCCGCCTGCTCGCGGGCCGCGGCTTAGAATGAAGGAATGGACGACAAGCTGGTGATTGCCGGGAGGGAGTTCCGCTCCCGGCTGATTGTGG
>CAYZJD010000023.1:0-21796 GCA_964478455.1 uncultured Solibacteraceae bacterium | reverse complement strand
TTGGCCACGTACTGGGCGGCGAGCCGGAATTCACGCTGGCGCCGCAACATCATGGAATTCTCTCCGGCAATCTCGCGGGAATCAGGCGGTCCGTGATCGTCGAAGACATCATCAAGGCCGGAGTCGAATTCATCGAATTCAACGGCTTCGGGTCGCTCGTCAGGACGGCTCCGGGAAGGTCGATGGGGCGGAAACACAACCAGCGCCTTAATGGGAGGGCGCTCAGCCGCGTCCTGCCGCGGTCTTCCCCGGACTCCTCTCTTCGCATACATTTGGCGGATCCATTGCGGGACCGGCGCTTTCCAGCGTTCGCTAGGGCTGGGAATGTTCTTGATCAGGCTCAATGGATTGAGCCCCATCTCGCGCGCCATGCGGACCTCCTCGTCCAACAAGCGGCACCGCTTCCTGGCCTCGTTCCATTGTTCCTCGCGCTTCGAATTCTTCATTCCGGGCTACGCCTGCGTAGGGGTTTCCGCGCTGTCCTGGCAGAATCGGCGCACTCGCGCCGCGAACTCGGCGTGAGTCACCATTCTTCCACGCGCTGGTATTCTGTGTCATTGGACGGAGGTGCCCCGTGCTGGTCGAGCAGCAGATTTCGGAACGCAGACAGAGAGCGGAGACGGCGATCGCGAGAGTGCTCTCCAGTCCGGGCCGCGCGCTCTACGGCGACTACCATCTGAAAGCCGCCAGCGGCAGAACCTACCGGGTGGCGCTGCGCGGGCCGGGCCTTTTCGATAATTTCTGCTCGTGCCCGGATTTCGCCGTCAACACTCTCGGCACCTGCAAGCATATCGAGGGTCTGCTGCTGCGGCTCAGAAAGAAGCATGGCGGCGTGGTGGACCGGAGCCGGTTTCGGCGCGCCCGGGCCTCGATCTCGCTTCACTACGGCGAGGAACTCCAGGTTCGGCTGCGCCTGCCGGATGCGCGGTCCAGCGTTCTTCGCGGCGTCGGGGAAAGCTACTTCGACGCCGCCGGCGCCCTGCGGACTGAGCATTACCGCAGATTCGGACAAGTTCTCGAAGAGATTCGGAAGGCGGACGACACCGCGATCGTCTACAGCGACGCGCTGGAGCACATCAACCGGGAAAACGAGCTCGCCGAAGGACTCGAGACCGAGCGCAGGCTGCTCGACGGCCTGCGAAGGGGACGGAACCCGCTGGAGGGCGTGCTGAAGGTCCCGCTGTTCCCCTACCAGGTGCACGGCGCCATCTTCGCTCGGTGCCGGGGCCGCGTGGTCCTGGCCGACGACATGGGCCTCGGCAAAACCATTCAGGCGATAGCGGCCACGGAGTTGCTGCGGCGCGATCGCGGGATCGAGCGAGTTCTGGTAGTCGCCCCGGCCTCGGTGAAGTATCAGTGGAAGACCGAGATCGAGAAGTTCTGCGATTTGTCCGTTCAGGTGATCGACGGCCTGCTCCCCCAACGAAAGAAACTCTACGCGGCGCCCGCGTTCTTCAACCTCACCAGCTACGAACTTGTGCTGAAGGATATCGAGCTGACGCACGCGATGCAGCCGGACCTGATTATCCTGGACGAGGCGCAGAGGATCCGGAACTGGGCAACCGCCACCGCGCGCACCATCAAGCAACTGAAGAGCCGCTATGCGTTCGTACTGACCGGCACGCCGTTGGAGAACAAGCTCGAGGAGCTCTATTCGGTGGTTGAGTTTGTGGACGGCCGGCGGCTGGGGCCGGCGTTTCGTTTTCTGAAGGAGCACCGGGTGGAGGATGAAAACGGGAAGCTGCTCGGCTACCGAGGGCTGGACCGCATCCACCAGCAGCTCGCGCCGATCCTGCTGCGCCGCACGCGCCAGGAGGTGCTGACCGAACTTCCTCCTCGCACCGATCAGATTTTCCGCGTTCCGATGACGAAGCATCAGGCCGAACCCTATTGGGAGCAAAGCGACATCCTCGCCAGCCTGCTGCACAAGTGGGAAAAGCAGAAATGGCTCTCGGAGATCGACCTGCGCCGGATCACGTGCTGCATTCAGAACATGCGGATGCTCTGCAACTCGACGTTTCTGTTCGACAAAGAAACGAATTTCTCGCCCAAGCTCGAGGAATTCCGGGAGATCATCCGGGAGCTTGCGGTCGAGGAGGGCCGTAAGGTGGTGGTGTTCAGCGAGTACGAACGGATGACACACCTTGCGGGCGGCGAGCTGAAGAAGCTCGGAATCGATTTCGTGTCCCTGCACGGGCAGGTGCCCGCGCGCAAGCGCGGAAGCCTGATGGAGCGCTTCCGGAAGGATCCGGATTGCAGGGTGTTTCTGTCGACCGACGCCGGAGGCGTGGGACTCAACCTGCAAGCGGCATCGGCGGTGGTGAACTTCGAGCCGCCGTGGAACCCGGCCCGGCTGGAGCAGCGCATCGGGAGGGTCCACCGGATGGGGCAGACACGTCCGGTCCAGGTGATCCATCTGCTGACGACCGGCAGCATCGAGGAGCGGGTTTGGGAAACGCTGCGGCTGAAGAAATCGCTGTTCTCGGGGATCTTTGATTCGACGGCTGACGAGGTCAGCTTTGCCGCGCTGGGACGCAAGAGCGTCCTCCAGGCGGTCAAGGACGTGTTCGCGGACCAGCCGTCTCGGCCGAAGCCGATCATCTCTCCACCGGCGCCGCAACCCGTGCCGGTGTCCGTTGCTCCACCAGCGCCGCCGGGTGCGATGGATCTGCGCAGCGCGGCTGCCACGCTTATCGAGGCCGGCGCCCGGTTCCTGGAGTCGCTCGCCGCGGTGGCGGGTGACGGGGCTTCAGGCGGTTTTGGCCGGAGATCGTTGGCGGATGTCGTTTCGGAAGTCGTCGGGACGGACCCGAGGACCAACCGCCCTGTGCTGATGATCCCGGTACCGGACTCACAAACGGTGGGACGGCTGGGACAGGCCGCAGGAGCGCTGCTGGCAGCTCTGTCAGGGAAGAGGGAGGAGGCGCAGAGCGCCGCCGGAGGGCGGTAAATCGTGTGGGCGCTGCGCCTCAGGGGGCACTACTGGCGCTGCACCCCTCGCAGGGGCAGATGCGCCGGAGGTGTTCCCAGGAGTAAATGCCGGTGGAGTGGCCGTCGTTCCAGACGATCGAGATGGCGTAGTTGCCAACCGGCTTGACGTCGGTAACCTTGAGGGCGGGTTTGTAAAGCTGAAACGGATTGGGGGGCTCGGGCTTGCGGGGTTCGATTCCGTGCGCGCCGGTGCAGGTCGCGCAGGGGCACTGGTCACGCAGGTACTTGAGGCCGTAATCGCTGCGATGGCCGTCCTTCCAGTCGATCTTGATCCCCTTCGACTTTGAAATGGCGATGTGCTCGGGATCCGCGGAGAGCGCAGCCGGCCGGTTCATCCTTCAGACCCGCTCGACGTCGCGGACGCCGGAGAGGCGGCGCATGGCGGTCACGATGCGCTCGAGCTGCTTCTTGTCGCGGACCTCGATCGTCATATCGACGACGGCCCCATCGCCGCCGCGCTGGTGATCCTGGCGCGCCTCCAGGCTGCGGATGTTGCTTTCTTCGGTGAAGAGGATGGAGGTGAGCTGGTTGAGCATGCCCGGGCGGTCGTCGGTGTGGACGGTCATCTTGACGGGGAACGGCTCGCCGGCGGCGGCGCGGGCCCACTCGACATCGATCCGGCGCTCGACTTCGTACATCAGGTTCTGAACGTTGGTACAGTTTGTGGAGTGGACGGCGACGCCCTTGCCACGGGTGATGTATCCGACGATGGATTCGCCGCGGATCGGGTTGCAGCACTTGGCGCGGTAGACCAGCAGATCGTCCATGCCCCGGACCTTAATAACGAGATCGCCGGTGTCGGCGGCGACGGCAGGGCCGGCTGGAGGCGCGGGCGCGGGCTTGGGTAACTCGGGGGCCTCGGCGGGGACGGACTGCGGCAGCAGCTTCTGAAGCACCTGGCGCGCCGAGAAGCGGCCGAATCCGAGCGCGGCGTGAAGGTCCTCCATCTTGCTGCAACCGTATTCCAGGGCGACAGCGTCCATCTCCGCCTTGCCGACGCGGCTCAGCGGGATGCCGAGGCGCCGGGCTTCCTTGTCGAGGAGCTTCTGGCCGATCTCCACCGCTTTGGCGCGCTCGTTGATGTTGATGACGTGCTTGATTTTGTTGCGGGCGCGCGAGGTCTTCACCAGCGCCAGCCAGTCCTTGCTGGGCTGGTGGCCGGGCTGGGTCAGAATCTCGACGACGTCGCCGTTGCGAAGCCCGTATTTCAGCGGCACGATGCGGCCGTTGACTTTGGCGCCGACGCAGGTGTGGCCGACGTCGCTGTGGATGGCGTAGCCGAAGTCGATGGGGGTCGCGTCCCGCGGCAGTACGATGACCTTGCCCTTCGGCGTGAAGCAGTAAACCTCCTCGGGGTAGAGGTCCACCTTGAGAGTGGCCATGAACTCGCCGGGATCGCGCATTTCGCGCTGCCACTCCACCAACTGGCGCAGCCACGCGATGCGCTGGTCATCCTCGGCAGGCCCCTTCTTGCCTTCCTTGTATTTCCAATGGGCGGCGATGCCCTCTTCGGCGATGCGGTGCATCTCCTCGGTGCGGATCTGGACTTCGAAGGCGTGGCCGCCGGGGCCGATGACGGAGGTGTGCAGCGCCTGGTAGAGGTTCGGCCTGGGGATGGCGATGAAGTCCTTGATGCGGCCGGGGATGGGATGCCACTCGTGGTGGATGACGCCGAGAGCGGCGTAGCAGTTCTTCACCGAGTCGGTGACGATGCGGACGGCGAGGAGGTCGTACACCTGGTCCATCCCGATCTTTTGCCGCTTCATCTTCTGGAAGATGGAGAACGGGCGTTTGAGCCGTCCCTCGACGCAGGCGGGAACGTTCTCCTCGCGGAGCTTTCCCTCGATGATGCCGCGGACGTCCTGGAGGTACGACTCGTGCTCGATCCGCTTCGTCTCGAGCGCCTTGCTGAGTTCGGCGGCGGACTCGGGCTCGAGATACCGGAAGGCGAGGTCCTCGAGTTCGCCGCGGATCTTGCCCATGCCGAGCCGGTGGGCGATGGGCGCGTAGATTTCGAGAGTCTCCCGCGCAATGCGTTCCTGCCGGTCGCGGGGGAGGCTGTCAAGAGTGCGCAGGTTGTGCACACGGTCGGCGAGCTTGACGATGATGACGCGGATATCGTCCACCATCGCCAGCAGCATCTTGCGCAGGCTCTCGGCTTGGCGGACCTCGGGAGCGAAGAAGTCGATCTTGCTCAGCTTGGTGACGCCGTCCACGCAGCGCGCCACCTCCTCGCCGAAATTCCGGCGCAGGTCGTCGATGGAGACGCTGGTGTCTTCCACGACATCGTGGAGAAGACCGGTCTGGAGGCACACCAGGTCCATGTTCATGTCGGCGAGGATGTGGCCGACGGCCAGCGGGTGGATCATGAACGGCTCGCCGGAGCGGCGCCTCTGGGATTGGTGGCGCTCGGCGGCGTACCGGTAGGCGGCTTCCAAGGCGGCGAGGTCTTCCTTGGGGCGCGTTCCCCGGACCTTGTCTTCGAGTTCGCGGTAGGAGAGGGTGACGGATGACGGCGCGTCACCCGCCGGCGGTGCAGGTGTACTAACTCCAGCCGGCTCGGACGACATGAAGGACAACGCGGACGGCGTTGGGACCTCTCATAATCATTATAGGAGATTGAGTCATCGGGTCATTGAGTCATCGGGTCATTGCCCGAGGCTTTCAGCGAACCACCACCTTGGCCAGGCCGGCGTTCTCGGCCGAGTCGTAGACCCGGAGCACCACCAGGTGCTCGCCGGGCGGGACGCTCTCCAGCCGCACGAGGAACTTCTCCTCGCCCGCATCGATGATGCCGTCGCCCGCCTCGACGGGCGTCCAGGGCCCGGCATCCACCGAGTACTCGGCGCGGCGGAGCGGACTCGACGCGTCGGAGGCTACGAACTCAATCTCGACGCGTGCGCCGGCTCGCTTCGGCGTTCCAGGAGTGACGGCCGGCGGGGTATTGTCAACGAGCACCGGCGCGCTGGTCAGCTCAGCCCTGCGGGCCGAAGCCGGAGGATTGGCGGGCGCGTCGGAGGCGTCCACGCGGAAGAAGTAGCGGCCGTCCGCCAGCACGTCGCCATCCAGTGTGAACGTTGTCTCGTAAAGGTTGTCCTTCACCAGCTTCCACTCGCGCTCGTCCTCGCCCCGGAAGTAGAGCGCATAGACGAGCCGGTCGCCGTCGGTGTCCTCGGCCTGCCAGGAAACCTGCATTTGTCGCGAGGCGCTCCGCTGGAGCGCCTGCGTAGGCGTTCCGGTGGAGGTGGCCGGCGTCTCGCCGGTGTCGGTGACGGTGATGCTGAACGCCGCGGTGGCTGGCTGGGCGGTAGCCGCCGGTTTGGGAGCGGCGGTGGTAGTTGTCTGCGACGTCACCTGGATGCTCTTGAGCGACGGCGGCGTGTTCTGGGGCAGGTAAGCGACCGTCACGCTGTCCAGCGCGGGCCCCTTGCCCTCGTCGCCCGCGAACTCCGCCTTCCACTGGATGTAGCGCGCGCTCGGGCTGGTGATCTTGCCGCCCGGATCCGCCAGCGGCTCCGACCAGTCGCTCCACGTCCTGTCGGGGCGCATCGAGTTGCCCGAACGCGTGCGAAACTGGAGCCGCACGCCTCGTTCGAGTTCCGCCCGCCAGTTCAGCCGTCCCCAATGGGCCACGGTGCCGGCGTCATGCACCGGCGACTCGTACGTTCCCGCGGCGCCGGACCGGTCGGCGAGACGGAAGAGGCGGCCGAGGTTGGCCGTTGCAGCCAGCAGGCCGCCGGCAGTTGCCAGAAGACGAGTGGCCTCGCTCTCGTTTGTCTCCACAAGCAGCGTTACCTTCTTGTCTTCACTCAGCCGGTAGATCCGGCCCTTGCCGTCGGTGGAGATGAGCAGGTCCCGGCCCGCCGGGAGAATGTCGTAGGCGTTCTCATCCTTGGAGGTCCACAGCGTCTCGACCGTGTGGTCGGGCAGGATCCGGTAAACAGCGGACTTCTCGATCCCCGCCAGCTCCAGCGGCGCGGACGGCACGGTCACCGGCTGCGCCGGCTGAGGCGGCTTGGCTGCTTCCGGCCTCGGCTTGATCTCGACGCCGCCCTGCGCCGCCTCGTCGGTCACGGTGATCGTCGTGGTGGCGGCGCCCGTGGCTGGAGCGGCCGGAGCACCCGGCGTGACCGGCAAAGCGCCGGGTCCGCGACGCGCGGCTAAGCCGCCCTGGCCCGCCGCGTAGACGGCGCCGTCGGGCGTCACCGCGATCGAGTGAATCTCTGGAAGGTTCGCGTCGTAGAGCACGAACCCCTTGTCCTTTGCGGCGATCCGGTAGAGGATGCCGTTCGGGTCGGTGCCGGCCAGCAATCGCCCTTCGCGGTCGAAGGCCAGGCACGTGACGTGCGTTTGACCGGTCTCGTAGAACAGTTCCCCCTTGCCGCCCGGCTCCACGCGGAAGACCTTTCCCTGGTCGCCGGTCGCGACGAACAGCGAGCCGTCCCTGGAAAACGCAAGCGCCCAGATGTACGTGGCGCCGGGGTTGAAGAACTCCACGGCCTTGCCGTTCTCGATGCGGTACACCCGGCCGTTGGGCGAGGTGCCTGCATAAAGAATGCCCTTGGAATCGAGGGCAACGGCGAACACCTCGGGCTGCTCGGACGTCCATAGCACCGCGCCGCCCCCCGAGTTGTCCACTCGCACCACCTGCCCGCGATGTCCCGTGCCGGCGTACACGGTCCCGTCGGAGGCCCGCGCCAGGCTCCAGATGACGGGCTGGTCGGCTGCGTACAGCGTTTCGAGCCTGGGCGCCAGCATCAGCCGGCCGTCCCGGCTCAGCGAGACGCCGGCAAACCGCCCGCGGACGAAGTCCTGGTAGCTGGTCAGCTCCCAGGAAGCCGTTGTCGAGGCCCGCGCGCCGGCGGGAAGGAGCAAGAGCAAGAGGAACAGGGTGCGTGTCATTCCTTGATTTCCACCTGAACGGTCTTTGAGCCCGTGATGACGGCCTGTCCCGGGTCGATCTCCAGCTCAGCGACCTTGGAATTCCGCCACAGCGCGCTGCCGCCGAGGGCCGCCTGCGAGCGGGCGAGCATCTGTGCCAGGAAGGGCGGCGGAGAAGGAAAGTCCTCGCCTTGAATGTCGAAACTGGGTTCGTTTCGCCAGATGCGCACGTAGGCCTTGGTGTTGGCGCGCAGTGAGTTCAAGAAGGAAACGAGCTGCGCAGGCGATTTCGGGGCCGTGCCGAGCAGATGCCGGTACTCGCTGAGGTTCGTGGTGTTGCCGTCGGCGACCGTGAAGAACAGCGGGCCTGGAGGCGCTCCCGCCGGGGTCCGCCAGGACACTTTGCGGACGAGCTCGGTTCCGTTGGCTGCCGCCAGGACCACCGTCAGCTCGACCGGCTCGCCGGGCCGCACCTCCCGGTGGGAGGCCCAAACCTGGTCGATGCGCATTTCTTTCTTCTCGTCGAAGGACTCGATGTTCAGCCGGACGCTTTTCAGCCGGAGTCCCTCGAAGCCGCTTTGCAGCGCATAGGCGACCGGAATCGCGGTGGCCAGCGACACGGTTTGCGGCACGCTCTGCTCGCCGGCGTACATGTTGCTCACCCGCATCGGCGCCACGCCGTCCTGGAACTCGACCTCGCCGCGGATGGCCAGCGTCGAGCTGCCGACGTTGCGCTCGGTTGCGTCGATGACTGAATACACTGCCATCTGCAACAGGAGCGCCGAAAGAAACCGGTCGTTCACCATCTCCATGCGGTAGGCGGCGCGGCCGGACGCGCTGGCGGCGCCGCGCCGCTCGAGTGTGATCGACACCGGCACAAGCGCCGCCCGGCGCCCGAGTTCTCCGGCAACGCCGGTGCTGCGGTCCTCGGTGATGGCCCCCATCCACTCCCGCGGGGCGGAAATCTTGAAAGAAGCGGAAAGACTCGGGAGCAGGGTCAAGACATCCGCCCGAGCGAACGGCAGCTCGGTCCCGCCGATCGAAAGAAAGCGGTGGCCGAAGGCGTAAACGTTCCGGCCGTCAACGCAGGTGACGGTGCCGTCGGCGCCGATGCTCAAGTCGCCGCTCATGAGTTGCACGCTGATCATCGACCCCGGCTGGAGCTTGGACGGATCGCCGAAGCGGGCCGCCGGCTTCCCGCCGCCCGCCATGCCTTGCTGCGGCTCCAGCCCGAGGGCGCGCAGGCGCGGAGCGAACGCCTCTACCGTGTTCCGGGTGAAGCCGCCGAAGTTCAGCGGCGTGGCGATGTCCGTCATCCGTCCTTCACCGGCCGGCAGGCTTCCCCGCTCGGGGAAGAGCCGCGTCAGGTCCTGCTCGAACAGCGACACGCTCGCCTGCAACCGCCGCTCCGCCGGCCCCTTGTTCACCGACAAAATCTCCTCGATCGGACGGATGGCCGCCACCGGCTCCTTGGAGAACGCAAACGCCATCGCCACCGCCCCGGCCAGCCGGCCGCCGATGTAAACGGGGCTGCCGCTCATCCCCTGAAGCACGCCGGTTTGTCCCAGCGGCCCGCCCGAAAGCCGCGCGAGAATCAGCGACTGCTTCGGCCCAACGTTTTCGAGCACGCCGAGAATCTCCACCTGGAATTCCTCGATGCGGTCGCCGGAGAACACCGTTCTCCCCGTCCCGCGCATGCCCGGCGTGATGTCCTTCAAGGGAATAAGCGGAACTTCGGCCAGGAGCGCCTGCGCCAGCACAAGCCCTATCAGCGTACGAACCGCCGCCACGACTTCATTCTACCGCCCGGGGGCAGACGGCCCGCGGGTCTTGCGGTACGCTAAGATCTTCCGCATGGACTCGCCCGCTGAGGCCGCCCGCGAACAACAGGCGACTGCCGTTGCCGCGGCCCGCGTGCCGTGGACAGTCATCGCCTGGTTCGGCGCGCTGCTCGTAGCGTGTTATGCGCCGGTCCTCGTCCGCTTAGTCTGCCAGTGGATCAGCGATCCCGACATGGGGCACGGCGTGTTTGTGCCGCTGGTGGCGGCGTACGTGGCCTGGCAGAATCGCCGCGAGTTGCTCGCGACTCCGGCGGCGACGAACTGGTGGGGCATGCTCCTGGTCGCCTGGGGCGCGGCTCAGCTTTTGGTGGCTACCCTCGGAGCCGAGCTGTTCCTCGCGCGGACGGCGTTTGTGATCTCGGTCATGGGCGTCGTTTGGTTTCTTGGTGGAACGCGCATCCTCCGCCGGCTGGCCTTTCCCCTGGTCTTGCTCTTCTTCATGGTGCCGATACCGGCCATCATCTTCAACCAGATCACCTTTCCCCTCCAGCTCGTGGCCAGCAAGATCGCGGAGCTGGCGATCAGCCTGCTCGGCATTCCGGTGTTTCGCGAAGGCAATATCCTGGAACTGCCGAGCCAGCGGCTGAACGTGGTCGAGGCGTGCAGCGGCATCCGCTCGCTGCTGTCGCTGTCGTTTCTGTCGGTGGTTTACGCCCACTTCTTCGACAAACGATCTTGGATGAAGCCCGTGTTGCTGGTGGCCACCGTTCCGATCGCCGTGGCCGCCAACGCGGGGCGGGTGGCCCTCACCGGAATGCTGAGCGAGTACAAGCCGGAGCTGGCGGAAGGGTTCTTCCACGGCGCCCAGGGCTGGGTGATCTTCATGGTGGCGCTTGTCCTGCTGGTGGTGGTTCACCGCGCGATCTGCTTCGTTGCTCGAGGTGCGCATGGCCGCCGCCAATAACACGCCCCGGCTCTTTCCGAGCAAACACGCGCGCCTTCTGACCGCCGCGCTGCTGCTCCAGGCGGCGCTCTTCTACACTCTCTCCCACGGAGAAGCGGTGCCCAACCCCCGTCCCCTCAGCGGATTCCCGGCGCGGATCGACCAGTGGGCGCTCGCCAAGGAGGGAGTCATCGAGCGGGAGATTCTCGACGTCCTGCGCGCCGACGACGTCCTCAACCGCGTCTACAGCAACGCGTCTTCCGGGGAAATGGCCAACCTGTTCGTGGCCTACTTCAAGACCCAACGAACCGGGCAGGCCCCGCACTCACCCAAGAACTGCCTTCCCGGCTCGGGTTGGGTGCCGTCAGTGTCGGAGATCGCGTTGCTGGACATCCCGGGCCGGGCGGAACCGATCGAGGTGAACCGCTACATCGTGTCGCGCGGCGACGAGTCAAGCCTGGTCCTCTACTGGTATCAGACGCGCGACCGCACGATCGCCAGCGAGTACAAGGCGAAGATCTTCCTCGTGCTCGATTCGATCCGGTACAACCGGAGTGATACGGCTATGGTGCGCGTGGTGGTCCCTGTGCGCGAGGGCGACACAGAGCGCGCGGCGGAAACCGCCGGCGAGTTTGTGCGCGCGTTCTTTCAGCCCCTGCGCGCCCACCTGCCTGGTTGAGCCGGCGGCATTTTCCTGAGAGCATCCGGGGAAACTGTGTTGTTGACCCCAGGTGATCGACAGTGAACGTGGTGCAAGCCGAGCGTGTGGCGAGAGGTGCAGGCGACCCAGAATCGGGCATAATTGCTTGTTCGGGTAGTGGGGGACCATGCGGCTGCGCTGCTCAGGCCTGGGGGTGACGTTCGAGTCGAACGGTAGTCGAATCGAGGCCCTCCGCGAGGTAAGTTTCGAAACGAGGCAGGCGGAGTTCCTTTCCATTGTCGGACCGAGCGGCTGCGGCAAGACCACGCTGCTGCGAACCTTGGCTGGGCTGGTCAAGCCCGCGCTCGGCGTGGTGGAGCGATTCCCGTGCACGACGGACCATTCGGAACGCCTGTTGCTGGTGTTTCAGGAAAGCAGCCTGTTTCCCTGGATGAACGTGCTTCAAAACGCGGCCTTCGGGTTGGAAATGCAGGGCGTAAGAAAGGCGGAGCGCGAGGAGCGAGCGCGGGAGCTGCTCGTGCGGCTCGGGCTGGCCGGACGGGAACGCGCATACCCGCAGGAACTCTCCCTCGGCATGAAGCAACGGGTGGCCGTGATCCGCTGCTTTCTGAGTGATCCGGCGGTGATGCTGATGGACGAGCCGTTCGCGGCCCTCGACGCGCAGACCCGCCTGGCGTTGCAGCGCGAACTGCTGGCGCTGTGGGAGCAGAACCACAGGACCGTAGTCTTCGTGACGCACGACGTCGATGAGGCGATTCTGCTCAGCGACCGCATTCTCGTGCTCAGCCCCCAGCCCGGCACCGTGGTCGCCGACTTCAAAGTGCCGTTCGCGCGCCCGCGGGATCCGGCCATCGAGATGAGCGACGATTTCCTCCACCTCAAGCGCGGCGTCTCGGCAAAGCTCGGGATGGTGCGCGAACCCGAGGCGCCCGGGGCCTCCCGGACATGAGAACGACGCCGCCTCCACTGGACTACTACCGGCGCATGGTCACCGGGCTTCATCAATACCTCGGCACGCCGCTGCCCGCCGATCTCGGCGCGCTGCTCCGGGAGCAACTGGAGCGCCGCGAAGAGCGTTTTCTCGACAGCGTCGGCCGCACAATTTTCGCGAATTCCGACAATCCCTACCACCCTATGTTCCGCTGGGCCGGCTGCTCGTATGAAGACCTGGCGGAGGCTGTCCGGCGGGATGGCATCGAATCGACGCTCTGCCGGCTGCATGGCGAAGGAGTCCGGCTCTCGCACGACGAGTTCAAGGGCAAAGTTCCGATTCGCCGCGCTTGGGGCGAAATGCCGGGCGGGCCGCTGCGTTTTCGCAACCCGTTCGCAGGCGGAGGGCTGGAGAGTCGGTCGAGCGGCAGCCGCAGCGGCAGCACCGGCACATCGCGCAGCCCGAGGCACCGCATCCACCAGCTCGCCTACCAGAACCTTTGCCTTCGAGAGTTCGACCTCGGGCGCCGGCGCCGGATTCAGGTGAAGTACGTGCTTCCGGCCGGCGACGGGATCAGCGGCTGCATCAACTACGCCCACCTTGGCCTGCCGGTGGACCGCTGGTTCGCGCCCGGAGCCGCTTCGGCGGATTCGGCGCACTACCGCCTGGCGACGAATCTCTTGGTGGTGATGGCCCGCCTGCGCGGTGTGAAGGTCCCGTTTCCTTCGCACCTGCCGCCGAACGATTTCACTCCAGTGGCGGAATGGATCGCTCGGCGGCGGCGCGAGGGTTCCGACTGCGTGGTGGGAGCGCACGTCAGCCCGGCCGTGCGCATCGCGTCCGCGGCCGCCGAGGGAGGCTTCGACATCCACGGCACGCTCTTCCTGTCGGGCGGGGAAGCGCTAACCGCCGCCAAGCAGCAGGCCATCGAGGCCGCCGGCTGCGAGGTGTTCCCGCGGTATCACATCAGCGAGATCGGGCCCATCGGCTATGGCTGCCGCCGGATGAGCTCCGGCAATTGCGTCCACCTGTTCCACGATTCTGTCGCGGTCATTCCGCACCGGCGGGCGGCCCCGTTCTCCGACGCCGAGGTGGGATCGCTGCTGTTCACGACGCTGCTCCCCAACGCTCCCTACGTGCTGATCAACGCGGAGATGGACGACAGCGGGGTCCTCGAGCCGGCGCGCTGCGATTGCGTCTTCTCGGCTGCCGGGTTTCGGACAGCGATCCGGGGCATCTTCAGCTTCGGCAAGCTCACCGGCCAGGGAGTAACACTTGTCGGCACCGACATCGTGCAACTGCTGGAGGAGGTGCTCCCGTGCTCGTTCGGCGGCAGCCCGACGGACTACCAGTTGGTTGAGCGGGAAACCGGCACGCAGACCGGGCTTGTGCTTCGGGTGAGCCCGCGCGCAGGCCGGCCTTCGCCCGAGGAGGTCAAGAATCGCTTTCTAGCCGAGATCCGGCGGTTCGAGGGAGGGGCCTCCGCGTCGAGGATCTGGAAGAGCACGGAAGCGCTTGAAGTGGTCATTGCGGAGCCGATTTCCACTCCGACGGGGAAAGTCCTCCCGTTGCATCTGCTGGGCTTGGAGGGGACAACATCGCATGAAGCGTAGGGGCTTCCTCGCCCTCGGCGTCCTCAGTGGCCTGTGCGGCTGCCGCCGAGAAGTCCGTCATCCTGCCAGGCGCATCGTGCGCGCCGGCGTCCAGCGAAGGCCGGCCATGAGTTCCGTGCATCTGGCTGAGGAACTCGGCTATTTCGCCGACAGTGGAATCTCCATCCGCTTTCACGAGATGCCCGCCACGGCGCAGACCGTGCCCCTCCTCGCCGGCGGGCAATTGGATGCGGCATTCGTCGGAGCCAGTCCTGCGGTCATCAACGCCGTCGCCCGCGGTGCGCGCATCCGGTACGTTGCCGGGCGTGAGATCGTCTCAACCACCTGCGGCCACGTAGGAGCGCTTTACGCCCGGCGCAGCCTGTTTGCCGGAGGCGCCCTGGATTTGAAGCGCCTTCAAGGCAGGCGCGTCGCGTTGGCGGGACAGACGCAAATCTCCGAATTCTATCTGGATTCGATCCTTGCGACCGCCGGCATGAACTCCCGCGACGTCCATATCGCCGTCATGAGACAGCCCGACGCCGCCGCGGCCCTGATCGCGGACCGGGTGGACGCGATCGTTTCCTCGCATTTCGACAAGGACCTCCAGGCGATGTCGCCCAAGGTCGTCCGCCTCGGCGAGCTCGCGGACCTGCTGCCCGGCCACCAATACTCCTACATCGCTTTCGGCCCGACCTTGCTCGACGGGGACCGGGAAACCGGCGTGCGGTTTCTCATCGCCTACCTGCGGGGCGCCGAGCAGTTCCGCCGGGGCCGCACGCCACGGTTCCTGGAAGACCTGGCCAGGGAGAGCAATATGGATCTGGACGCCGTCCGGCAAGGGTGCCGGGACACCGTCACGCCCGATGGATCTATCGACCTCCGCAGCCTCGAACGGTTCCAGACCTGGGCGGTCCGCAAAAGATACTGCCCCGAAGAGATCGAGATCGGGCGGTTGATTGAAACAGGCTTTCTCGAGGAGGCGCATCGCCGCCTCAGCGCCGGGCCTGACAACTCCTCGCAAGCCGCCCCCGGAGGGAAGGGATGAACTGGAAACGTCCTATTGTGAGCGCCGTCCCAGTCCTGGCGCTGTTCTCCGTGTGGGAGCTGCTGTCGCGAACCGAGCTTCTCGACTCGCTCCTGTTTCCGCCGCCGTCCGTCCTTCTGGCGGCGGCCTGGGGGATGCTGGCCAGCGGAGAACTTCCAGCGCAGATCCGCGCGACGATGACTCGGACGCTGGCTGGTTGCCTGATCGGTTCGCTGCTCGGATTCTTCACTGGGCTTCTGATGGGCGGCGTGCGCATGGTGCGGTGGTTTCTCGAGCCGGTGGTCTCGGCCCTCAACTCCACCCCTAAGCTGACTCTGCTGCCGATGGCCATGCTCTTCCTCGGCATCGGCGACGCAGCCCGGGTAGCGCTCATCGCCGCCAGCGCCTTCATCGTGCTCGCCATTCACGCGGTTGACGCCGCGCGGAGCGTGCAAGCCAGCTACGTCGAGCTGGCCGTCAACTACGGCGCCCGCCGGCGGGATCTGCTGCGGCGAGTGTACCTGCCCGCCGCTCTGCCGCAGGTGTTTACCGGCCTGCGCATCGCCCTCGGGCGGGCGCTGGTGATCACTGTTTCGGTGGAGATTGTCGGCTCCTCTGACGGGCTGGGGAGCATGATCTGGCTGGCGTGGCAGACGCTGACAACGGAAAAGCTCTACGTGGGTGTCCTGGTGACGGCGTCGATCGGCGCGTTGTTGCACGGGGGCTTGCAGCGCCTCGAAGGATTGCTGATTCCGTGGAAGAGGACAGCCAATGCGCGTTAGCGGCCCCACAATCGTTATGCCCCGCGACGTTTTTCAGACCACCACGGAGACACAGAGGGCACAGAGGAAAGCGCGAAGATCTCTGCGTCCTTTGCGCCTCCGCGGTGAATTCCTCCTGCCGGCGCTTCTGCTGGCGCCTCTGCTTGTTGAAGCGCAGACGACCGGCTCGATCGAGGGGACCGTGCGCGATCCATCGGGCGCGGCTGCGCCCGGCGCGACGGTGCATGTACTGGAGGTGCAGACCGGCGCTGGCAGGAACCTGGAATCCGGCGCCGACGGCCGGTTCATGGCGCTTCGGCTGGCGCCGGGGGTCTACCAGATCTCCGTGTCGCGCTCCGGGTTCCGCGATCAGGTCCGCCGGGGCGTGGAACTGGGCGCCGGTCGCGCGCTGCACCTGGACTTCACATTGGAGCTGGGCGAGGCCCGCGACGCAATTGTCGTCACCGCGCGTGCGCCGCTCATTGACTACAGCGCCAGCGACTGGGGCGTCTCGGCCGGGACCGAGCAACTGGAGTCGCTGCCGTTCAACGGCCGCGATCTGTTCGACCTCTTCTCGCAACAGCCCGGTGCCTCGTTGTCCCTGACCGCCGACCGCAGCTTCACCGCCGGTATCGGCTTGAAGGTGTCCGTCAACGGCGCGCGCCCCAATCAGAACGGCTTTCGCCTCGATGGCATTTACATCAACGACGCCACTTCCTCGGTGCCGGCCAGCGCCGCGGGAGCTTCCCTCGGCATCGAGGGTATCCGCGAGTTGCGCTTCGTCACCAGCCCTTTCAGCGCCGAGTATGGCCGGGCAGCGGGGGCGGTCGTGACCGCCGTCTCCCGCTCCGGCTCGAACGACTTCCACGGCAGCCTGTATGAGTTCTTCCGAAACAGCGCCCTGGACGCGAAGAACTTCTTTGACGCTCCGGAGGAAGGGATCCCGCCGCTGCGGCGGAACCAGTTCGGCGGGCTGGCCGGCGGTCCGTTGTGGAAGGACAAGCTCTTCTGGCTCTTGAACTACGAGGCGGCTCGGGAGACGCTCAGCTCCACCGTGCGACCGGCGGTGCCCACCGCCGAGGCCCGTGAAGGACTGCTGCCCGAGGCCGGCGGAGGGGTGCGCCGCGTTGCGGTCGCGCCGCAAGTCGAGCCGTATCTGGATCTGTACCCGCTGCCCAACGGGCGGGATTTCGGCGACGGCACGGCGGAGTTCGTCAACGAACAGACTCGCTCGACGCGCGAGGATTACGGAGCCGCCAAGCTCGACCACATCGCCTCCGAGCGTCTGAGATTCTTCTGGCGGTACACCTTCGATGATGCCTACAGCTCGCTTCCGGACCCGCTCCGGCTATGGCGCTTCTTCTCCGACTCGCGCTACCAGTTCTTGCACGCCGAGGCGTTGCGCATTCACTCGCCGCGCACGATTGTCACGCTGCGGGCCGGCTTCTCCCGTGTCCGCAACGGGGAGGACGGTGATGTCAGGCGAGCCGTCCCGCCGTCGCTCTCCTTCGTTCCCGGGCAGTTGCTCGGCGCCATCGAGGTCACGGGGCTGGCCGAACTCGGCGGGACGCGGGCGCGCCTGCGGCCGCGGCACTTCGCCCTCAACGACTTCCAGTGGAACGGCGACGCCGCCCATGTCCGCGGGCGCCACGCGCTGCGCGCCGGCGCGGGCTACGACCGGATTCACTTTAACCAGCGGGCCGACCTCAACGCCGGCGGGCGCTATCTGTTCACCTCGCTGGCCGATTTTCTCCAGGGCCGCGCCCGGTCCGCGGACTTGATGCTTCCCGGCTCGGATACCATCCGCGGCTGGCGGCAGCACCAGTTTCACGGCTTTCTCCAGGACGAAGTTCACTTCGGGTCCGCTCTCAGTGTGGGTTACGGCCTCCGATACGAGGCCTACTCCGTGCCGGGGGAGGTCAACGGCAAGGTGGCCGTGCTGCCGGACCCGCTGCGCGACACGCAGGCCGTGGTCGGCGGGCCGCTGTTCCGGAACCCGTCGCGGGACAACTTCGCTCCTCGCGCCTCGCTGGCCTGGGATCCCTTCGGAAGCGGAAAGAGCATATTCCGCGCTGGGGCCGGGGTCTTTTTCGAATTGCTCGGCCCGCTGGAACTCGTGGTCGCCGGCATGCGCGTGCCACCGCTGTTCCACCGCGCGGTTCTCACGCGGCCGCAGTTTCCCGGCCTGTGGGCGGCGGCCGAGACCGCTTCTCCCCAGCGGGCCTCGGACGGCCTCGACTTCTACATGAATCAGCCCTACACCGTGCAGTTCCAGGCGAGCTTCGAGCGCCAGGCCGGCGCAGACACTGCCGTACGGATCGGCTACGCGGGGGTGCGCGGCGTGCACTTGATGGGGCAGATCGGCAATGCCAACCCGACCCGCCCCGAGGTGCTGGCTGGCGGCCGGCTGTTCTTCCCAGACGGTCCGCGGCTGAACCCCGCGTTCGAACAGATCGGCCTGCGCCGGGCGCAGTTCAATTCCTTCCATCATTCCTTCACCGCTTCCGTCGCCAGGCGATGGAGCCGCGGCCTGCGGTTTCAGGCGAACTACACGTGGGGGAAAACGCTGGACGAGGTTTCGGGTGTTGTCTTCAGCGACTTCGGCAACGGCGACCTCGTCCCCACGGTGTTCGACTACCGCCAGAACCGGGGTCCGGCGGACTTCGATGTGCGCCACCTCGTCAGCGGCAATTTTTCCTGGCGCGTTCCGGAAGCGTCCGGAGGCGGTGTACGTCGCCTGGCGCGCGGCTGGGAACTCCACGGCCTGGTACAAGCGCACACCGGCTTCTACTTCTCGCCTTCGGTTGGGTTCGATCGCGCGCGTCTCCGTCCGACGACCGGCGATCTCGGCCAGAGGCCCGACCTGGCGCGGCCGGAGGCGGTCAGAATCCTAGGAGACCCGCAGCGTTGGTTCGATCCGGAAGCATTCGCGCTGCCGCCCGCCGGTTTCCTGGGGAACCTGGGCCGTGGGGCGCTGCGCGGGCCCGGGCTCTTTGTTGTCGATCTGGCCGCGCACAGAGAGCTTTGGCGGAGCGAGGCACGGAGCCTTCGCCTGCGGGTGGAGTGCTTCAACCTTCTCAATCACCCGAACTTCGATATTCCGTCCGGCCTGCGCCTGTTCAGTAGCACCCTCCAACGTCTGGGGACGGCGGGCCGGATCACCGAGACCAGCACTACCGCGCGCCAGATCCAACTGGCGCTCAAGTGGACTTTCTGAGCGGGCGCAGGGCTTGGCAGGTCAGGTGACCTGCCCCATGGATCGGTATAATCAGATGCTTCCTACTGTGGGAGGTATTCTTGTGAACCTGCTTGTTCTCTCCGTCCTGCTCGCGGCCGCCTCGCTTCATACGCCGGCCCAGCAGCCGCCGCCGAAAATCCAGGTCCTCATCATCACCGGCCAGAACGGCCACGACTGGCGCTCGGTGACGCCCGAACTCCGCAAGGCGCTTGAGGACACCGGACGCTTCGAGGTGCGCGTGACCGAGGAGTTCCGCGGCGCCGGAGCCGAGACCCTGGCCCCTTACGATCTGGTGGTGCTGAACTACTTCGAGCGCCGCAAGCCCGAGCTGTGGTGGGGCGAGCGTGCACAGTCGGCGCTGGTGGATTTTGTGCGAGCCGGCAAAGGCGTGCTCGTGTATCACTTCTCCGTGGCCGCCTTCGACGGCTGGACCGACTACGAGAAGCTCTGCGGCGGCAACTGGCGCCCGGACCACGGACACCATTCACCGAAGCACGATTTCACCGTGGACATCCGCGACCCCAACCACCCCGTCACCCGCGGCCTGAAGGAGTCTCTCCCACAAGAGAACGATGAGTTGTACGCCAACCTGAAATGGCAGCCGGAAGGAACCTACCACGTGCTCGCTACCGCCTGGGACGATCACTCGCTCTACCAGGGGAAAGCCAGGCAG
Source organism: uncultured Solibacteraceae bacterium (assembly GCA_964478455.1). Classification (GTDB taxonomy): domain Bacteria; phylum Acidobacteriota; class Terriglobia; order Bryobacterales; family Bryobacteraceae; genus CAYZJD01. The sequence goes on along the minus strand of CAYZJD010000023.1, from coordinate 2,317 downwards.
CCGACGCCCGGCCCGGGCTTGCATCAGCCCATGCTGTGGACGCTTGACTTCGGCAAAGGGCGGGTTTTTGTGACGGCGCTGGGCCACGACGCCGAGGCCGTCAGAACGCCGGCGTTCGTGACCACGTTCGTCCGCGGGGCCGAGTGGGCCGCGACGGGCAACGTGACGCTGCCGGTCCCGCCGGAGCTGGCGAAGTAACGGCGCTGCAATCTCTGTCCATTGTCGCCCAATGATTCGCCGGTCCATCACTCTCCTCGTTCCCGGCCTGCTTCTGCTGGCCCTGGCGGTAACGCTCCAGTGGGCCGCCGGCGCATACAGGGCCGAGTTCGACGACTCTGACGAGGCGGCACACTATGTTACCGGGCTGATGGTGCGGGACTACATCGCCTCGTTCGATTTCAGCCACCCGATTCGCTACGCGGAGAACTACTACCTGCACTATCCCAAGGTCGGCTTGGGGCACTGGCCACCCGTGTTCTACCTCGTGCAGTCGGCCTGGACACTTGTGTTTCCGCCGTCGCGCGCCTCCATCCTCCTGCTGATGGCGCTGTTGGCCGCGCTGGCGGCCCTGGCCATCTACGATGTCGCTCGCAAGGAGTTCTCCGCCGCGGCGGGAATTGCGCTCGCCTGCCTCTTCATCGCGCTGCCGTTGGTACAGAGCAACACGAGCAGGGTGATGGCGGACATCCTGCTGGCGTTGCTTGTCTTCGTGTCGATCATCGCCTTCGGCCGCTACCTGGATACCGAGAGGCTCAGGTACTCGCTCTTGTTCGGCGTCATGGCCGCTCTTGCCATCCTGACGAAAGGCACGGCGCTGGCCCTGATACCTGTGCCTCTTCTGGCCGTGGTGCTCTCCCGGCGGTTCTACCTGCTGGCGCGCCCGGCCACCTGGCTGCCGGTGGCGATTGTGGCGGCGCTCTGCGGGCCGTGGTACCTCATGCTTCCCCGGGTAGTAGGGTACCGGCCAGAACGAATGCTGGGTCTTGGCAAGAACTTCACACCGATATCCCAACAGTCATGGCAGGTTTTGGCCTTGTTGGGCTCGGCGATGCTGATCGTCGCCGCCATCGGCTTCGCTGAACGAGCCTCCACGATCATCTGCGGCAGCCCCCCGGCGCGGGGGATCTGGGCTGCTTCCCTCGCTCTCGTGCCCAGCCTCATCGGCTTCCGGCTGCTCCTTGGCGTTGCCTCTCCGGACCGGCACCTGCTGGTCATGGTTCCGGTTCTCCTGCTGTTCCTGGCGGCCGGGCTCGCCTGGCTGGGTGCGAGGCTGCCGGTATCATTCCTGAAGCCGCACCAGCGAATCGTTACGCTTGCCGCCGCACTCGCCGTGGCGTTCTTCCTGGAGACGTTCTACGTCCCTCGCAAACACCCGTCCGGCTTCGCCCCGGTGGCGGCCCCCCTTATGTCGAAGCCGGAACTCGCCCAGGCGGCGTTTCTCGTTTCAAGCGAGGCCGGAGCAGAAGGACCGTTCATCGCCGAAGTCGCCATGCGGGAAAAGCGGCCAGGCCATTACGTCCTGCGGTCTTCGAAAGTCTTGGCCCGTGTGTCCTGGTCCGGCAACTTCGTTTACAGGCTGCTGTTAACGAACACCGAGGAAGTCATGGCGTACCTGGAACGAATCCCGGTGGGTGTAGTGATTATCGACACGGCGCCCGGCCCCTACATGCGCCCGCACCACAGGTTGTTGCAGGAAGCCGTCCGGATTCAGCCTGGCTGGGAGCTGATCGGGTCGTATCCTCGCTACGTCGAGGGCCGTGACACCGGGCACAGGATCCTGGTCTACCGGCGGGCCGGCGTCCAAGGGCGTCCGACCGGCGAGATCCGCATCGACATGACCCGCAGGCTGGGCCGCGTGATCGGGCACTGACGGTGTCGACCACTGCCCTGCTCGCGGTATCAAGCACTTAGCGCTGCACGTGCCGCAGGGGCCCGACCTGCCCATGGGTTTCTCATAGCGAACCGGTTGACGGTTAACCAGCACGGCGCAAACTTCACTTACGTACAGGACGCCTATCAGCACCCCTCTGCATTTTGGTACTTGACCATTCGCGGCATCCGCTGTACTTTTGCAGAGTATCTCTGGGTGCTCGTCCAGGTCGAGAAGGAATAGGGCGAGCGGAGGGGCTCAATGGGCGATGTCATCGAGCGGTGTTTTCTTCTTTGGAAGGTCCGCAAGCACAGGTTCCTCGCATCCGCTTTCATTCTGGGTTGCGGCGTTGTCACGGCCGGAGGCCAGATTCAACAGCAGCAGGCCGCGCGCGCCGAGAAACCGGTTCCGGCCGCGCGGAAGGCCGCGCAGGCTTTGGATGTCGCG
>CAYZJD010000022.1:0-22826 GCA_964478455.1 uncultured Solibacteraceae bacterium | reverse complement strand
GGAACATGGGCAAAGACTCTTGACAAAAGCGGGTTGCCCGTTTATACGTAGCGTAGGGGTAGCATCCGGTTCAAGTCAAAGGAGGTCACGGATGGGTTCAGTAACTTTCTTGCCGATTGTCAGAAAGTGCCTGTTGTCCGGGCTTTTCCTCGCGCTGGCAGCGCCTCTGGCGGCCCAGACGGGTCTCGGTGTGGTCCGCGGAACCGTTGTGGACGCCACCAAGGCGGCGGTCCCCAACGCAAAGGCAACGCTTACCAACACAGCCACGGGAGTCTCCCGCAGCACCGAGACTTCCGCGGTCGGCATCTACTATTTCGGTGCGGTCCAACCAGGACCGTATTCGCTCACCGTGGAGGCCTCCGGTTTCAAGAGGTGGACCGGCACGCTCACCCTCGAGGTCGGCCAGACGGCCGTTGTGGACGCCACCATGGAAGTCGGCACCCTCGAGGCCACGATCGAAGTGACCGGCGCGGCTCCTACCATCACCACCGTCGGCATGGAAGTGAGCGACGTCAAGGACGCTCTTCGGATTCAGCAGCTTCCACTAAACGGCCGGGCTATCACCAACCTCTTTAACCTGACGCCCGGAGTGGAGGGCGGGGGCAACCCGCGAGTACACGGTCTGAAGGTAGGCAGTACGGAGATGCTGCTCGACGGTATTTCGCTGGTGGACCGTTTCGGCGGTGGTATCTCGCGCGTGCAGCCGGGCCTGGACACGATCCAGGAGTTCCGCATCGAGACGACCGGCTCGGGAGCCCAGTATTCCCGTCCGGCTACCGTCTCGCTGGTGACCAAGAGCGGCACGAACGCATTCCACGGCAGCGCCTTCGAGACTCATCGCAACAACTTCGGAGGCTTGCGGGCGCGCCAGCGGCAGGACTTCTATGACAAACCACCACAGTACATCCGCAACGAGTTCGGGATCTCTGCCGGCGGCCCGGTTATCAGGGACAAGACCTTCTGGTTCGCCGCCTATGAAGGTTTTCGGGAGCGGCTGGCGAGATACGCTGAGGCTGCCGCGCCGACGGCGGCCATGTGGGACGGCGATCTGAGCAACGCGGTCACCACCGACGACATTCCCGTCACTATCTACGACCCTTGGACCAGCGCCGCCGACGGCACCAGGCTTCCCTTCTCCAACAACCGGATCCCGGCGGACCGAATCAGCGAGTTCTCGAAGATCATGCGGAGCCTGTCGCCCGAGCCTAACACCGCGCTGGACGTGAATCCGTTCCTGCTGCCGGTCAATTTCCGGGCCTACTATCCAGACGTCCGCGACGTCGACACGCTGACCCTCAAAGGCGACCACGTTTTCTCGGAAAAGGACAACATCTCGGGCCGGTTTACCCGTTCACCCAGGAAGACCGCGCTTTTCGGCGGCCGGTACGGGTATCCAAAGCCCGGCTCGACGGAGGCTGGCGGCACGGGTCGCAGCAACAGCAAGGTGTATTCCAGCTTCGTCCGGTGGAACCACGTATTCTCGCCGGCGCTGCTAAACGAGTTCCAGGCTTCCAACCACCGCTCGCCGCACCTCTCCGGAACGCTGGCCGACGATACCGACTGGCCGGCGAAGCTCGGCCTGCCCAACCCCTTCAGTGGCAAGGGCTGGCCGACGCTCTGCATCAGCGAGTACTTCTTTTATTACGGATGCTGGGACGCCGACAACCGGCACGACCAGAACCTGACCGCTTTCCAACTCGAGAACAACGTCACCTGGATTAAGGGCAAGCACTCGATCAAGTTCGGCTTCAAGGGCCGCCAGGAATACAACAACGTCCGCGAGTTGCAGCAGACCCATGGGTCTCACAGCTTTTACAGTGACTGGACGTCGCTTTACGACCCGGAGGCGGACGATTTCACCTCCTACACGGGCTCCGGATTTGCGGGAATGTTGCTTGGCCTGCCGACCTATCTTTCCAACCAGTACAACCGCGGTTACTTCTATTTCCGCCAGAAGGAGACCGGCCTGTACTTCCACGACAGTTGGAAGGTGCATCCAAGGGTGACGCTCGACTTGGGAGTCCGGTGGGACAGGTGGACACCGTACACGGAGAAGTTCAACCGGCTGGTCACGATCGATTTGAACACCATCGCCACCAAGTTTGAAGTGGTGACGCCGAAGGACATCCGCATGGAGGACTTGCCCGGTATTCCACCGGCGGTGCTGGAGTCATGGAAGCAGCGCGGGCTGACCTGGACCACGGCCCGAGCCGCCGGCCTGCCGGAAGACCTGTACCCGAGCGACAACAACAACTTCGGTCCGCGCATAGGGGCCGCCATCCGTCTCAACGACAAGTGGGTCCTCCGAACCGGGTATGGCGAGTACTTCTGGCCGATGCCGCTGTCGCAGATCCTGCAAGGGGCCAGAGGCAATCCACCGCTGAACCTCAGGTTTACGAACAGTTTGAGCAACAAGAACGGCGCCATCGATTTCTACGCGCTGAAGTATACGCCGGCGCCGGAGGACGTGCTTCCCAACGCCACCGTTGACATCACAACGGCCCAAGGAATCAGCTCACGTGCGCGTTCCGCGTATGTTTGGGATGTCAATGACTGGCGGGACAACCGGGCCCAGGAGTGGAACTTGACGGTCGAGCGAGAGCTGATGAAAGAAACCGCCCTGCGCTTGAGCTACATCGGGAACCACGGAAGGGACCTCGAGCAGCACTACGATCTGAGCTGCACGGAGTCGGAGTGGAACTACCAGGCCCGCACTGGCCTTGCGCGGCCCAGTAACCCGGACCTGCGCCGCCTGAATCCGAATTGGGCTTTGTGCGGGTCCGGCGGACCGCTGAATCACACCGGTTTCTCCAACGCCCAATCGCTCCAGGCCGAGCTCGAACGCCGCTACTCCAACGGCCTGGCCTTCCAGTGGTTCTATACCTGGACGCACGCCATGACCACCAACGACACCGGAGGGTTCTCCTACGGTCCCGCGTCGTTTAACGCGACCGGCAGCACTGGCTTCGGAGTTCCCGAAAATCACGAGATCCTGGGCGCGCCGAATCTCACTTACGACCAGAGGCTCCGGTTGGGCTACTTCAATTCGAACGAAGTTCCCGCACACCGCATCCGGTACAACGGCATCTACACGCTGCCGTTCGGGCGGGGCAAGCGGTACGGCGGGAGCGTCTCGCGAGGATTGGATGCGGCCGTCGGAGGCTGGGAACTCGCCTTCATCGGCGACTGGCGCAGCGGCCGGTGGTCGAGTGTGAGCAGCGGGCGGTACCTGTTCGGTGATCCTACCTTGTCCGCCGATGAGCGGCTGGAGATGACCTACGGTGGCCGCCGGCAGCGGCTGTGGTTCCGCGGCGATTTCAATCCGGGACTCGCCTCGGATGTAGACACAGCCAGGCTCGAGCAACTGGTTCCCGCCGACCGGTCGCAGCGGGTCCTGAGACCTGTCGGCGACAGGTTCGATAATCGGATCCCGCAGCAGCTTGCCGACGGCTCCGTGCGCTACACCACAATCACCGACATGGTGAACTGGAACGCGCGGAACTTCTTCCGCGGTCCGGGCGCCTGGAACGTGGACTTCTCGGTGTTCAAGCATTTCAGCGTCACGGAGACGTTGAAAGTGCGGTTCACGGCCGACTTCTTCAACTTCTTCAATCACCCGGTTGATGTAGAGCCGAGCTCCACATCGGGGCTTCAGGATCTGGCCGTCCAGGCCAACGATCCGCGCATCATCCAGTTCTCGCTGCGCGTGAGCTGGTAGAGGAGGTTTGAACCGCAGAGACGCAGGGAGCGCAGAGAATCCAGGATGACCTGCCGGGATCCTGCGTTCTCTGCGGTGAATACTGTAATTTGAATGTATGGAGCAAGGCCGCCTGCTGGAACTGATTGCTGCGGAGCTGTGGTCTTTTCGGGGCGAATTCAAGAGCGAGGTGGCCCGGCTCGAAACCAGGCTGACGCGCATTGACGAGTGTCTCGACCGGCTCGTAGAGATGCTGGGGGGTGTGCAGATGCAGATGTCCGCGCGGGTGAGCCGGCTGGAGTCCACACGCTGATCTCTGTGCTCCTCTTGGCCCGGAACACGGCTGCCCTCCTCTTCGTTCTTCTGCTTCTCTTGCCGGGTTGCCGGAGAGCACAGCCCCCACAGCCTTCGGCGGCGGCCCTTACCATTTACCGCTTCGACGACAATCTCGCCTCTTCCGCCACCGTGTCGGCTCCGCAGCACGCCACCACCGCCCGTGTCACCGATCCGGTCGTCTGGAAAGACTTCGATGAAAACGTCTCCTGGATGCTGCTCCGCGGCCGCATGGGCCTGCGCCAGCGCGACCTGATCCTGCAAGGGGACGCAGGCACGCCGGTCATCGCATCGCCGAAGGAACTCGCCATCGATTGGGGCCTTTACGAAAGCGTGCGGATCCGGATGATGGCCGAGGGCGGCGACGAGGTCAAGATCAAGATCGGCGGCGATGAGTTCAAGAAGAAGCTTGGGCCGCCCGGTGAGTACCAGGTTTACCGGTTTGATGTGAACATCGACGCGCCGCGAGGGAGCCGGCCGCTTGCGATCATGCCTACCGACAGCCTCACCGCTCTGGTGGCGATCGATTTCATCGAACTTGTTCCGAGGAAAGCCAGCTTCCCGAGCGCCGCCGGCCGCCAGTTCCTCGGCAAGCAGGAGGAATACCGCAACGTCCTGTTCGCCCATTCGCCATCGTCGATCACGTACGAGGTTCCCGTCCCCAAGGGCGGCCGGCTGCACTTTGGCATCGGCATCGCCGAGAAGAACAAGCCGGTGACGTTCCGGGTGTTGGCCGCCGCGTCATCCGATGTGCTGTTCAACAGAACGCTGGCGGACAGCGGCGTCTGGGAAGATGCCGGCGTCGATCTCTCGAAGTATGCCGGGCGGAGCCTGAAGCTGGTCTTTGAAACCAGCTCGGACCAGCCCGGCGCGGTCGGGTTGTGGGCCAATCCTCTGCTCACGGCGAAAGGGCCGAAGCGCCGGCCGAACGTTCTCTTGTACCTGGTCTGCACGCTGCGGCCCGATCACACCAGCCTGTACGGCTATGCCCGTGACACGACTCCATTCCTCAAGAAGCTCGGAGCCGCCGGCGTTGTCTTCGAGGATTCCCACGTCCAGGCCACCTGGACCAAGGCGTCCGTCCCGTCGCTGATGACATCGCTGTACCCGTACGCGCTCGGCACCATTCGAGACACCGACACGATCCCGGCGGGGGCGCGAACCCTCGCCGAGCGGCTGCGCGGGGCCGGCTACGTCACCGCGAGCGTGGTGACGAATCCGTTCGCGGGCAAGGCCAGCGGCTTGCAGCGCGGCTTCGACTACATGATGGAGTACCCCGTCGTTCACCGGCAGCGCACGGACTCGGCGGACCGGGGCACCGATTCGGCGGCGCTCAACAAGGTGCTCTTCCCCTGGCTGGAACAGCATCGCGATGAGCCGTTCTTCCTGTATGCGCACACGACCGACCCGCACGCGCCTTACCGGCCGCCGGCGGGATTCGAAGAGAAGTGGGCCAACCCCGCCGAGACGCAGGCATTCAACAAGAACTACATCTCGCTGCGCGATCAGCGCCAGTACGGCGGCGGCGCGGTCTTCACGCGAGCGACCGTCAAGGCGAAAGGTCTCGATCCGGACCGCTTCCTTCGCCAGGCGATCGACCGCTACGACGGCGAGATCCTCCACAACGATCACAGCCTGGAACTGCTCATCGACAAGCTGCGCCAGTTGGGCATCCTCGACAACACCCTGGTGGTTGTGGTCTCCGACCACGGCGAGGAGTTCTGGGAGCACGGTTATACCGCCCACGGCCACTCGCTCTACCAGGAACTGACACACAACGTGTTCCTGATGTGGAACCCGGCGCTGCTTCCGCAGCCGAGGCGCATCGCCGAACCCGTGCAGCTCGTTGACTTGATGCCCACGGTGCTGGAACTGCTGAACATTCCGGCGGAGGGTGTGATCCAGGGACAGAGCCTGGTCCCTCTGATCAAAGGCCGGCCATTCCAGAGGCAGGGCTATGTCGCCTGTTCCCGGTTCGCCCATCCGTACCCGAGGGGCTTCGCGCCAGAGTACAGCACGGACACGTTTGCGCTACTCGACCGGGAATGGAAGTTCATCTACCGCAGCCAGGCAAAGCGGGCCAGGTTGCCGGAGGTCGAGCTGTACGATCGGCGCGCGGACCGCGCGGAAGCCAGGAACGTGGCCGCGCAGCACCCGGAGATCGCTAGCAGATTCCGGGCGGAAATCGACCGCTGGATCGAAGGTCAGAAGCAAGTGCGCAAGCTACTGGGGCCGGGCGGTACGGCGACGCTGGATCAGCAGAGCATCGAGCGGTTGCGGAGCCTTGGATACCTGGGGGGGAAGAAGAGGGATTAACCGCAGAGTCGCGGAGGACGCAGAGGAATGATGGAGAGAGTTCTGGTGTTCGTTGCCGGCGCTGCGGTTTGGTCGGGCCTGTACGGGCAGCAGGTCACCGAGCTTTGGGCGCACGCGTGGTCTGTGATACCAAGCCCAAGGCACGTCAGGCTTGCCGGCGGCGAAGTACGGCTCGACGTGAGCTGGCGTGTCGAGGCGGCCGGCATCGAGGAGCGCCACATCGCTGTTCGGGCTCTGCTCGATGACATGCAGTTCTTTCATGGACTGGCTCTCGAGCGTGGTACCGGCAGCCCACGGATTCGCCTGGCCGTTGTCCCGGGGACGGTGACGACCAACGCCGAGCCCGGAGTGGACCGGCAGGCCTACCGCTTACGCATCGGCGATTCGCTCATTGAGGTCACCGGCAACGGCGACGCGGGCCTGTTCTACGGCGTCCAGACGCTGATCCAGTTGCCCAAGCGCGATGCGCTCGGCCGGCTGGTGGTTCCGAAGGGCACGATCGACGACTGGCCGTCGGTCGAGCTGCGTTTTCTCCATTGGGACACCAAGCACCACCAGGACCGCATGGAGACTATGAAACGCTACCTCGACTGGTCGGCGCGGCTCAAGGTCAACATGATCGGCTTCGAGCTGGAGGATAAGTTCGAGTACCCGTCCAATGCGGTCATCGGCGCGCCGGGCGCGTTCACCGTCGCGCAGCTCCAGGAGATCGTGGACTATGGCCTCGAGCGCCACATCCAGGTGGTTCCCCAGATCCAGTCGCCCGCGCACATGGCGTACGTTCTCAAGCACCCCCAGTTCACCGGCCTGCGCGCCGACGGCAACAACTACCTGGCCGACCTGTGCGACCCGCGCAGCTACGATCTGATCTTCTCGATGTACGACGACGTGATTAAGGCGACGCGAGGCATCGATTACTTCTTCGTTTCGACCGACGAGATCTATTACGCGGGCGCCGGCGGCAAGTGCAAGGAGCCTTACAGCCCCGTCAACCGCAGCCTCAAGTGGGCGGAGTTCGCGCGCAAGGCTCATGATTTCCTCGCCGCGCGCGGCCGGCGCATGCTCGCGTGGGTGGAATACCCGCTATTGCCGGAGCACGTCAAGCTTCTGCCGCCCGACATCATCGACGGCGTCATCGGCGAACCGGATTACCTCCCCACCGAGAACGCCCTGGGGATGCGGCAACTCGGCTACACGTCGATGCAGGGCGACGAGAAGCTCTTCCCGAACCACCTGCCATTGGGAATCGACGGCGAGGCCGGACCGGGACGCCTGCAAATCACCTTCGAGAGCCTCTCCACCGGACGCTTCCGGCAGGGCCGCCCCATCGGCGTCTACGGCGCGGCGTGGGACGACTCCGGCCTGCACAGCGAAACGTTCTGGCTCGGCTGGTCGGCCGTGGCGCAGTGGGGCTGGAGCCGCGGTGTGCCTGCCCCCGAGCAGCACGCGACGGAGTTCATGCGGCTTTACTACGGCCCGCGGGTTACGGGAATGGTCGAGGTCTACCGGATGATGCAACGGCAGGCCCGCGCGTGGGAGAAGACCTGGGACCGGGTGCGCAGCCGCGTGCGTGGTCTGGCCTATGCCGACTGGAGCGGCCTCAAGGGCACCGGCGATGCGATCCGCTGGGACTTGACGCTCACGCCGCCGCCGCTGCCGTCAGCCACGCTGCAATTCCGGCCGGCTTTCGCGTCGCGCTACGCGAAATACCTCGCTGAGGCGCGTGAGCGCAAAGTCGAGAACAGCCGGCTTCTTCACGCGCTCTATGAGAACCTGGCGCTTGCGGACCGCAACCGTTACAACCTCGAGGTGTTCCTCTCGCTGGCGAAATTCATGGGGCACCACTGGCGCCTGCTCGAAGGGCTGGCCGCCGCCGAAAGATCGCTTATTGAAGCGCAGGCCAATGCGCAGAAGGATCCCAGGGAGGCGCTGGCCCGGCTCACCGGCGCCTACGACGCCGTGAGGCAGCTTCAAGCGGAAGGCGAGCGGGTGTTTCTCGATTTGACGGCGGTGTTCGAGAAGAGCCGCTATCCGAAGGGGCAGTCTGTAGCCGGGCGGCAGTTCGTCCATATCATGGACGACACGAAGGACCACTGGGCGGACCGCACGCCCGACCTTGGCTACATGATGGCGCCCGAGCGCAGCATCGGCCTCGACCGCTGGCTGCAAGGTTTGCGCAAAGCCCAAAAAGGGGTCAGCCTGATCTGCCCCATTTTTCCGCGCGGCGAAAATGGGGCAGATCAGGCTGACCCCTTTTCGGAGGAGAACCGTGGCCAGTAGACGTGCCCTCTTCCTGCTTGTCGCCTGCGCCTTGGCCCCCTCGCCGGCGTTGGCGCGGCTCAGCGTTTGGGCGATTGGCGACGGGGTGCGGGTCAATCCCCAGACCGGCAAGCTCATTGAAGAGCGGCCGGACATCCAGAAGGACTACCCTACGGGCAACTACCGCCAGAAGAACTTCGTCTGGGACGGAGCGACGCGCACGGTTTCCGTCGAATCCGCGCGGAAAGAGTTTGCGGCGTTCCAACTGATTCTCGAAGCCTTCTTCCCGGTCACCGGCGTGGATGTGGAGTTAACGCCGCTCGAAGGTCCGGACGGCCGGCAAATCGGCGGCCGCAACCTTCAGATCTTCAAGGCGTGGTACGTACAGGTGCGCCGGCCATCCACCGGGTACGAGATGCTGTCGCTCGGGCCCGCGTGGTATCCCGATGCGCTGATGCCGAAGCGCCCCTCGGGCCTTCGCAGCGGATTCCCCTTTTCGATTCCCGACATTCACAACAACATCCCCGGCCAGACGAACCACGCCGTCTGGATCGACATCTACGTTCCCCGTGACGCGGCGCCAGGCAAGTACACCGGCACGGCGAAGGTGAAATGGGACGGCGGGCATTCCGACGTGACGGTGGCGCTCGAAGTCTGGCCCTTCACGCTGCCGGACCGGTTCTCGCCGCGCGGCGATATTTACAACGGCTCGCTGCGCACGATGCCTCCGGAGCAGGAGCTGAAGTACTACCAGCTCGCATGGCAGCACCGCTTCCAGCCGGGCGTGTACGCCTACCGGCCTGGGCTGAAGATCGACGGCACTAAGGTGACGCTCGACTGGACCGAGTACGATGCTCGCGTTTCAAAGTATCTCGACGGCAGCGCGTTCACCGACAAGAACGGCTATTGGGGGCCGGGTTACGGCGAGCCGCTCGCGCACATCCTCCTGCCGTTCGATTGCGAGCGCGGCGAGAACCGCCGCCGAGCCTGGCCGGTGGCCATGCCGGAGAACGGGCCCACGCCGGAGTTCGAGGCGGTCTGGAAGGAGACGGCCCGCCAGGTCAAGGCGCACTTCGAGCGCGACGCCAACTGGCGCAAGGTTCGCAAGATCGCTTTCCTCGACGGCCTCGACGAATCCTACAACGAAGCCGCCTATGCGAAGATGCGCTACTACGGCCGCCTGCTGGACGGCGTTCTCGGCGATGACTGGTATCAGTTCCGCATCGACGGCGGCTACTCGCGCGAGGCGATGGAGTCCATGCAGAACGCCATCGATCTCTGGGTCTGCCACACCGTGGACTACGACGTCGATCTGATGCGCGAGTTCCGCGCCAGGGGAATCGAGAGCTGGTTTTACGGGCCGATGATCTACGAGCAGCGGAAGAATTCCGGCTGCGGATCGAACACGTTCCTCGATCTGGACCTGCTGACTAACCGCGCCATCGGCTGGGTGGCGTGGAAGTACCGGTCGGGATGGATCGAGTGGGAGTTCGACTGGAACGCGTACGCGGCCTGGTATGAAGCCGAGAATTTCAAGCAAGACAGCCGCATCTACACGGGATCGGGCCAGTTGATCTATCGCGGCGAGGTGATGGCTTACGATCAGCCGGTTCCCAGCATCCGCTTGAAGGCGCAGCGGCGCGGGCTTCAGGACTACGAGTACTTCGAGCTGCTCGCCGAGAAGCTGGGCGAGGCGGAAGCCGACCGGATTGTGAACGGCGTCATCTTCGACCGGCCGTTCGGCGAGAAAGCCATGGGCGTCACCAGCCTTTGGAAGAACAACCCCGACACGTGGGACGAGGCTCGCCGGGAGGCTGCGCGGCGGATCGCGGGGAGAACATAAGGAGAATCCGACACGGACATGGGGCAAACCGCCGACGCCACCCTCGAGTCGCTGGGCTACAAGCCGCAATTCAAGCGCGTGCTCAGGCGCTGGGACCTGATCCTTTACGGCCTGGTGATTCTCACCCCGACCGCGCCCTATCCGGTCTACGGCATTGTGCAGAAGCTCTCGCACGGCCACGCGCCGCTCAGCTACCTGGTGGCGATGGTCGCAATGATGTTCACCGCGGTGAGCTACGGCAAGATGGCCGGGGCGTTTCCCATCGCCGGTTCCACTTACGCCTACGCGCAGCGCGGTCTCAACGAGCACGTCGGCTTTCTCGCCGGCTGGGCGATGATGCTGGACTACTTGCTGATTCCGCTGCTGAGCGTGGTGTATGCGTCGCTGACTGCGTCCCGTTTGGTCCCGCAGGTCCCGTACTTCGTCTGGGCGGTCTTGTTCACGCTGGCGATCACGTTCGTCAACATCCGCGGGATCCGGGTCACGGCCAGGGCGAGCACTGTTCTCATGGCTATCATGACCGTCGCGACGGTGCTCTTCTTCTGGCTCGCGATCCGGCTCGTTGTCGCCGGCCAGGGAGTGGCCGGCCTCTGGCAGCCGAAGGCCGTGTTCAACCCGGAGACGTTTTCGCTGTCGCCGCTCATGCTCGGAGCGGGCATTGCGACGCTGTCCTACATCGGCTTTGACGCGGTCTCCACGCTGGCCGAGGACACGGTGCGGCCCGAACGCGATATTTCCATCGCGACGGTGACGGTCTGCGTGATCCAGACGGTCATCTGTTTTTTGACTGTGTACCTGGCGGCGCTCGTCTGGCCGATCGCCAAACCTTTCCCGGACACGGACACCGCCATCATGGACATCGGCAAACACATGGGCGGGCCGTGGATGCTCGGCTGGATCTCGTTCGTGCTGCTCGTGGCGGGACTGGCGAGCGCACTGGCCGGCCAGGCGGGCGCGTCCCGCCTTCTGTTCGGGATGGGCCGCGACGCGGCGATTTCGAAGCGGATCTTCGGGCACGTGGACCCGCGGACCTCCACCCCCGTTCGCGCGGTCTACGTCATGGGCGCGGCATCGCTAGCCGGCGCGCTCGTGGCCCGCTTCCAGCTTCTCGTGGAGCTGCTCAATTTCGGCGCCTTCGTCGGCTTCATTCTGGTTAACCTCAGCGTCATCTCGCACTACTACTTCCGGCAACGCCGCCGCTCCGCTGCCGGCATCTTGATGAACCTTGTCTCCCCGGCGCTGGGCGCGCTGGCCTGCACCTGGGTGTGGATGAGCCTTACCTGGAAGGCCAAGCTCGCGGGCTTCGCCTGGATGGGGCTCGGGCTGGTTTATCTCGCCGTCATTACCCGCGGTTACCGAATGGCGCCGCGCCGATTGGAGATCTCATGAAAGATAGCACAGTGATGCGCGTCAGCAGCTCATTGGAAGAGAAGCTCTGCGCCTACGTGGAGGAGAGCAGTCCGCGGCTGGTTGGGATAGTGCAGGACCTCGTGCGCATCCCGTCGGAGAACACGCCGCCCACGGGCAACGAGCAAGCCTGCCAGGAGTACATCGCAGGCGCGCTGCGCAAGCTGGGGTGGGCGCCGGAGCTCTACCGGCCGATTGACGTACCGGGCATCGAGGAGCACCCGCTCTTTTGGAAGGGCCGCGACTATTCTAACCGCCCGAACCTCGGCGCGAGGCGCAAGGGAACCGGCGGCGGCCGCTCGCTCGTTCTTACCGGGCACATGGACACCGTGCCGGCCGGCACGCAGCCATGGACGCGCGATCCCTTCAGCGGCTGCGTGGAGGGCAACCGCATTTACGGCCGCGGCTCGAACGACATGAAGGGCGGCGTCGCCACCAATCTCTTCATCGCCGAGGCGATCGAGAAACTGGGCCTCAGGCTGTGCGGTGATCTCGTGTTCGAGACGGTGGTGGACGAGGAATTCGGCGGCGTGAACGGTACGCTCGCCGGGCGGCTCAAGGGTTACAACGCCGATGCGGCGGTCATCTCCGAACCGTCCTGGCTTCGGGTCTGCCCCGCGCAGCGCGGCGGGCGCACCGCGCACATCACGCTCGAGGTGGATCCCTCCGGCGGCATCCTCACCGAGGGCGAGTTTCCTGTCGGCGTGGCCGATCAGTTGCGCTACTTCCTCACGAAGCTTCAGGACTTCGCCGGGCAGCGGCGCGCCAAGGCGAAGGTGCACGACTATTACAGGCACCACGTGGATCCGGTCCCTGTCTCGATCACCAAGATCTTCACTGGGCCGTGGGGCACGAAGGAGCCCATCACCGTTCCCGACAACTGCCGGATCGAGATGTACTGGCAGGCTATGCCGGGCGAGACGCAGGAAGAAATCGAGCGTGAGTTCTGGGAGTGGTTCAACGCCATCGTGGCCGCCGCTCCACAACTTTTCCACCGGAAGCCGCAGGTCGAGTTCCCCATCCGGTGGCTTCCCGGATCCTTCGTGTTGAAGGGCGAGCCGGTGGTTCGCGAGTTGGCTGCCTGCGCGGAGACCGTGCTCGGCAAGGAGCCGCCCATTGTCGGCATCGAAGGCCCCTGCGACATGTACATCTTCCACCAGGCCTTCGGCATCCCCGCGGTGCTGTGGGGCGCCAAGGGCGGCAACACGCACGCCGCCGACGAATACCTTGAAATCGACTCGGTGGTAGCGGCGGCCAAAGCGCTGCTCCTGTTCGTGTGCCGTTGGTGCGGCGTGGTTTCCGAGCCGCGACCGTAAGGGAGCGGTTGTATGCGGATTCTGCCTCTGGCTTGCCTGCTGGTCCTCGGAGGCTCTCCGCTCGGCGCCGGTGTCCGTCTCCTCACGCCTTCCGCCCGCCAGTACGAGAAAGTCGAGATCGCGCTGGCGCCGGCACCGGTTCCCGCTAATCCGTTTGACCCGAACCAGGTCACTCTCGATGCACTGATTACCACCCCGTCCGGCCGCGAGTTCAGAGTGCCCGGGTTCTGGTTCCAGGACTACACGCGCTCGATACGGAATCCCGAGGCCGCCGGCATCGACCGCCTTGAGCAGTTGACGCCTGCCGGCCGCCCCGAATGGCGCGTGCGCTTTTCGAGCGGCGAGACCGGCGAACACCGTGTGGTGCTGGAGTTGCAGAACGCGGCCGGAGCGCGCCCGAGCGAGTCGGTCCGGGTCCGGATCGACCCGCGCGACCACGGCGGCTACTTGCGCGTCAGCCCGCGCAATTCGCTGTTCTTCGAGGACGAGCGCGGCCGGCCTTTCTTCCCCCTCGGCCAGAACCTTTGTATGTACGAGCGCAATGAAGGCACGTATTACTTCGACCGTCTCCTCGCCAAGCTGGCCGCGGCGGGCGGCAACTACGTCCGTCTCTGGCAGGAGTACTACGTGCCGCCCGATCTGAGCGGCCCGTCTCGCCCTGGCCTCGGGAGCTTCACGGGTTTCCCGCTCGAAACGGAAGAGACCGGGCTCGGCCGCTACGATCTGGCCTCGGCCTGGCGGCTCGACTACGTGGCAGGTCTTTGCGAGAAGCTCGGCATCCGCTGGCAGCTCGCCTTCGAGATGGTCACCTGGTGGGAGCGGCGGATCGCTCACAAGTGGAAGCGAAATCCGTACAACGCCGCCAATGGCGGTCCTTGCGCGAACCCGTGGGATTACCTCACTAGCCCGGCCGCGAAAGAACTTGTCCGCCGCCGGCTTCGTTACAGCGTCGCGCGCTGGGGCTACACGCCGAACCTGCTCGCTTGGGAACTATGGAACGAAGTCGATAACATGGACGAGTTCTCTCCCGAAGCGAACGCCGCCTGGCACCGCGAGATGGCCTTTTACCTCAAACAGATTGATCCCTGGAGGCATCTTGTTACCTCAAGCTGGCGCGACCCCAAGATGTTCTCTCTGCCGGAGATCGACATTGTCCAGGCCCACTCCTACTGGGAGCCGCAGTACGACACGGCGGAGTACTCGTGGCAGGACACCGACTACCTGATGCGTCCCTTCGGCAAGCCGTTCTTCTTCGGCGAGCAGGGCATCGAGGGCCCGGTCTCGGTCGATCCGGAAGGCAGGCACTTCCACAACGCGCTGTGGGCCACGACCGTCAGCGGCGCGGCCGGCGCCGGGATGTACTGGTGGTGGCACAACTACATCGAGCCTTACGACCTCTATCGCCACTACACGCCGCTGGCTGCGTTCATCGAAGACATCGACTGGCCTTCCCGGCGCTGGAAGCCGGTGGGCCTGTCGCGGCCGAACCTGCCCGCCAGCCTGAAGGTCTATGGCATTGCGGCCGAAGATACGGCGCTCGTGTGGATCCACGATCCCCTCGCCTTCCGCATCGTGGACGGCAGGGCGCTGCGCGGACCCGCTCAAACGCAGGCTAGCGTCAACGTCGTCGGCCTTGCGGATGGCGACTACCGGATTGAATGGTGGGACACGAACGCAGGCAAGGTGGTCCGAGCGGACCGGGGCGACGTAAAGCATCTCCGCCACTTTGGCTACGGCCTGGAGCTGAAACCTCCGGAATTCTGGGGGGACATTGCGGCCAGGATCCGCCGCGTGACTCGGTAGCGGCCGCTGCTACAATACCGAGAAGGAGATTCCCGACAATGCGCAAAACCGTTTCTGTTGTGGTGTGCCTGACCCTCCTGATCGCCGCCGCCGGCCTGCTGCTGGCTCAAGCCGAGAAACGGGCCAGCCCGCACGAGAAGACCTCCGCCACCATCGGCGGCAAGAACATCACCATCGAATACGGGCGCCCGTACAAGAAAGGGCGCGTGATCTTCGGCGGCCTCGTGCCCTGGGGCCAGGTTTGGCGGACCGGCGCCGACGAGGCCACCAAGCTCACCACCGAAGCTGATCTGATGCTGGGTAAGGTCCACGTTCCGAAAGGCTCCTACAGCCTGTTCACCATCCCGGGGGAGAAGGAGTGGACGTTGATCGTCAACAAAGTTGCCGATCAGTGGGGAGCTTACAAGTACGACCAGAAGCAGGATCTGGGCCGCGCGACGATGAAGGTGGAATCGAGCGCCACCCCCGTCGAGCAGTTCACCATCGCCATCGACGTCCAGGGCGAGCGGCGAGGCGCGCTGAAGATGTCGTGGGACACGACCACCGCCAGCGTGCCCATCATGGTTCACTGAGTAGGCGAACCCGGGGGGCCGCGCGATGTCGGCCCCTATCTTCCTTCCGCGGTGAAACTCCCGAAGTAGCCGCTGATGCCCGTGTCGTTGAGGTCCCACTGCTGCGCGAACTCGCGGCCGTGGTAGCGGGTGTTCACGATCGTTCCGAGATGCGACTCGGCTAGAGGAATGAACGGGTCGTACCAGAGGACGGCGCCCTGCAAGGCGTCTTCGAGCGGCCGCGCCTTTCGCATCTCCACGCCGACCATGTCGCCGATGCGGAGCGAGGCCTGCTCGCCGCTCCGCGTAAACGCAATGGGAACGGCGTGAACGCCGATCAGCTCTCCCAGCAATGCCCCGTAGCGTTCCCGGAGCCAACGCTCGCCCGTCTGCCGCTGGGCTTCGGGAGCGCCGCTGTCCAGGAACACCAGGCTCTTACGCGGCGCGTCGCCGGCGCTCAACGTAGCTTCGCCGATCACCACCGCCGCCAGTTTCAAGCCGGCAAGCGAAACTCCCCGATGCTCGCCGGACCGGATGTGCCACCCGAGAATCGCCTCTTTGCCGCCCGTCACGCGCTCGCCCGACCACTCGCAGTAGCAGCCGTAGACCTTGTTCGACCGGTCCTCGATGTAGTCCCCCGCTACCTGCGCTCTCTGTCCGGAGGCCAAGCCGGCTGACAGCAGGACGGAGCATAGACACACGCTAAACCGAAGCATGGAATGATCCCTCCCGATGTCAATTTACCACTCCCCGGACACGGAGAAAAGAGGCTTTGGGGCCTGAAACTCTGCGCGTGTGGCCGGCCCTCAAAGTTGCTTCACTTCGGCCACCCCGGAGTGGAACAGTCCCACGAGCCAGCGCCAGAGCTTGAAGACAAACGGGGGAATGGGCGAGAGCCCCATCAGCACCCAGACGATCAGCGCCCCCGCAATGACGAGCACGGCCCCTATCAAACAAGCCTTGGCGAGCCGGGGGCTGTTGAGGATGCCGGCGATGACTCGCAGTGCCCCGAGCAGGATGAGGATTGCCAGCAGGATCTTTTGGTACATGATCGGTTTCATTTGGAGGTCGCCGGAGCTTCCGCGCCGTACCTGCTATCTTAATCGCGGGCAACCGCCTTGTGTGGTCACGCCATGGGGTACTCCCCTCATTCCCGCTCCAGAACTCTCATATCTTTACTGATTAACTTTCGTTCTATTGTCTTTTTCTTATTTGCGCCTCATCATCGAAAGAAGCCGGTTCTCAGGCGGTGTGATGATGGCACGATTGTTTTGCGAATTCGCGCGTGGCGACGAAGGTCAGGACTTGATCGAGTACACTTTGCTCCTCGCGCTGGTCTGCCTGGGCTCGGCCGCGCTCATGGCCAATACGGGCCACAGCGTCGAACACATCTGGCGACACGCGAGGAAGATCCTTCGGACGCCGCTGCGCAAAGAAGACGACGACTGATCGTCGCAGCGGTATCGCCCGCCCTTATTTCGCTGCGAACTTGAATATCGTCGTGGACTCGTAGCGTCCCCCCGGCTTCAACACGGTTGTGGGGAACTCCGGCTGGTTGGGTGAGTCGGGGAAATGCTGTGTCTCCAGGCAGAAACCGTAGCGTCGCTGGTAGACCTTGCCTCCTTTGCCCCGGATCGTCCCATCGAGGAAGTTCCCGGTGTAGAGCTGCACGCCCGGCTCCGTGGTCCACACCTCCATCACGCGCCCCGTTCTCGGCTCGTGGACCCGCGCCGCCAGGGCGAGCCGTCCGCCGCCGCTGTTGAGGACGAAATTGTGGTCGTAGCCTCCGCCGAGCTTGAGCTGCTCGTCGTCCTGGCCGATACGCGCGCCGATCGCTGTGGGCTTCGTGAAATCGAGCGGCGTGCCCTTGACGCTCCGCAGCTCGCCGGTGGGGATGAGGCCGGAATCCACCGGAGTGAAGCGGTCCGCATTCAGCATCAGTTCGTGGGCCAGGATGTCTCCTTCTCCCTGTCCGGCCAGGTTGAAATACGAGTGATTCGTCAGGTTGACGACGGTGTCCTTGTCCGTGGTCGCGCTGTAGTCGATCCGCAGCTCGTTGTCATCCGTCAGCGTGTAGGTGACTTTCACCGCCAGGTTGCCGGGGTAGCCTTCCTCCCCGTCCTTGCTGAGATAGCTCATCTCCACGCCGGCCGCGCCCGTTTCACGCGCCGTCCACACTGCCTTGTCAAAACCTCGGATCCCGCCGTGCAGATGGTTCTCGCCGTTGTTCTTCGCCAGCTTGTACTCCACGCCGTTCAGCACGAACCGGCCCTTCGCAATTCGGTTTCCGTACCGGCCGACGATGCAGCCGAAATAGGGGTGGCCCTTCAAGTAGCCGTCCAGGTTCTCCATCCCGAGGACGATGTCTTCGAGTTTGCCGTTGCGGTCAGGCGTCTTCAGCCGGACCACGATGCCGCCGTAGTTCATAATCGCGGCTTCCATGGCGTTCTTGTTGGAGAGGACGTACAGATCCACGCTCGCTCCGTCCGCTGTTTGACCGAATGTCTGCTTCTTCACGATTGTCTTCGCCTCTGTCATAATCCCGGTGCCAGCGCAGCCCGCCGCCCAAAGCGTCAGGGCTGCTGCCTGCCTTATGAAGCTCATTGCCAGTCTCCTGACAGCGCTCCGGTCCCGCCGGAAACGCCGCCAAGCCGGACATCATACTACTGTCCGGCCAGGCGAGTGGCCTCCGAATCGCGCCGCGCCCCCGGCCGCGCGGGTGTATGCTGTAGCAGCAGGCTCAACCGCCCGGAGCCGGCGACTCCAAGTGGAGGCAGAAAACGATGTTGTGGTGGAAGCTGCGGCAGCTCAAGTCGGACGATTGGCGCGCGGCCGAGCGGGCCGCGCTGGAGTTGGGAACGGCCAAGGAGCAGCAGGCGGCCGATCCGCTGCTGGCCGCCCTAGGCAGCCCGCACGAGCGGGTGCGATTCGCCGCCGCTTGGGCGCTGGCGGAGCTCGGCGATCCGCGCGTCGTTGAGCCCGTCATCGCGTTGTTCCGTGCAAAACCCGCCGAGCCGTACGCGCGCGTCCTCGGCAAGTTCAAAGACCCGCGCTCGATCGAGCCGCTGGTCGCCGCGCTGATTCACGAGGACCCCGCGCTGCGGCAACTCGCTGGTGTGACGCTGGAAACGATCGATCCGGAGTGGCCGCAGTCCCGAGCGGCCAAAGCAGCCATTCTACGATTTCGCGCGGCTCTTCACGATCCGCATCCGGACATCAAGCGCCTGGCGCTGGAGCTGCTGGAGAAGATTGGCGATCAGGAGGTGGCGCGGGAGTTGCTCCGTGTGACCGAGCGCGACATCGCCTCCGTCGGATGGGCGGTGCGGGAACTCGACAGGATCAACCCCGAGTGGACCCGGCTGCCGCAGGCGGCCTCCGCTGTCCCTGCGCTGATCGAGCTGCTGCGGGGCGAGGGCTTCGAGCGCGAGCTGGCCGCGGCCACCCTGGCGGCGATCGGCGATCCTCGCGCCGTCGATCCGCTGGTCGACGCTCTGCGCGACAGGGATCGCGACTTGCGCAACGCCGCGGCGCGGGCCTTGGGACAGCTCGGCGATCCCCGAGCCATCAGCTCGCTGGTGGTTGCTCCGCTTGACGGGCTGTTGGACCCTTGGGTGGCCCAACACGCGCTCGTCGCCATCGATCCCAAGTGGGGGACAACGCCCGAGGCGAGGACCGTCATGTCTTCCTGCTTCCGCAAACTCGCCACCCGGGACGTGCTCTTGCGGGAATATGCCGAATCCACGCTCGCCGCCATCGACCCCACTTGGCCGCAATCGGAGGTCGCCCGCGATGCCATCCCGATGATCGAGCAGCAGCTTCACCACCCGGACCCCGATGTCCGCGAGGCCGCAGCGAAGGTGCTTGCGCTCATCCGCCGATGATTCGAATTCCCGCGGCAATGAACTGTCGATGAAGCGATCCGCCGCAGCGAGTTTCCTCTCCACCGTTCTCGCCGTCCTCGTTCCTCTCTCCGGCGGTTGGGCCGTGGCGGAAAGTCCTGCGTCCTGGACGGGCTTCTTGCGCAACGCTGCCGGCGAAGCCGTGACCGGCGCGATTGTTGAGTTGCGCCTGTCCGAGGCCGGCCAAGTCCGGTCCGCCACCAGCAAGGAGGACGGCGCCTTCGAGTTCGTTGATCTGGCTGCCGGCGCTTGGTCCGTCTCCGTCCAATGGCAAAGAAAAACCGCACGGGCGGCAATGTCGCTCGAGATCGGGGCCGGTGCCCGGTTGTGGAACCGCCTGGAACTCACCTCCGATGGCGGCTTGCTGCTGCATCCGGCGCCCGCGGAAGAGGCCACAGCAGGCGGCGAGAGCCTCTCGAGCCGCGACGTTTCGGGGCTGCCGCTCAACAAGCGTGACTTCGGCCAGCTTCTCTTGCTCGCGGCCGGCACCAAGACCGACACCAATGGCGCCGCCAACTTCACCCAGCAATTCGCCGTCAACGGGCAACGGGGCACGAGCGCCGTGTTCGCGATGGACGGCATCGACACTACCGATCCCGAGATGGGCGGCGCGACCTTCTCCAACTTCAACGTGGACGCGATCCAGGAAATCCGGTCGCAATCCGGAGTGATGCCGGCCGAGATCGGCCGCGGCGCCGCCGGTTTCACCGAAGTCATCACGAAATCGGGTGCGTCGCAGGTCCACGGCACCGTGTTCGAATTCGTCCGCAACGCCGCTTTCGACGCGCGCAATTTCTTCGATTGCCGCTCCCTCGCCCAGCCGGGGCGCATCCCTCCTTTCGCGCGAAACGAGTTCGGCCTCACTAACGGCGGGCCGCTGTTTCTGCCGCGTGTCTACAATGGGCGGAACCGAACCTTCTATTTCGCGCAGTATCAGGGATTCCGCCAGGTGCTGGGAACCACCCAGGTGCTTCCGGTCCCCACCGTGGAGGAACGGCAGGGGAAGAACACCACCGCGTTTAACGGAGACACGCTGTTCGTCCCCGTCAGTCCGCAGATCGCGCCGGTGCTGGCCCGCTACCCTCTTCCCAACGATCCCCAGGGCCCTTACGGCGCGCGCACCTATGCCGCTTCGTCAAAGGTGTCGGTGGTGTCCGATCAGTTCGCGGTTCGAATCGATCATCGGGTTTCGGAGAAGGCTTCTCTGTTCGGGCGGTTCAACTTCAACAACGTCGATGGCCCGACGACCAATCCGAGCCAGACGGCCATTGACCCCTCCTTCGCTGTTCGCTTCCTGGACCGCCAGCGAAATGCCGGCCTGGTCTATTCGCGCACCGCCTCGCCGCGCTTGGCCTGGGATTTGTCCCTGGGCTTTCTGCGCACCACGCCCCTGTTTCCCACGATCAACCGTACGCAACCCGCGCTGAAGTTCGCCGACGGCCTCTATGAATCCTTCAACGCGCCAGGAGGCACGGTGACCGGCGCTTACGGCAATCTCTTCCAGCTCCGGCACAATCTCTCTTACGTCCGCGGCCGCCACGCCTTCAAGATGGGCGCCGAAGTTCGTCTGAATCGGGACTCGACCGTCTTCGGCATCAGTCCCAACGGCGAGTACACCTTCGGCGGCGGACAGGCGTACTCGCCGGTGGAGATCCGCTCCGCGAGCGGGCTGCACGATGTTCACGCCGGCGATCCGCTGCCGGATGCTCTGTCCGGCTTCCTCACCGCCACTCCGTTCTCCTACACCACCTCCGTGGCGCCGCCGATGTTTGCCCAAGGCGATCGCATCGGGTTGAGCGCGATCCACCGCGAATCCTACAACTTCTATTTTCAGGATTCGTGGAAACTCACTCCCTCGGTACTGCTGGACTACGGCCTCCGCTACGAAGTCAACTCACGCATTCACGAAGCGGCCAAGCGGACCTCCGGAGCTTACCCGGTGAAACTGGATGGACGTTCCTCTGGAGCGCGACAGGCGTTCCTCGTGAATCCTCAGCCGCCCTATGGCATGGACTGGAACGGCTGGGCGCCGCGCCTCGCCCTCGAGTGGCGTCCAAGCGGCCGTACGCTGTTTCGCGCCGCGGGTGCGATCACCGCCCGCCTTCCGAACCTGTTTGAGACCAATTTCCTGACCGGCGGCACTCCCTTCGTCGTGAGCCCTTACATTACAGCGGCGCCCGGGTCGCCCGTGCACTTCGAGAACGCCGTTCTCCAGTTCAATCTGCCCCCGGCGCTGGCGCCCGATGGCACGCCCGTGTTTCCCACCGGCCGGTCCACGGATGTCGCGCCGAATGCGGAGATGGACCTGGAACGCTTCGAGCGCGACCTGGCGGCGGGCACTCCTGGAGATCAGCTTCATCTTCTGACGGTCTTCGGCATTTCCCCGGACTTTCGCAACGGCTACATGGCGAATTACACTGCCGGCCTGGAACAGGGTCTGGGCGATCTGGATTTCGGCGTTTCTTACGTCGCCACCATCGGAGTGAAGCTTCCAGCCATGGCGTTTCCGAACAGTTACGGCGGCGCTGGCCCGGCCTTCGCTCCATTCACCAGGTTCGACGACAACGGCCGCGTGCTCGGCGGATTCGGCCCCGAATACATCATGACCAGCCGGTCCCACTCCACCTATCACGCTTTTCAGACGGGCCTTCAGAAGACTTCACCGCGAGCCGGCCTCGGCTTCCAGATCAATTACACCTTCAGCAAGTCCTTGGACGACACCAGCGCGGTGCTGGGCGGATTCCTGAGCGCATCGTCCGGGGCCATTCTCCAGACCTTCCCTCAGAACCCGCGGAACACCAGGGCCGAGAAAGGACCTTCCACCTTCGATGTTACGCATGTGGTCGCGATCAGCCTGGTGCAGGAACTTCCTTCCGCCGGCGGCTTCTGGCGGCCCCTGACTTCGGGCTGGCAGATCTTCAGTCTGACCACGCTCGCCAGCGGGTCGCCATTCTCCGTCTATTCCGGCATCCAGCAGACGGATGCGGGAGCGAGCGGCGCGGATCGTCCCGACCAGGTGGCCCGGCCAGTACTCTCCACGGGACGGAAGATCCGCGAGGATTACTTCGGCCGTGGAGCAGACAACGCCTCATTCTTCTCGATTCCGACCGGAGTGCCGGGCGGCTCGGGACCGAACCGGGGCCGCTTCGGAACCCTGGGCCGCAACACGTTCCGCGGCCCGGCGATGCGCCAGATCGATCTCGCCGTGGTCAAGGACACGCGGCTGGGCCGCCGTGGCAATGCCGAAATGCTCACGCTCCAATTCCGCGCGGAGTTCTTCAACGTCCCGAACCTGGTTAACTTCGGCCTGCCGGCCAACATCGTCCTCGGTCCCGGCTTTGGCATCATCAACCGAACGGCAGGCACCTCGCGCCAGATTCAGTTTTCAGTGAAACTGCTCTA
>CAYZJD010000021.1:0-22833 GCA_964478455.1 uncultured Solibacteraceae bacterium | reverse complement strand
TCACTCTCTCGATCCGTACCCTGGCAATGCGGTTGCGGTCCATCTCGAGAACAGTGAAACGCCGCCCGGCATGCTCTACTGATTCCCCGGCCTTGGGAATATAGCCGAGCCGGAAGAGGAGGAAGCCAGCAAGGGTTTCGAAGCCGGCATCTAAAGGGAGCTCGATCCGGTACTGGGTTTCCAGATCGCGGATGGTGGTTGTGCCCTCGACCTCGAGCACCCGCGCTCCGGCGGCGGGCAACTGCCGCACCACGTCGTGCTCGTCCTCAATTTCCCCGAAGATCTGCTCGAAAACATCTTCCATCGTCACCAAGCCGACGATTGTTCCGAATTCGTCGACGACCACAGCCAGGTGGCTGCGGCTCTGGCGGAACTCATCCACCATCTGACTGACGGGCTTGGACTCCGGTACCACGAGGGGTTTTTGCAGCAGCGATCGCAGGCGGTACCGAAGTGTGAGCCGGCGGGCGGCGTCGGCAGTCCTCCATTCCTCCCGGAGGCGCAACAAGTCCTTGTAGTGCAAGAAGCCAACGATCTGCTCCGGCGGCCCTTCGTAGACGGGCACGCGCGAGAACTGGTGCTCGTTCATGGTTCGCAGGATGTCTTCGAGGCCGGCATCGATCGAAACGGAGACGATGTGGTTCCGCGGCACCATAATCTCGCGCACCGAGACGTTGTCGAGATCCAGAAGGCGGTGGATGACCTCCTCCTCGAACTTCCGCACACCCCCCTGACCCCGGCTTGAGCTGACGATGAGCTTCAGCTCTTCTGTTGAATGTCCACCACCCTTCGGTTCGCCCTTCAGCCCCAAAAGCCGGGACATGGCGGCGGAGGAGCGCTCGATCACGTAAACAAACGGCTCCGAGACGCGGTAGAAAACCAGCAACGGCGGCGCGACCAGGATAGCGAGGCGGTCGGCCTTCTCAATGGCCAGGTTCTTTGGGACCACCTCGCCGACGACCACGTGGAAGAACGTCATGATCAGGAAGGCAAGCGCAAAGCTGGCTACGTGCAGGGCGCGCTCCGAGCCGGCGGGCAGAACCGGTTGGAGCAGGCCTGAGAGGAAGCGGAAGAGCGTGTCCTCCCCCGCCCATCCGAGGGCGAGGCTGGCCAGCGTTACGCCCACCTGCACCACCGATAGCAGCCTCTCGGGATTGGAGAGTAAGCTGAGCGCGGCTTGCGCGCCGACGTTGCCCACCTCAGCCAGTTCGCGCAGGCGGGACGGCCTTACGCTGACGAGGGAGACTTCGGCGCCAGCGAAGAAGGCATTCGCGGCAATGATGACGGCCATCAGCAGGAAACGATAACCGTAATAGACTTCGTCCATTGGACAAGTCCGGAAACCTTCTGAACGGCCGGACGAGACAGGAGAGGAACCCTATCCCACGGGCCGCTTGCACGGGTTCAAAGTACAATTGCGGAGTGCTCTCCCGCCGCGTCCTCAAATATCTTAACCTGGGCATCGCGGCGGCGCTGATCCTGCTTCTTTTCTGTACGTACTGGTTCGGCTGGCGACCCCTGCCGCAAACCGAGGGGATGGTGAGGGCGCCGATCGGCGCCAGGGCCACCGTGGCGCGGGATTCTTTGGGCGTACCCCACATTGCTGCCGCGAGTGTTGATGACGCCCTCTTCCTCCAGGGGTATGTCACCGCGCAGGACCGGTTGTTTCAGATGGATGCAATGCGAAGACTCGCCTCCGGTGAGTTGTCCGAAGTGGTCGGTGCAGCAACGCTGGAGTCAGACCGCGAAGCCAGGCTATTGCGCTTGCGGCGGCTGTCGGAACAGCACCGGGAGACGCTATCCCCGGAGGACCGGGCCACGATGGCAGCGTACGCCCGCGGGGTTAACTTCTTCCTGGAGACGCACCGTGGCCGGCTGCCGCTCGAGTTCACACTGCTGAGGTATGACCCCAGGCCCTGGACCGTGGCGGATTCCATTGCCATCGCCCTCCAGATGTTCCATACCCTCACGCGTTCCTGGAAGGCGGAGAAACGCAAACACGACATGCTGGAAGGGGGCGAACGGGTCAAGGTGGATTCTCTGTTCCCGGTGGACGGCGGAGGCACGTTTGTTCCGGGGTCGAACGCGTGGGCAGTCTCCGGCACCCGCACGGCCACCGGACGCCCGCTCCTGGCCAGCGACCCGCATCTGGAGTACAGCTTCCCCTCGGCATGGTACATGGTTCACTTGAAGGCGCCGGGGCTGAACGTTTCCGGGGTCTCGGTGCCGGGGCTGCCTGGTGTGCTGATTGGCCACAACGAGCGGATCGCCTGGGGCATTACCAACTTGCCATTCGACGTTCAGGATCTCTACTTCGAGAAGCTGGATCTTCGCACTGGGCGCTATGCATTCCGAGGACGAGAGGAGCAGGCGCGGCCCGAGCGGGAATCGGTTCGGGTGAAGGGCGGACGGGCGGTGGAGATGCTGATCTGGGTGACGAGGCACGGACCGGTCTTCCTTCAGGAGGGGAACCGGACGTTCACGCTCCGTTGGATCGCGGCGGAACCCGGCTTCTTCCAGTACCCATTTCTCGACATCGACCGGGCCACCAACTGGCGGGAGTTCCGGTCCGCGCTGTCCAGGTTTGCGGGCCCAGGATCCAACTTCGTCTACGCCGACGCGGAAGGAAACATCGGCTACAAGGCCGCCGGCAAGTTCCCGATCCGAAGGAAGTATCGAGGCGACGAGCCCGTGGACGGCAGCTCAGGCGAATTCGAGTGGGAGGGCTTCATCCCGTTCGAGGAGCTACCGTGGGTCCTCAACCCAGCTTCGGGGATTATCGTCAGTGCCAACCAGAACCCGTTCCCCGACGGTTATCCTCATCCGGTGAGCGCCATCTTCGCAGCCCCGTATCGCGCCCGCCGGATCCGGGCGCGCCTGGAGACGCGAAGGGATTGGCGTATTGCGGACATGTTGCAACTCCAGATGGACGTGTACTCGCCAGCCGACCACTTCATCAGCCGGCAGGTCGTGGAGGCGCACGGACACCGCGGCATGAAGGGGGGAGCCATCGCAGAAGCTGTCTCCCTCCTCAGAGACTGGGACGGGCAGATGAGCACAGGCCCGGCGCCGATGATTGCCGCACTGGTTCGTGAGCACCTGGAGACTGCGGTCGCCGACCGGGCCTGTCCAGGCAAGGGGCTGATATATGAGCACGAAACCTCGCCAGCCGTTCTGGAGCGGCTGTTGCGCGAGCGGCCCAAGGATTGGTTCGGCGATTACGATCAATTGCTGCTGCGCAGCCTCGCCGATGCGATGGAGGAAGGCCAGCGAATCCAGGGCCGAGACCTCCGCAAGTGGGACTACGGAAGGTACAACCGCGTGTTCCTTCCCAATCCAGTGGCGGGACGCCTACCACTTGTTGGGAGGTACCTCCATGTCGGACCGGCGCCGATGAGCGGCTCGCCCACTACGGTGAAACAGATCACACGGAGGCACGCTCCTTCGATGCGCATGGTGATCGATTTCTCCGACCTGGACCGGTCGGTTCAGAATATTGCCATCGGGCAGTCCGGGCAGGTTCTGTCGCGCCATTACAGAGACCAGTGGGACGCCTACTATCGAGGCTACAGCTTCCCGATGCAGTTCCGGCGGGTTGAGGCTGGGGAGATTTTGACGTTCCTTCCCGAGGCGAAGTGATGCTTCCGGCGCAAGGGCCGTGGACCCGCGCGGTTTCTCACTCCTCCGGCGTCTTGGCGTCGATCAGGCCCTTGATCTCGGCGAGAAACTGATCCAGCGGTTTCGCGCCCTGGTCGCCGTGGCGGCGGTTGCGGACCGAGACCGTGCCGTTCTGCTCTTCGCGGTCGCCGACTACCAGCATATAGGGCACCTTCTGCAATTGCGCCTCACGGATTTTCAAGTTCACCTTTTCGCCGCGGTCGTCCAGGTGAACGCGGACGCCGCTGCTCTTGAGGCGCTCGGCGACCTGCCGCGCGTACACGGCGTGCCGGTCGGTGATCGGCAGTACCACCGCCTGCACGGGCGCGAGCCAGACCGGGAAGGCGCCCGCGTAGTGCTCCAGCAGAATACCAAAGAAGCGCTCGACGGAGCCGTAGAGCGCGCGGTGGACCATGAGCGGCTGGTGGGCCTTGCCGTCCTCGGCGATGTATTCGAGCTCGAAGCGGCGCGGCAGCGTGAAGTCGAACTGCACGGTGGAGAGCTGCCAGAGGCGTCCGATGGCGTCGACAAGTTTGACGTCGATCTTGGGACCGTAAAACGCCGCTTCGTCCGGCATCAGCTTCACCTTCAGATTCAGACGCTCGGATGCCTTCCAGAGCGCGCTCTCGGCAAGCTGCCACTGATCGGGCGCCCCGTCGTACTTGCTGCTGGCGCCGCCGTCCCAGGTGGAGAGTTCGGCTTCGTACTTGTCGAAGCCGAAGGTGTCAAGCACATCAATGGCGAACTGGAGGCAGTCAACGATCTCGTCCTCGATCTGGCCGGGAGTGCAGAAGATGTGCGCGTCGTCCTGGGTGAATCCGCGGACCCGGAGCAGACCGTGCATCACACCGGACCGCTCGTAGCGGTACACGGTACCGAGCTCGCCCAGGCGAACGGGCAGGTCGCGGTAGCTGCGGAGGCGATCCTTGTAAATCAGGATATGGAACGGGCAGTTCATCGGCTTGAGCTGATACTCCGCGTCGTCCAGTTCCATGCGGCGGAACATGTTGTCCGCATAAAAGCTGTAATGGCCGGAGGTCTTCCACAGCTCGGCCCGCGCCACGTGCGGCGTGTAGACCAGTGAGTAGCCGCGTGCGATGTATTGCTCCCTCATCCAGTCCTCGATGATCCGGCGGACGGTAGCGCCTTTCGGGTGAAAAAAGGGCAGACCGGGCCCGGCGAGGTCTTGGATACTGAACAGGTCCAACTCCCTGCCCAGCTTCCGATGGTCGCGCTTCTTGGCCTCTTCGAGCTGGTTAAGGTAATCCTCCAGCTCCTTTCGAGTGAAGAACGACGTGCCGTAGATCCGCTGAAGCTGATGGTTCCTTTCGTCGCCCTTCCAGTAAGCCCCGGCGATGGAGAGCAGCTTGAATGCCTTGAGGCGCGACGTTGAAGGCACATGCGGCCCGCGGCAGAAGTCGATGAAATGCGGACCCAGGGTGTACTCCGAGAACACCTCGTCCGCGCGTTCCTCGATGAGTTCGCATTTCATGCGCTCGCCCATCGAGGCGTACTTGCGGAGGCCCTCCTGCTTTGGCGTGAGCTTTCGCTCGTAAGGCAGGTCCTTGCGCTGTAACTCCCACATCTTGGACTCGATCTTCTCGAGATCCTCGGGCGTGAACGGCGTCTCGCGCAGGAAGTCGTAGTAGAAGCCGTTGTCGATGGGAGGCCCGATGCCGAGTTTCGTCTCGGGGTAAAGCTCGAGCACGGCAGCCGCGAGCAGGTGCGCCGTCGAATGGCGGTACACCTCGAGGGCCTCCGGGTCTCTCGAAGTGAGGATTTCGAGACTCGCGTCCGTCTCGATGGGCCGGGCCAAGTCGCGAAGCTCACCGTTCACGCGGGCAACGACCGCGTCCTCGGCCAGACGCCGGCCGAGGGACTTCGCGATGTCCATTGGCCGGACACCAGCCGGATGCGTCTGCCGGCTCCCATCCGGCAAGGCGATGGTAATACTGCTCATGACGGCTGTTTTTTCAGCGTAACACAGCGATTGCGTGCGAGCGCCGACGGGGACAGCCCGCATGTTTCCTCGGCGCATAGGACTTCCGGGAAACATGCGGGCTGTCCCCCGTAGTTGTTCCCCGTAGTAGAGTGAAGGTGGTTGTCACCGTTCATGGCGGATACGACGACGCAACACGAAACCGACGAGTTCTCCCTGGTTGCGAGCGCCCGGCAGGGAGACGCCGCCGCCTTCACGGAACTCGTCAACCGATACGAACGCAAGATCTACCGCTTAGCCAGGCACATTACTCAGAGCGAGGAGGACGCGGAAGAGATCCTTCAGGAAACGTTTCTGAAGGCTTACGAACATCTTCCCGAGTTCCAGGGGAGCTCGAAGTTTTACACGTGGCTGGTCAGGATCGCAGTCAACGAATCCCTGATGAAGCTGCGCAAGCGCAAGTCGGGAAGGATCGTCTCGCTCGACGAGGAGATCGACACCGGAGAGGAGACGGTAGCTCGAGAAATCGCGGTGTGGGAAGACAACCCGGAGCAGCGCTATTCTCGCGCAGAGTTACGAGGCATCCTGGAGCGGGCCATCAGCAGTCTTCCTCCGATTTTCCAGACGGTTTTCATCCTGCGCGACGTGGACGAGCTTTCAACCGAGGAGACGGCGGACGCACTGAACATTTCCGTTCCCGCCGTGAAGAGCCGGCTGCTGCGCGCCCGGCTCCAGCTTCGCGACAAGCTGACACGATTCTTCAAGAGAAAAGGAGACGACGTCTTTGCTTACTTGTAAGCAATTCCTGGACGAACTTTCCGAGTACCTGGACGAGGAGCTGTCGGCGGAGGTGCGCCGGGAACTGGAAGCGCACTTGAGCGAGTGTCCGAACTGCTGGGTGATCGCCGACACCACGAGGAAAACCGTGCAGATTTACAAGGGCATGGAGGCGCTGCCGATTTCCGAACCCCTGCATTCCCGGCTCATGAAGGCGCTGGAGTGCAAGATGCGGGCGCAATCCGGCCCGGACTCCTCATCCGGTGAATCGGCCTGAGATCCCGTCTGCCTGGCCGGCGGTGTTAAGGCTGGTCGCGGGGCACGGGCCCCGAAAGAACGGGCACCGTGCGCAGTGTTCTCCTTCTCGCAGGTCGAACCGCAGTGTTTCCTGCGCCTCCCGGAGCTGATTCAGGAACCTCCTCGTTTCCGCAAGTTGTCCGTCGCCAAGCGAGACCGGCACGGCACGGTTCGGCCGGAGGAAGTAGGCGAATGCGGCGGTAGGCGGGCGGCCGGCGAGCCGCTCGATCGCCAGCCCGTAAAGACGCAGTTGCACGGCGTACTCCTCGGCCCTGGCCTCCGCCTGTTCGGGTTTGACGTCGTCGGTCTTATAATCGACCAGCACGATCTCGCCCGCTTCTTCAAACCAGAGATCGATCTGCCCGCGGAGAACCGTGTCCTCGACTGCGAGCAGGAAGTCGAATTCCCTCTCCACCCGCGAGGCGCGGGCCGCCCGCCGGCCGAGTTCGCTTGCCTGAAACCTGGCGGCCAGTTCGCGGGCCTCAGCGGATGGTCCTTCGCCGACCCGCCCCGCAAGAAGCGCGTGCACGTCGAGGCCGAACTCCGCCGCGCCGGGCTCATCGCCGTCCCGCTCGCCGGTCTCTTCCTCCCACAATGGCCGGCGCACGGTCGTTGCCCGCCCCAGGAAATCGCCGAGGAAATAGCGGCGCGGGCAACGGGCGAACGTAGCCAGCTCAGTCACCGTGACAGTGGAGTCATGCAGGCCGGCGACGCCAGGTGGATCGAGAATCTGCACTTCCAGCCCATGGGCCTCCTCGCCCGCGAGAGGTTTTGGCACTTCAGGATCGGCGGCGGTGCGGAAGAGGCGGGCTTCGAAGCCGTCGCCGAACCGGCGGACTAAGGGCCGCTCATCCGCGTCCTCCGGATTGAATCCGAGCTGACCGGCTACCCGGGCCGCCCAGTGTTGCTTCCAGCGGGAAGTTGCCGCAAACGACAGGACCAGGTGCTCCTCGGCGCGGGTCATCGCCACGTACAGCAGGCGGTCTTCCTCGGCGTCCTCTTGCCGCTTTAGCTGCGCCTGGCGCCGCAGGTAGGCAAGCTCAGGCGTTACTTTGGAAGTGGCGGGATCGAGCCAGCGGACGCCGAACTCCCCTTCGGGCGATACGCAGATTGAGGGGCTGTCACCGGCCAGCCCGCGCTGAAGCGCAGGAAGGAACACGATCGGGAATTCGAGGCCCTTAGCCTTGTGGACCGTGATCAGGCGAACCACGTCGGAAGAATCGTCCGGCGGCGCATCGGGTTCGGACTCATGCGCACGCCGCCGCTCCAGGTCCGCCACGAGTCCCGCGAGCGATCCGGGCCGCCGGCGATACCAGGCTCTCGCGTGCGCCAGCAACTTATCGATGTTGGCGCGGGCGCGAGAGTCAAGCCCCTCTTCGTACGCCGACTCGTCCAGGAACCGCGCCAGCAGACGGTCCGGGGGGACGTCGGCCCGCTGGCGGCGCGCTTGCGCCAACTGCGCGCGGAACAGGCTGAGCTTCTCCAGGTCGCCCACGTCGAACGCGGAGGTGTCGCGCTTCGGCAATCCTAGAACGGCCGACCTAAGATTGCCGCCGAGCATCCGCAGCCGGAACAGCGTCTCGTCGCTGACGCCGACGATCGGGGAACGGAGCACAGCGGCCATGGCGACCTCGTCCCTGGCGTTGGCGATGACGCGCAGCAGGTGAAGCAGGTCCCTGGCTTCGCGCGACTCATAGAAATATTTGCCGCCGGCCGTCAGGTGGGGCACGCCGAACTCGAGAAACGCTTCCTGGAGCAGCGGCATCGCGTTGTAAGTTCGGACCAATACGCCCACGTCCCTGAAGCGCGCCCGGCGGACGGTCTTGCGGTCTTCCTTGCGCTCCTCGATCTCCAGGGTATCTACCAGTTCGCGGATCCGCCGCGCCACCCATCTCGCCTCCCGCCGTTGCGCTTCCTCGGCCGTCTTCCCCTGCGCGACCAGAACCTCCACCGAAGGAATGTTCTTAACGGGGAACAGGCGCTTGGGCTCCAGCACGTGTTCTTCGATTCCTGGCGCTTGGTCGGCGACGACCTGAACCGCTGCGAGAATCTCGGCGCGGCTGCGGTGGTTCTCGAACAGCCGGTCCACGTGCTTGTCCGAGGCTTCCACCTGCTCCCGGTAGCGGCGGAACAGGTCCGGTTCGGCGTGGCGGAAGCCGAAGATCGACTGGTTGAGGTCGCCCACCCCGAAGAACTGATTTGGCGAGCGGATCAGGTCGAGCAGTTTCCATTGCAGCGGGTTGGTGTCCTGCAACTCATCCATCAGAATCTGGCGGAACCGCCGCCGGACGCACTCACACAAGCGGGAGTCGCGGCGAAGCAGGTCGATGGCGCGCTCCTCCAGGTCGGAGAAATCCATAGCGCTCAGTTCGCTCTTGCGGCAGCGATAGGAAAGATCCATTTCGTCCAACGCATCCAGCAACAGCGAACGCAGTTCAGTGTGCTGCTCGGTAACGAAGGACGCCCGCAACAGATCGAGATCGCCGTTCCGCATCCGCTCGATGCAAGCGCGAACGGGATCGCCCTCTTCGAGTCCTCTCCTGTCGAACTGCTGGAAGTCGCTGACCAGCCGGAAATGCTCTTGAGACAGGGGGCACACGGCAAGCAGCTCGGCGTGGCGAGCCCACACGAGCAAACCGGCGTTCCTTTTCCGGCGGGCGGGTGTGACGCCCGTTCCGGAATCACTCACCGCCCGTCGCACGGCGGCGGCGAGGGAAGCCAGCGTGACCGGCGGAGGGCCCTCCGAACAGCCGCGCAGCTCAGCCACTGTGCGGCCGGCTGTTCGCATGGCCCAGTAGGATTCCATGAGGGCCGCGGCCAGCCTCCCCGGCGCGTCAATGGCATCGACCAAGCGGCCGAACTCGGCGGGCCTGGCGTCGAAGAGACGGTCGAGCGCGGCGTGCGCGGCCTGTTCGAGTTCGGCCTGGCTCTCGGTGGCCTCCAGCACCGTGAACTGCGGATCGAGACCGGCCGCAATCGCATGCTCCCGAAGCAGCCGGGCGCAGAAGCCATGCACCGTGGAGACGTAGGCCCGCTCGATCTGGGCCCGGATCTCGGACCGGTGGTCGAAAGACCGGACGAGACGCTGCTTGATCTCGGTGGCTGCCTTTTCCGTGAACGTGATGGCCAGGATGTCGAGCGGGGACGCGCCGCACTCATCAACGAGCCAGCGGAACCGCTCGATGAGCACTCGGGTCTTGCCGGAGCCCGGCCCGGCCACCAGGCACACGTCCTGCCCCTGCCGGCGGGCCGCCTGCCGCTGCCGCGGGGTCAGATCCATGTCGCACCTCCGGCAGCGGGTTCGGCTTTCGAAAGTACTTCCACCCGGCAGACGTCGCGAAAGCCGCAAGTGCCGCAGTGATCCGATGCAACCGGCTGAATCCTGCCTTCCCGAATCTGGCGAGCGGCCCGCAGGCTCGCCTCCACAGCGCGGTCGCGCATCTCGCTCAATTCCTCGGGCGCGCAGGCTGTGCCGGTTCTTTCCAGTCCCGCCAGAGGGAGATGCCAGCCCTTCCAGAAAACGCCGTCTCTGAAGTAAGCGAAAAACATGCCGGCGGGTGGGCGTCTGAACACGTGCTCCGCCGCCAGCAGGTAGAGCAAGCCCTGCACCTTGCGGCCCTCCTCGTGGTCCTTGATCCGCCCGGCTGATCGGTCACCTCTGGAGTACTTGTAGTCGATCACGAGAGCCGTCCCATCCGGAGACACGTCCAGCCGGTCAAGCCGGCCGCGAATCGTGAGTTCATCCACTAAGGCGAACTCAAAGTCCAATTCGGGGCGGCTCTCCCATACTCCAGGCAGCTCGGCGTCTTGTTCGAATCGTTTCAGATCGCGGAGGAGTCCGCGGCGCGCGACTTCGGTCTGGTAGCCGGGCGGGACGTACCTGGCGCGGCACGTCTGCTCGAACAGATCCGAGAAGATCTCTTCGATCCGGCGTCGCTCCGCTACCCGGCCGGCCAGCGCGGCGTGCGCAATGATCCCTTGCTGCAAAGCGTCCAACCGGTCGGGCGGCTCAGGCGGCCGGTCTTTGAGCCACAGCGTTCGTTCCGCGAAGAAGCGGAAGGGGCACTCGAGGAACATGTCGATGGCGGACACCGACATCCGTTGGTGGAGATGCGCGAGTTCCACGAGAAGGCCGGGGTCGCGAAGGCCCACGGCCCGATCCGCCGCTCGCGGCCGAACAGGTCTGGGACGGCAGGCCAGCGGCTGCCGGGGGACGACATCGGTGCGTCCGTAGAGGAACTCGTCGAGGAAGAAGGACCGCAGGTTTTCGTCGCCCTTCTCGTTGAACTGGGGATAAGAGAGCACGAGCCGCGAGGTGGCGCGCGAGACGGCGATCTCGAACAGCAGCCTCTCCTCGTCGTCCCGGTCAGCGGCGGTCCGGAGGCGAAAGACCGCTTGCTGGAGAAGCAGCCGCGCCTCGTCCGGCAGGATGGGATCCTGAACGTGGTAGAGCGGGAACTGCCTCTCCAGCAGCCCGCAGACGAACACCACGGGCAGTTCCCATTGGCGGGCTTCGAACACGTCCATCACGTGGACCACATTTCTCCGCCGGTCCGGAACCCGCAGCACAGCCAGGCGTAGCGCGGTTTCCACCTGCTCCCAGAATTCACGGAAACCGACCCTGGGCGATTCTCCCAACACCCCGGCAGTGTCCTCGACGGCGGCCTCGAAGCCGCGGAGCGCTTCCGAGAAGCCACGCTCGATGAGCGCGGCCTCGTGGGTCATCGGCTCGTCCGGCCTGCCGCGGCGGCACAGTACGGTGAGATTGTGTAGTTCCTGTGCCCATGCGGCTGGGCTTGCCTCGCGGTCCCGCCAGCGCTCCAGGAGGGCCAAGCCACGGAGTCTGGAACGGATTCGAGGCTCGCGAGCGAGATCCATCAGACCGTCGAGACCCCGGCCGGGCAAGCGTTCCGACACCGCAAACTCGAAGCTGTCCACGTGGAGTCCGGCGCCCTCGCCGCCCGCCGCCATCCGCAGGACCTCGAGCACGTCCGCGTGATCCCAACCGCCAAGCATCGCGTTCACGGCGCCGCGCAGGCAGCGGACCGCAGGGTGCGCCGCCAGCGGTTCGCCGAAGTGAAAATGCGCAGGAATGCCGAAGCGCTGGAGGGTGGTCCGCAGCAGCGCAAGGTAGGGCTCCGCGGTTCGGACGATGATCCCGATCTGGCGGAGCAGGCGGCCGCGGCCGGCTTCCTCGAGGATCTCGCGGACGATCTCTTCCACCTCCTGGTCAACGCTTCCGGCAACGACCAGATGGACGGCGGGCTGCCGGCGCGGTGTTCCGCACTGCCGTTCTTCCAGTCCCATCCTCAGCAAGGACTCGCGGGCGAATCCGGCGCCCGGGCCAAAAGGGAGCGTGACGGTGAGACGGGCATGCCGCCGGACGGCGTCCAGCAGTTCGAGTTCCGGCTCGGAGAGCGTAAAGAAGCCGTCTACAAAGAAGTGCCTCACTCCCGGGAGACCATCGCTCCGAATACGGGATGCCGTCCGCCGCAGACGCTCGCTTTCGAGCGCCAGCCCGCGCCGCTCCAGCGATTTCACGACGTGCCCGTAAGTACGCGCGAACGCCTCCACGGCAGGGGACCTGGCCGTTCCGGGCGCACTCTCGAGTGAAGCAGCATCCACGCGCGCGACGGACAGTTCCTCAATGAGGCTGATAAGCGACGACCGGAATCCGGGATATCCGGCCACGGCCCGAAACTCATCCGGCGAAAGGTCCGCCAAAGTCTTCGCTACGAGGAAATCGAGACAGGACGGGCCGGCCTTGGGAAGATCTTCCACCCATGGCTGCACGAATCTGGACGGAGTAGTAATGAGCCCCGGCCGGAGGACGAAGCCTTCCCGCGCGAGTTCGTTGCGGAGGTGCTCGGCCATGGTGGCCGTGGGGACGAGAAGGCGGAAATCACTTCTCCCGGCCTGGAGCGCCTCGCGAACGCCTCGGAGAACATGGGTGGTTTTCCCCGAACCCGGGGGGCCGGTGAGAAGAAGCATTTCTTGCAGTATAGGGGACGCCCGGATGGGGCAGCCCCGACGCCTCCGCGCTCCAGGACTAATGGATGATCTGCGCCCGGAAGACGTGGAGCCGAGTGGAGGGGTCGGCGTACACGCTGGGGCTCACGTTGGCTTTGCGAGCCAGCGCTTCGAAGAACTGCTCGGCGCCCCAGTTGCGCTCGGTGGCCACTTGAGGGAGCAGCAAACCGTGACGGCCACCGGCTTCGAGCAGAGCACCGTGCTCGTTGACGCGAAACGCGCCGCGGTCTTCGATCCGTTTCATTGGCGAAAGCACTGAGATCTCGATCTCGATGTCCTCCTCGCCGGGCGACAGCGGGGGGAACCGCCTGTCCTCAGTTGCCGCCGCCAGTGCCAGGTCCGGCACGGTCCGCCACAGGCTCTCGTCGGTCGTGTTTCTGCCCAGGCAGCCCCGGAGCTGACCTTTCGAGTGAAGGCTGACAAAGACCGCCAACTGGCTCGTCAACGCCGGGAGATTTGCAGGAGGAGCCGCATGGCTTCTCCTTTCGCGGCGTCCGGTACTCAGGTACTCGCTCAGGGTCTCCCGCGCCAGCCTCAGCAGTTGGGCCTGTTCCTCCGGGCCGAGCCGGAAGGCGCTCCAGGGAAAGTAACCCAGCGCGCCATAGCTGACGGAGTGGTGGAAATCGCCGGTTATCTCTCCGGAAGTTTGGTAGTCCAGCGTATTCTGAAAGATCTCATCGTCACCGTCGAGGCCCCTCAGAACAGCTAGCAGGAGACTAATCGGATCGGAGCCGCAGACCGTCGCTGACGTCCGCCGGATCGTATCCAGAAACAGCCCCTCACTCAAGCTGCCCGCCGCATCGATGACCTCGAAGTCAAGGTCACGAAGGCGTTGCTCAGTACGGGCGTCCACCGGAAACGGCCTGTAGCCGAAGGAACTGCCGAAGTGCGTCAGGTCCGAGCTGGCAAGAAACACGGTCCGCGGACCGGCACAACGCGCCAGCCGTTCAGCCGCCTGCGCACGCTGGTCCGAATCCAGCGCAGCCACATACACGGGCACCAGCGTGGCGGAAGGCGCGGCCCGGTAAAGCAGCGGCAACTGGATCTCGATCGAATGATCGCAAACCCGGCTCTCCGGAGTCCGGCGAAAGAGAGGATCTTCAAGGAGAAATGCGACGCAATCGGCGTCGACGCCAAGCCGGCCGAGCGGAGTCTCGTACTGGCCTACTTCAGGGATCCAAAGCCCCGGCAAGCTGCCGCGGTGACAGAAGCCCAGGATCACAACTCGTTCGGGCCGCTGTTGCTCCATATGGCGGTAGGCAGCCGCGGCGACCGCGCCCGAATACACGAGGCCGGCGTGCGGCACTACGAAGGCGACAGCTCCTGGCGTCAGGTAGGCGCTGGTGCGCCGATGGGATCTGGCCCATGTCTCGTCCAGCAAGCGGCTGAGAGTGGCCGGATCGTCTGGAAACCACGTGCCCGCGTAAGGCGAGTGATGCCGGATCCCGCGCGCCGGCTCCGCCGGCGGCGGAACTGCTCGGCCAGGTGAGGGTCGCTCCACCATCGGCTCACGCCTTTCCAACTGGTATTGTAGACCTTCCCCGGCGGGGGTGACACTTCTGCTTCCCTCAGTGGATCTAGCCGGCCGGGCGGCTCGCCTCAGCCCTAACGGGATGGGAAACATGCGGGCTGTCCCCGGTTTAGCGGCCGGTCCGCGCCAGCCAGTCGCGGACCATCGCTGTGAAGGCTCGCGCCTCCGGCAGCGACTTCAACTGGCCGGTGGTGAATCGGGTCTTCCGGCGCCAGTTCGGATACTGCCAGGTGCTGCCGGGAAGGTTCTGCTGCTCCGTCTCCTTGACCAGATCTTCCTGACTCAGCACCATCAGCATGGATGGAGTCATGGCCAGAAAGCCGATGATGGCGCTGTGCAGTTCGCCGCTCAACACCGGCACACTGGCTGCGTCCCGCGGGAACCCGTCCGGGAGCAGGCCCAGCCGCCATAGGGCATCCAGCATTCTCTGCTTCTCTTCGGCGCGCGAAGCGTGCTGAGCGCGATAGGCCGCGTCGTCGCCCAGCAGACCGGCTTCGCGGCGGCCTTCGATGTCGCGGCCGAGCCAGAAGCCCGCCAGCGTCGGCAGGTCGTGAGTGGTGGCGGCGACGATCGCCCGGCGCGGATACTCCTCCGGCGCGCGGAATTCGCGCCGCTCATTCTTTTCGAAGTACAACAAGCGGTAACTCAGGATGCCGAAGCGGGCAAGTTCCTCGCGAAAGCTGGGCTCCACCGTGCCCAGGTCCTCGCCGACAATGAGGACCCGCTGGCGCACGCTCTCCAGGGCGATGATCCGCAAGAGATCCTCGTGAGGCTCGCGCACGTACGTGCCCTCGGCCGGCTCCATGCCGTCCGGAATCCAGAACAACCGGAAGAAACGCATGACGTGATCGATGCGAAGAGCGCCTCCATAGCGGCAGTTCTGCCGGATCGACTCCGCGAAGAGTCGGTAGCCGTCCTCGCGGTGGCGCTGCGCGTTCGGCGGCGGGAAGCCCCAGTCCTGGCCCCTCGGGGCAAAGTCGTCCGGCGGCGCGCCTACGCGGCATCGCGTGGCGAAGTAGGGACGATGGGCCCACACGTCGGAACCGCAGCGGTCCGTCGCCAAGGCGAGGTCGTGGTAGAGGCCGATCGACAGGCCCTTGCGGCGGGCGTACGTTTGCGTCTCCGCGAGCTGCGACTCCGTCAGCCACTGGACGTACTTGTGAAAGAGAACACTCTGGTGGTGCTCGGACGCAAACGCGCGCGTCTCCGGCGAGTGGGGGTCACGGTATTCCTCGGGCCAGTCCGGCCAGATCCAGACCCCCGGGTTCCGGGCGTGCAGCCATTCGTCCAGAGCGCAATGGATCGCGTAGAGTTCCAGTAGTTCCCCTTCCTGACGGCAGTACTGCTCGAAGGCGGCAGCCCGCGCAGCCCCCTCCCGGCCGCGTTCGAGGAAGGTCTCGAAGGCAAGGCGCAGCAGCCGCATCTTCAGCGCGTAGACCCGTTCGTACTCGACGAACTCCGACTCACGCAGCGCGTCGATCTCAGCCCGCACCTCCGGGCTCTCCAGCAGAGCCCTGGCACGCGCTGATTCGGCAATCTCCTCAACGCGCTCCACATCGAGGTAGATCGGGTTGCGATGGAAAATGCAGTTGGGCAGGTAAGGGCTCGTGTTGAAGGGCTGGCGGTTGGCGATGGCGTGAAGCGGGTTGAGCGCGACGAACCCGGCGCCGAAGTCCTCGGCCGCCCAATCGATGATCCGCTCCAGATCGGTGAAGTCGCCGC
Organism: uncultured Solibacteraceae bacterium; assembly: GCA_964478455.1. GTDB lineage: Bacteria > Acidobacteriota > Terriglobia > Bryobacterales > Bryobacteraceae > CAYZJD01. Next base: position 6,880 of record CAYZJD010000021.1, on the reverse strand, counting down.
AACCCCAGTTTCTCTCGGACCGCAGCCCGAACAGGCTTACGGCCACGCCGGCGGCCTTCCCTCCGCGCTCCAATTCCGGCGGAAGCCAGGCGCGGTCGGGCCCCACGATCAGGTTCCCATCGCCCCCCAGCGCACCTCCGTCAAGACCGACGACGACAACGCGGAGCGCGTGGTAGCCCAACCGGAGTTGACGGGGGAGCGGCGCCGGTTTTCTGACGAAGCACCGCCCACGGAGCGTTGCGGTAGCCGAAGCCGGCAACTCACCGAGCCCCAGTTCGTAGTCCTGGCTGGAGCCGTCCTCCCAGTGCACCTCGACCCTCACGGCGCAGTTCTCCAGCCCGGCGGGAACGCTGAGCGGAAACGTCGCCCGCGGCTCGCTCTCGCTTACGACGAGAGTGACCGGCAGCGGGCGGGACCACTCCTCCCAAAGCCTCTGCTCGACCGCCTGGTCCACTGCCTCCAGGGTGTTGCAGGGCACGCCGAGCGCCTCGAGGATCGACCTCCGCGCCTCAGCAGAGGTCTCGTGGCGCGTGCCCCAGATGTCCCAATACTCGGCTTCGATTCCCCACAGCGCGGCGGCCCGCTCGAGCGCCTGCGCGTAAGTTCGCGATGGCTCAAACGACAGGTGCGGTACGGTCATCAGGTTGGTAGCGTGCTGGTGGCCTAAAGGCCGGTGGCGTCGCAGGCGCGCGCAGAAGGCGCGAAAAGATCCATTGTAGCCGTTCCATGCGAGAATGGCAGTATGGCGCTGGACCAATCGGCTCGTTTTAACGTGGCGGGCCTTTCGGATGTGCCGGAGGACTTCTTCGCGCGGATTGACAGCGAAGACACGGCCGGGGTCGCCGGTGGCGTGCTGACCACAACGCTGGACAAGGCGATCAACTGGGCCCGGAAGAATTCCATCTGGCCGATGACATTCGGCCTGGCTTGCTGCGCGATCGAGATGATGTCGATGGGCGCGTCGCGCTTCGACATCGCCCGTTTCGGCGCCGAGGTTTTTCGCGGATCGCCGCGTCAAGCGGACTTGATGATCATCGCCGGGCGGGTGAGCAACAAGATGGCCCCGGTCATTCGCCAGCTTTATCAGCAGATGCCGGAGCCGAAGTGGGTGATTTCGATGGGCGCCTGCGCCACGTCAACGGGGGTGTTCAGCAACTACGCGCTGATTCCGGTGAACCAGGTCATCCCGGTGGATGTCTATGTTCCCGGCTGCCCACCGCGCCCCGAGCAGCTCATCTACGCGCTGATGCTCTTGCAGAAGAAGATCGACGCCCACAGAGGCACCTTCAAAGAAGTGCTGAACCTGGCCTGAAGCAGTCCCGGCCCTTCCGCGGCGTCCTCAATTCTCGATCCCGGTCTTGCGGATGACGCGCTCCTCTTTGCGCTCGCCCACGGAGGAACGGTCGTCCTCCAGTGTGACCGAGAGCGTCATTTCCTTGCCCTTGCGAGAGACTGTAACCGGGAAGGTTTTCTTCGCGCGAGCAGCGCGCACGGCCTTGGTCAGTTCACGGGCCGAAGTGATCTTCTCCTCGTCGATCTTCACGATGACGTCGCCGGCTTTGATCCCCGCCTTCTCCGCGGATGAGCCCTTCATCACGGAACGGACCAGCACTCCTTCTTTCACGCCGAAGTACTCGGCAAGCTGATCCTGCAAGGATTCCACCACCACGCCGAGCCTTGCGCCCTTCCACGAGTCGAACTCCCAGTGCATCTCCGGCATGACGTGAAAGCCCTTCAATCCTTCGAGGTCCTTTCGCAAGCGATCGAAATCGACCTTCGGGGCCACGTGGAAAGCGTGGTCCTTGGCGCTTCCGACGGTCACCACCAGCGTGTGCGTCTGGCCCTGCCGGCTGACGACAAACTTCACCTGCCGTCCCGGCGGCGTCTCGCGCACCATTCTCACGAATTGCTCGGTGCCCTCGACGCGCTGGTTGTTGTACTCAATCACAACGTCACCCTTCTTCACGCCGGCCCTGTCCGCCGGGCCGTCTGGTTCGACACGGGTGATCTCGACGCCGCGCTCCTCCTTGAGCTGGAGTTCCTTGGCGCGCTCGCCGTCGATCTCGCTCACGCCGATTCCGAGAAAGCTCCGGCGAGGTCCTCCCAGGAGGACCTTCAACCGTTCCTCGCCTTCCAGTTCTTCCAGATTCCACGGATCCTCGACAGGGCTCTCCTCATCGGCAGCAAGCGCCGCCGCCAGTTCGCTGTCGTTGTCGCTTTGAAGGTTGAACTCCGGCTGCGTCGCCGCCCCGACGGCCAGCCCCGCTACCGAACAAACCAGAATCAATATTGCTTTCATTACAAATCCCTCCCGCTTCGCCGGCCGGTCCGCCGGGAAGCGGCTGCTACCTATTCTCTCTTTCTCTCTGCCGCCTCAGATAGATCGTTCCGCCGGCGGCCAGAATCCGCAAAGTCGGCCCGCCGCCGTTGATCTCACCCTCGGCGAGCAACGGGCCCGATTGGCGCAGGCCCGCTAATTGCGTACGGACTTCCGGAAAATCAGATACGATCCTCCTCAGCTTGCCGGAGGATTCATTCCGCGCCCGAACCGTCACCCCGAGGTTAGACGGAATGTAGACCGTAACGTCACCCGAGCCGGTGTTCAAGTAGGAATCCTCGAGCCGGCTGTCGGGGCCCAGTTCGGTGACGATATTGCCGGTAACCGCCGACACGTTGAGCGGCCCGGAGACGCCTCGCAATTGAATCGGCCCGGCGGCCGACTCCAGCCGCACACCCTTGGCGGCCGAAACCTTGATGCAACCGGCGGCGTTGCCCGCGAACACCAGCCCACCCGCGTAAGCAATGTCGATCAAACCGCCAGATGTGTTCGCCTTTACCGAGGATGCCGCGTGGTCCACATGGATGTTGCCGCCGGCCGTGAGGGCTTCGACAGGACCCGTCACCTTGCCAATGAAGATCTCCCCGCCGACCGTCTCGAAGAACGCCTCGCCGCCGATCGACTCCGCCCGCATGTTGCCACCGCCGGAAAGACACCGCAGCGCCCCGCCGATCTTCCCGATCTTCACCTCTCCGCCGCCCGTCCGCACCCCGACACTGCCGCCGATGCCGTCCAAATGCACGTTTCCGCCGCCGGTTTCCGCTTCGAGTTCGCCATCCAGATTGTACGCCTCCACCGTTCCGGATTGAGTCTCGAGGTAATGCTTCCGATACTTGCGAGGGACTTGGACCTCGAGCTCGATCGTGGCGGCGTCCCGGTCGGGGTGGCCGGCGAGGATCAACAACTCCTCGCCGGAGAGCTTCTTCTTGAGGTAGAACTCGCCAAACAGCCGGCTGGCATCGCTTTCGGTCTTCGCCTTCACTTTCCTCTTTGCAGCGTAAGAGACCGCGTTGCCGCTGGAGCCGTGAACTGTTATCGGGCCGAGTGAGGAAACCCGAAGCCGAGTCGCCCGCACGCTGATCGTGTCGCTGATCGTGCTCGCCCAGTAAGCCCCTTCGCGGGTTACCGGGACCTGGGTCTGCGACATCGCGGCCGCCGCAGCTAAGGGAATGAGCCAGGCTACCTTCATTTGGCTAGAACGTCTCCACCGATGCGTTCATGTCGCGCAGGGCCTTCTGGCAGCGCATGCGCACGTAATTGTTGTTCTCCCGATCGAGCAGTTCCTGTAACACGCCGGCGATTCTCGCTTCCCGGTGCTGGGTGAGCAGATCAATCGCCTGGATGCGGACCCCAGGATTGTCATCCGTGAGCAGGACTTTGGCGAGAACCTCGCGCGTTTCCGCGTCCCCCGCGAAACTCGTGAGGCCCTCAATCGCCTTCAACCGCACACCAGCGATAGGATCAGTCTGCACGGCCTGCAACAACGCCGAGCGAACCTCGGCCGACTGGGCACGGTTCTTCAGAATGTCCATCGACACCAGCCGCAGGCCCGGATCGGAGGACTCGCGGACGGCTGAGACGAGAAGACTTTGAATGGCAGCGTCATCCAGGCTGCCCGTGAGAACACGCTGCCGGGTCTCGTCCAATACGATGCGCACGCTACCCGAGGAAGGATCCGGCTGAAGATAGCGCACCTGAGACGCCACCGGCTCGACCGCCAAAGGCTCGGCGCCGCGCCGGAGCAAACCCGGACCCTGGACAAACTGCGCGGCGAAGAACCCGGCGGCGACGAGACCGACCGCGCCGACCGGCTTGAGCCACGGCATCGCCATCGCACGAGCCAAATCCGCCCACAACTGCGCCAGGCGGCTTGGGCGTGCTTGTTTGGTCAGTCGTTCCCGCAAGTCTCGCCGGCACCGGGCCAGAAGGTCCGCTGCCGGTGCTACCTCGGCGCGATCCAGCGCTGCATGCAACGCTTTCTCCCGTTCCAGTTCCCAGCGGCAGTCCGCGCACGCCTCGAGGTGACGCTGAACGGCATCCTCCCGCTCGAACGAAAGCTCGTCGTAAAGCAGGAACGCCAGCTCGTTCTTAACCTCATCACAGCTCATACGAAATCTCCAAGTGCGTGTCGCATCTTCTGCGTCGCGCGAAAGAGGCAGTTCTTGGCCGCCTCCTCTGTGGTTCCTAATACCTCGCCGATTGTCCTCAGCCGCATGCCTTGGTAGTGGCGCATCTCGAATACCATCCGTTCTCGAGGGGTGAGCGTTAGCAGCGTTTCCGCTATCCGCGTGCCCAACTGACGGCTCATAAGCCGTCGCTGGGGATCGGCTTCGGCCCGCTCCTCTGCCACCACCTGCAGCATGTCGCGGGGGCCGTCCTCGGTCTCGACGACAGTCGATTCCTCGCGCCGCACCTTCTTCCTCCGAAGCTGGTCCAGGCAGAGGTTCGTCACAATCCGGTAAAGCCAAGTGTGGAAGCTGCAATCGAACCGGAATGAGTGGAGGTTCTTGTGCACTCGCAGGAAGGCTTCCTGGTAGACGTCGTGAGCGTCCTCCACGCTCCGCAACAGGTTCATCGCCAGCCGGAGGACACTCTGATCGTAGGCGCGGACGAGGCGCTCAAAGGCATCCTGATCGCCGTCCTGGGCGGCCCGGATCCAGGCCGCCTCATCCACTGCCACCGTTCCGTTCAAGTTGCCTGCCAGCGTGGCTTCGCTTTGAACCGTCAACAAGTTAGTTGACGGACTCGGCCGGAAAAAGTCACGGTCTTTGGCCCGCCCCCGCTCGGCGTGGAGGACCTTGGCGAGGGACCGGGATCAGGTCAATTCCAGTTCAATCCGCTTGTCCGCGGGATCGAGCGACACGATCTTGAAGCTGCGGACCTGGCCGGTGCGAACCGGCTCGGGGTGGGGAGCCGCCGAAGATCTGCCCTGCTTCCATTTTGTTGAAAGCATGGCAGTTAGCGTTTCCAGGTCGGCTCTCCTCATTTCCGCGCGGGCCGAAGTTCCCGCCTCGGGCTGCTGCGGCACCGGGCACTTGGCCGTGATACCCTCTCCCAGTTCGACTTTGGCCCACCCGCCCAACAGCTCCGCGACGCGCCCGGTAACGATGTCCCCCGTCCGGTGCTCCGCGATGTACTCGTCAGCCGTGGTCGGCTCCAGTTGCTTCATGCCCAGGCGGAGACGGCGTTTGTCCCGGTCGATCTCAAGCACCACCGCCCTGACCGCCTGGCCGGGGGACAGGATCTCCTTAGGATGCTTGAGACGCTTCTCCCGGCTGATATCGCCGATGTGGATCATCCCCTCGACCCCGTCCGTGAGTTCGACAAAGGCTCCAAACGGCTGGAGACTCACGACCGGCCCTTCAACGACCTTGCCCACCGGAAACCGCGCCTCGATCTCCTCCCAGGGGTCCCCCAGCGCCTGCTTCAAGCCCAAGGCAATCCGGCGCTCGGCGGCGGTGACATTCAGGATAACGACCTCGACGGCCTCCCCGGGCTTCACGATCTCGCCAGGCTTCGGAGTCTTGCGCGACCAGGACATTTCCGAGAGGTGGATCAAGCCTTCCACTCCAGGTTCCAACTCCACAAACGCACCGAACTCGGTGACGCGAGCCACCTTGCCACGCATCCGCTGGCCGGCGGCGAACTTCTGTCCGGCGCTGATCCAAGGGTCCGGACTCAGTTGCTTGATCCCAAGAGAGATCTTCCTGGCGACGGGGTCCGATTTCAGAACTTTCACCCGGACCTGTTCACCGACTTTCAATACGTCCGAGGGCTTATTGACACGGCCCCAGGACATGTCGGTGACGTGCACGAGGCCGTCCACTCCACCCAGATCGACGAACGCCCCGAACTGCGTCAGCGTCCGAACCGTGCCCTCGATCTCATCGCCCTCCCGCAGCGATTCCAGCAGCCTCTGCCTGGCCTGAGCCTTTTCCTCGGCCAGCACCACCCGCCGGTCGACAACCACGTCTTCCTCGGCGACGTTGAGTTCGATGATCTTGCACTGGATTTCCTGGCCCACCAGCGCCTCTATCTCCGCCTGCTCCCTGGCTCCGCTGCGAGATGCCGGGAGGAAGGCGCGGACGCCGATGTCAACGGTGAGCCCGCCCTTCACCACACCGGTCACCGTTCCGGCGATCACTTGTTGGCCGGCGAAGGCCCGTTCGAGCGACGTCCAGTCCTTTGGCCGCTCGACCTTGATTCTCGACAGGAGGTAGTACCCCTCCGCATCGCGGCCGCGGACGCTCACCTGGAGCGTGTCTCCCGGCTGTACGCTGATCTCCCCTTTCTTGTCGCGGAATGCCTCTAGCGGAAGAATACCTTCCATCTTCAGGCCGACGTCCACGAATACGGAGTCGCCGGTGACGGCGATCACGCGGCCATTGCGGGCATCCGGGCTCTCCCGAGGAGCGCCCCGCTGGGACTGCTCGTACTCGGAGAGGATCTCGGCGAAGGTGGCATCTTCCGCGGAGGCGATCTGCGCCTCCACACCGATATCAGGGGACGCTGGATGATTCATGAGATGCAGGGGATAGTTCT
>CAYZJD010000020.1:15094-23006 GCA_964478455.1 uncultured Solibacteraceae bacterium | reverse complement strand
GCTAGCCAGGAACCATGGGAACCGCGGTGGAACCGTGGAACCTGCCGAAGCTGGACCGGGTCGCGGCGATGGAGGCGCGAACGGCCCGCCGGTGGTCGCTCGCTGACGGCGTCCACGACACCACGACACCGGTCGAAAGTTGACTTCGAGGTACACATTGGGTAGAGTTGGGTTAGTTCTGGTTCCCGCAATTCTGGAGAGTGCTGGCGGCGCCCGTCGTGACGTCGGCGTGTCAGACCAGGAAGGTCCCGCCGCTTCAGCCCGCCGGTGAAGCGGGTCCGGAGTTGCGCTATCTGGAGAAACGTTCATGGCATATGTGATTGCAGAACCCTGCATCGGCACCAAAGACACAGCCTGCGTCGACGCCTGCCCGGTGGATTGCATCCACCCCAAGAAGGACGAGGCGAATTTCGCCGAGGCAAAGATGCTATACATCGATCCGGTGGAATGCATCGACTGCGGCGCGTGCGTGCCGGTGTGTCCGGTCTCGGCGATCTTCACGCTGGACGATCTGCCGGAGAAGTGGCAGCACTTCGCGGCGGAGAACGCCGCCTATTACGGCCGTTAGCGCGCCCGGCGGCATCCGCCGTTTCCGCTGAGGCTATGAAACTCAGCGCGTTGGAAGAATACGGACTCCGGTGCCTGCTGCGGATGGCCCGCGCGGGCCGGCGTTCGAGCGTGACCATTCCCGAAATCAGCGAATCGGAGGGGTTGTCGCAAGCCAACACCGCCAAGCTGCTGCGGCTTCTTCGCCTGGCAGGGTTGGCCGAAAGCGTGCGCGGCAAGGACGGCGGCTACCGCCTGGCCCGGCCGGCCGACCAGATCAGCGTTCGCGAGGCGCTGGAGGTGCTGGGCGGGCGGTTCTTCAGCCCCGAGTTCTGCGAGAGCCACTCGGGCGTCGAGCGCCAGTGCGTTCACTCCGCTGACTGCTCAATCCGGCCGCTGCTGCGGGCGATGCAGAACGCGCTGGACCGCGTGCTCGGCAGCACGACGCTCGAGGATTTGCTGTGCCAGGAACGCAACGCAACGGTACAGATCCAGAGCCACATCTCCGCCCGGCGCGGGTAGAGCGATACTGGGGGTAGCCGTGCCGACGCTCGCGGAAGTGCTGGCGGAGAACGTCCGGGAGGGCGATCTCTGGGAGCGGATCGACGACAAGCGGATCCGCTGCTACGCCTGCGGCCACTGCTGCCCCATCTTCGACGGCCAACCGGGGGTGTGCAAAGTCCGCTTCAACCGCGACGGGAAGCTGTACGTGCCGTGGGGGTACGTGGCGGGCATAGCTTGCGACCCCATCGAGAAGAAGCCGTTCTTCCACGTCAAGCCTGGCGCGCCGGCGTTCAGCTTCGGCATGCTCGGCTGCGACCTGCACTGCGCCTACTGCCAGAACTGGGTGACGAGCCAGGCCATCCGGGATCCACACGCTGTCTCTCCGCCCTACCAGGCGACTCCGGAGGAACTGGTGCGCGGCGCTGAGCGAGCGGGCGCCGAAGCGGTGGTGAGCACGTACAACGAGCCGCTGATCACGGCCGAATGGGCCGTGGCCGTTTTCAAGGAAGCGAAAGCTCGCGGGCTGCTGACCGGGTTCGTCTCGAACGGCAACGCCACGCCCAAGGTGCTCGAGTACCTTCGGCCGTGGACCGATCTCTACAAGGTCGATCTGAAGAGCTTCGACGACCGGCACTATCGCGAGCTGGGCGGCCGGTTGCAGCCGGTCCTGGAGAGTCTCCGGCTGATTCACCAGATGGGCTTCTGGCTGGAAGTGGTGACGCTGGTGGTCCCCGGATTCAACGACTCGGACGCCGAGCTGCGCCAGATCGCGGAGTTCCTGGCGGGCATCTCGGCGGACATCCCGTGGCACGTGACCGCGTTCCACCAGGACTACAAGATGACGGACCCGCAGAACACGCCGCCCGAGACGCTGGAGCGGGCGTGGCGGATCGGGCAAAGCGCCGGGTTGCGCTACGTCTACGCCGGCAATCTGCCCGGGATGGTTGGGGATCTGGAGGACACGCGCTGCCCGCAGTGCGGCCAGGGGCTCGTGCGCCGGCGGGGCTACCGCATCCGGGACTACCGGCTGACGGCGGGAGGGTGCTGTCCGCGATGCGGGACCCTGATCCCCGGCGTGTGGGCTAAGGCGTTCCGTCGGCAGCAGTCGGACCGGCCATTTGTGCCGGCGATGGGGTGAGGGCACGCCGGCGGCCGCCGGCAAACTGAGAAACGGCGGGACCATCTGGACGGAAGCCTGCCGCCAGGATACGCTGGAGCAGATCCCGGAAATCGCATGAGCGCCGCCGTCTCCTTTCACGACGTTTCCTATCACATCAACGGCAAGCGCGTTCTCTGCGGCCTGAGCTTTGAAGTCCGGGCCGGCGAAACCCTGGTGCTGCTGGGCCGCAGCGGCGCCGGGAAGACCACGGCGTTGAAGATGGTCAACGGTCTGCTGTTTCCCACCAAAGGCGAGGTGTTGGTGTCTGGGAAGTCGACGCGCGGGTGGGATCCGATTCGGCTGCGGCGCCGCACCGGCTACGTCATCCAGGAAGTGGGCCTGTTTCCGCACTACACCGTGGAGGAGAACATCGCGCTGGTGCCGCGGTTGGAGGGCTGGGACACCGGGCGCATCGAGGCGCGGGTTCGTGAACTGCTGGAGAAGGTGGGGCTGGCGCCGGAGGAGTTTCGCGGCCGTTATCCGCGGGAGCTTTCGGGCGGACAGCGGCAACGAGTGGGCGTAGCCCGGGCGCTGGCGGCGGACCCGCCCCTGCTCTTGTTCGACGAGCCCTTCGGGGCGCTGGACCCGGTGACGCGCGTCGAGGCGCAGCGCGAGTTCCTCGCCCTGCGCCGGTCCCTCGCCAAGACGGCGATCTTCGTGACCCACGACGTGCGCGAGGCGCTGCTGGTGGGTACGCGCATCGGGCTGCTGCACGAGGGGAGGCTCGAGGTGCTCGGCGCGCCGGAGGAGTTCTTGCAGGCGCGCGGCGCGGAAGTTGAGGGTTTTCTTGCCTGCCTCCGGTGGAAGGAAGAGGGCTGATGGGACGCGGCGTCGTGGAGGAGATCCTCGAACTCACTTTGGAGCACGTCTGGCTCGTGCTCGCGGCGATGGCGATCGCCGCCGGGGTGGCGATTCCGCTCGGTGTGGCGCTGACCCGGCGCGCGGCGTGGAGACGGTGGGTGATGGGGCTCGCGAACGTTTTGCAGACGGTGCCGAGCCTGGCGCTGTTCGGCTTCCTGCTGCCGATCCCGCTCGTTGGCGGGATCGGGAAACGAACGGCTATCGTTGCGCTGGTCCTCTATGCGCTGCTGCCGGTTCTGCGAAACACCCTCGCCGGCATCTTGAGCGTGGATACGGCTGTACGGGAGTCCGCTCTCGCCATGGGTATGACCTCACGGCAGATCTTGTGGCAGGTGGAGTTCCCGCTGGCGGCGCGCACGATCCTGGCGGGGCTGCGCGTGGCGACGGTGACGACAGTGGGAACGGCCACCATCGCAGCGGCCATAGGAGGCGGGGGACTGGGGGTGTTCATCTTCCGCGGCATCGCGTCGGTGGACAGCGCCCAGATCCTGGCGGGAGCGGTGCCGGCGGCGGCGCTCGCCCTGGTTGCCGATGGCGGACTCGGGTGGGTGGAGACGAAGATCGCGCGAGCGTGAGAACCGCGGCGGCGCGGTGGTATCGTAAGACCCGATGACCCGCCGCCATTTCCTTCTTGCGCCATCGACTGTCTCGCTGTTGTCCGCCAGGCTGCATGCGCAAGGACAGTATCCCGGAGTCGCCTACCGGGACTATCCACGGATTCTGCCGGACTATCTGCGCGGCCTCGCCGAGCGCGCCTACCACAAGCGAAACGCGGATCTCAAGAAACTCACCACGACGGACGCGGTTCGCGCGCGGCAGCGCTGGGCGCGGGAGACTTTCTGGAAACTCGCCGGAGGGATGCCGGAACGAACATCGTTGAACGCGCGGACGACCGGCTCGTTCGAGCGCGAGCACTACCGGGTGGAGAAGATCGTCTACGAGAGCCGGCCGGGCCTTCACATCCCCGCGAACCTGTACATCCCGAAGCGCGGCCGGCCACCCTATCCGGGCGTGCTGTTTCAGATGGGTCACTCGCTGAACGGGAAGTCGTACGAGAGTTACCAGCGGTGCTGCCAGGGGCTGGTGCAACTCGGATTCCTGGTGTTGGCCTTCGACCCGATGGGGCAGGGGGAGCGTACCTACTACCCGAGGCCGGGCGGTTGGCTCACGCGGCTTGGCTCGGCCGATGACGAGCACAGCGTTCCGGGACGGCAGATGCTGCTGGCGGGCGACACGGCGACGCGGATGCAGGTGTGGGACGCGGTGCGGAGCCTGGATTACCTGGCCGCGCATCCGCTGGTGGACACCAAGCGGCTGGCCTCGACGGGGCAGTCCGGCGGCGGAACGCTCACCATGTTCCTGGCGGCCGTGGACGACCGGCTGGCGGCAGCCGTGGTCTCCTCTGGCAACACGGAGAACGTGGCGTGCGCCGGCTTCATTCCGCCGGGCTCGACCGACGACGCCGAGCAGAACTTCCTCGGAAGCGGCCCGCTGGGTTTTGATCGCTGGGACGTTCTCTATCCGCTGGCCCCCAAGCCGCTGCTGGTTCTCGTGAGCGCGAAGGACTTCTATGGGACGTACTCGCCGAACTACATCCGCAGCGGCTGGGAGGAGTTCCAGAAATTGCGGCAGGTCTACCGGGTACTGGGGCACGCCGACCACCTCGCGTGGGACGACACGCCGCTTCCGCACACGCTTTCCCTTGATCTGCGAGTCAAGGTCTACGCGTGGTTCCGGCGGTGGTTGCTCGGCGAAACGGATCCGCTAGAAGAGCCGGCAACCGCCGTCGAGAAGGACGAGACGCTGTGGGTGGGGCCAACGGGAAACGTGGTGCGTGACTTCGGGAGTGTGACGCCGTTCCGGCTGAATCGCGCGCGGGCGGCGGCGATCGTTACTCCGGGAAAGCGGCCGGACCTGGCGGAGCTGCTAGGCGTAGATAAACCGCGGGCTCAGACCCGCGCGGTAGTGGCGGGTCGCGCGAAAGCCGCAAGTGCGGAGGTCCAGGCTATTGAGGTGGAATCCGCGCTGGGCGTCCGGATTCCCGCCTGGCTGCTGGTTCCCAGACTGCCCGATCCGAGGCGGCCTGTGCTGATCGCTCTCGAACCGGGCGGGCGCAACCTGCGCTCCGCACGGGCCTTCTATGAGGAACTCGCGGCCCAGGGCTTGGTCGTCTGCCTCCCGGATCTGCGGGGAATCGGCGACCTGCGGCCGGAGTTTGGGCGTGGCGCGCCGCACTACACCGGGCCGCATCAGGACGAGGAGAACTACGCCTGGGGTTCGCTGATCCTGGGCAAGCCGCTCGTGGGGCAGCGCGTGACTGACTTGCTGGGGATGGCCGCGGCCATGCGGGCGCACGAAGCCGCAAAGGGGCGCCGGGTGGTGGCGGCGGCTTCCGGCAAGATGACGGTTCCCGCGGTGTTCGCGGCGGCGCTCGACCCTGGAATCGATTCGCTGTATCTTGCGGGGGGCCTGATCTCGTACCGGAGCATCGTCGAGACGGAAGAGTACACGCATCCGTTCGCGAACTTCGTGCAAGGCGTACTGGCCAAGACCGACTTGCCCCAGTTGGCGGCGTCGCTGGCGCCCCGGCGCGTGCGGCTGGCGGGCGCGGTGGATGCAGCCGGCAAACCGGTGGATCCCACCGAAGCGAGGAGGATCTACGCGCAGGCGGCAAACGTTGAGGTTGTGCCGGAGGCTAAGTGGACCGTCGAGACTTTCTGGCGCTGTAGCCGCGCTGGCGCCGGGGTGCGGGCGGCGGCGCGAAGTGCGCGCGGGCGCCAAGCACTTCACCGAGCAAGTGATTCTCGGAGAGATCGCCGCCCGGCACCTGGAACGGCGTCTCGGAGTCCGCGTCGACAAACGGCTGAACCTGGGGGGAACGCTGCTGGCCCACCAGGCGCTGGTGAGCGGCGAAATCGATTTCTATCCCGAGTACAGCGGAACGGCGCTCACCGCCGTGCTGAAACTTCCGCCTTCCTCCGATGCCGCTGCCGTTTTCGAGCGGGTGCGAAGGGAGTACCGCGCTCGCTGGCGCATCGAGTGGCTCGACCCGTTGGGATTCAACAACACCTTCGCGATGGTGATCCGCGGCGAAGACGCCCGGGCCGAGGGGATCACCACCTTGTCCCAGGCCGCACGGAGGTCCTGGCGGCTGGGCATGGGCTACGAGTTTCAGCAGCGCCCGGACGGGCTCGACGGCCTGATGCGGACATACGGCCTCAAGCTGAGCGAATCGCCGAAGACGATGGACCTGGGGTTACTCTACCAGGCGCTTCTTCGGAAACAGGTGGACATGGTGGCGGCCAATTCCACCGACGGGCTGCTCGCCACGCTGGATGTCCGCGTGCTCGAGGACGACCGGCGCTACTTCCCCCCTTACGAGGCCGCCTTCGCTGTTCACGGCGGGCTGCCGGGGCGCGCAAGGCGGGCGCTCGGCGAACTCTCCGGCAGGCTTTCGAACGAGACGATGCGCAAGCTGAACCACCAGGTGGACGGGGAACACCGGCGCGCGGCCGACGTAGCAGCGGGCTTCCTCGAGCGCATTGGCCTGGTTTGAAGCGTGTCAGCCGGTAGACGCCCGAGTCACGGCAGGCACGCGAACGGTCGACATAAAGCCTCGTTTTTCAATTAGATAGGATCTGGCTCCCGTCGTGTACTTGCCTCCTGCGCAAGGAGAAAAGAAGATGCGGCGAGCGGATCGGACCTGGTGGAAGCTGGCGGTCATCGGCGTCCTGACGGCGACGGAGGCTCTCGCCGAGGATGGACAGGGCAGGCCGCGCCGCCGGATCGTGGTCAGCATCCCCGACCGGAAGCTGGCGTTGATCGCGGACGGGCGGGTGGTGAGGATCTGGCGAACCGCGGTGGGCGCATTGGATACACCCAGCCCGACTGGCACGTTCGCGATCGTCATACGCGTCGCCCGTCCCGCGCATTACGTTCCTGGGAAAGTTACGCCTCCAGGACCCAAGAACCCGCTGGGCACCCGCTGGCTGGGCCTGAGCCGCAAGGGCTACGGCATCCACGGGACGAACGTGCCGGGCTCGATCGGACGCGCCGCCTCGCACGGCTGCATCCGGATGCGGAACGCCGACGTTGAAGAGTTGTTCGAGATGGTCGGCGTGGGCGACATGGTGGAACTGCACGGGGAGCGCACCGCGGAAGTCGCACGCATCTTCGACGGGGACAGCGATGGGGACGGCCCGCATGTTCCCGCCGTGACGGCGACCTCAGGAGCCGGGGATTGAGAGCTCATGGCCAAGACCCAGGAGTTAAGAAAGGAGATAGGACGATGTTGCTGCTTCGCTATTTGTTGTTGATCAGCGCCGGCGGGTTGTTCGCCGCCGCCGCATGGATTCTGATTAACGACCTGTACAAGGCTTACGGGAGGAAGAGGACGGCAGAGGCGCTGCCTCCGCCGGTGCGGTGGCGCGAGGCAGGCAAGCTGGCGGCGCTCGCTTGGCTGCCGCTGCTTGCCGGGCTGAGCATCGTGGTGGTGCCGAGCGGAAGGGCGGGCGTACGCGTGAGCCAGATTTCGGGTACGCTGCCAGGAACGCTATACCCAGGTGCGCACTTCGTCGTTCCACTGGTCCAGCAAGTGGAAACATACGACGCCTGTGACCGTGTGTTTGCGACGGCTGTGGTCGAAGACCTCAAGAAGAAGGCCGAGACCCTGAAGGTGCAAACGAAGGAGGGCCTGGCAGTGAGCCTGGCCATCGCGGTCCGGTACCGCATCGATCCGAAGCGGCTGGACTACATTCATGCGACGCTGCCGCAACCACTGTAGGAGCAGATCGTGCCGCCGGTGGTGGCGAGCGCATTCCGGCAAGTGATTCCGAACTACAT